>NZ_KV801863.1:0-66757 GCF_001810555.1 Corynebacterium sp. HMSC063G05 | reverse complement strand
CTGAAAGTCAGACACACTTTTTGCTACTTAACCCTAAACTCATACAGTTTCACATTTGCAGCCTGTAACTTTTTCTACATAACCCTCAACATTGGGCAAAAAGGGGCGACGCCCCGCGCCGGGGGGGGGGATTGGCGCGAGGCGTCTTTAACCGGCTCGGGGGGGGGATTGAGCCGGGGCGGCCTCGCAGTCTGTTTCTAAAAAGAACAAGAAGGGGCCAGCCACGTCCAAGTATTACATATCCCGAGGAATCTGCAAATACCTTTCAAAGGATTTAATGCCCAATATGTTCGATGTCACGTCTCCTCGATTAATCGCGCCCAAAACTGCCACGCCCCAATCGCCCCAGTTCCCCACCCAGCAGTTAAACACTCATAATGCTCTCCCCGTGCCCGACATCCATGGGTAAGCTCGGAGTCTATGAACACCGGCGAGAACAAGGCTTCAACAACGCCGCAGCCGCGCGCTTCTACGGACACGAGCAGCTCTAAAGATGCCCAAATCGCTGCAGGCCTCCACGCCACCGCTGACTCTCGCGTCGCTGCGTTCTTTGACCTGGATAAAACCATTATTGCCAAGAGCTCGGCATATGCGTTCAACAAGCAATTCCTCGAGCGCGGCATCATTTCGCCGACAGACATGCTGCAAATGGCGCTCAGCCATGCCCTATACATGTCGCAGGGACACGATGAGGCGCAAATGGAGGCCACCCGCGAGCAGTTTTCCGCCCTTATCGCTGGTCACAGCGCCAGGGAGCTGCGCCAGGTCGCCATCGAAACCCTAGAGCAGAACATCACGCCGTACATCTACGCCGAGGCATTGGAGCTCATTCGTGAACACCGCGCACAGGGGCATCAGGTGTTCATTATCTCGGCATCGGCTCGGCAGATTGTTGAGCCCATTGCGCAGGCGCTCGGTGTCTACAACGTGGTGGCCACCGAGCTGGAGGTCCGCGATGGGCTCTTCACGGGTGAAACGGAGTTCTTCTGCCGAGGCGAAAACAAGGCCGTGCAGATGCGTCGGATAGCGGAAAAGCGCCAGTTCGACCTGGCCGAATGCTTTGCGTACTCGGATTCCATCACTGATGAGCCCATGCTGTCTGCAGTCGGCCATCCCGTTGTGGTCAATCCCGATCGCGCCCTGCGCAAGATTGCGACGGAACGTGAGTGGCCTGTGCGCCAATTCCGGAATCCCGTCCCGCTGTTTCGCGCGCCGTCGAAACGCAATGCTGCAATTCTTGCCGGCGTCACACTGGCGCTTGGCGCGGGTGCGACGCTGTTGGCACTGCGCAACAACGACGACGAGTCAAAGGCCGACTAACCCACCATCCGGCAGCCGGCCCGCCTACACCGCTTCGGCGATACCGCGCGCTTCCACGGCACCGGCCTTCAGCCCCTCCAGGTGCAGGAGAATCCACGCACGCAGGCCATCGGCGCTTCCCGACGCAAACCCCTCTGCGGCCTCGACATACTCCTGGCGGTGGCGAGTCCAGTAGACCTCGGGCACGGCCAAGCCACGCGGATCCAGGCCGGTTGCGACAGTTGTCAGTCGCGAGGCGGCGCGGGCGATGATGCCGTTGTGATACTCGAAGGGGCGCAGAGTCAGCAGCTCACCGTGCACAATCGCCGAGAGCACACCAGCATGAATCTGGCTGCGGCCAGTGATGAAGTCACCGAGCACGTGCAGACGCTGCTCCTTCATCGCAGACGAGAGCTTGTCGTCACCGACCGGACGGCCGGCCTTCATCCGCGCCTCGGAACCGTCTTCAGTTTCACCTGCGGGCGATGCGTTCAACGCAAACTTGGCCAGCACCTGCTGCGGAGCGCGCTGCCACACGCGAGTGGTCTCACCAATTGACTCCGGGGAAATGGTGTCGGCAACCCGCAGGGCTGCTGCGAGTACGGGATCGGTGATGTTGCCGTCGTCGGGAAGCGATGGCTCGCCGCCTTCTAGCCACGCCGATGCCCGAGCGCCACGCAGGACCGACTCGGAACCGGTGACGTTGTGCTTGCGCAGGTTGGCTTTGTGCCTATGGACGGACTGGATGGCCTTGGCCGCGACATCAGCCGCGTGTGCAACGCCGTCGAGCTGCCACAGGGGCGCGAGGGGGTCCTTGGGGTCAAGCTGCGGAATAGCAGCGGCGGGAGCACTGTCAGCGCCACCGGCACCCGATTCAGATGCCTTCGCCTGCGCTGCCTCACGCTCTGCGCGCTTCTTCGCCGACACGGAGGACACACCCAGGCTCATGCCAGCTAGGCCACCCTTTCCGACACCGGCGCCATTGCCGACAGCATTGCCGGCACCGGCACCAACTCCATCGGCTCCACGCACGTTCTCAGGCTGATTGTTCATATCCCACACCCTAATTCTTCACCGCTAAGTAAGTGACAAACTTATATAGAAATGGTCAAAGATGAGAAAAACTCCAACGAGTTCTTGGCTTTTTCGCCCTTATGGCGCGCCCTACCCACAATCAGAGGTAGTATGGCAGTTTGTAACTGCAGTTTTAAAGTTTCAAACCATCTTTTCCAACCATCTGCGTAGGAGGAAGTACACGTGAGCAACGACGATACGAAGGGTCTCTTTACCGACGGCACCGAACCGCGTGTTACCGCTATCCCGCTGAGTGATGTGGATAGCAACGCATCGGGTGATGCTAGCGTCGGCCAGCTCGTGTCTAATGCTTCTTCGCAGATTTCCGCTCTGGTTCGCTCTGAGATTGAGCTGGCCAAGGCCGAAATTGCTGGCGAGGCTAAGAAGGGCGCAGTTGGCGGTGGCTTCTTCGCGGTTGCCGGCGTCGTCGCACTGTACTCCTCGTTCTTCTTTTTCTTCTTCCTCGGCTGGCTGCTGGATGTTTGGCTGCCAACCTGGGCTGCATTCCTCATCGTTTTCGTTCTGATGCTGGTCATCGCCGGTGTTGCAGCACTGCTGGGTCTGAAGAAGGTCAAGTCGATCCGCAAGCCGGAGAAGACCATCGAGTCGATGCAGGAGCTGAAGGGGGTCGTGCCGTCGGGGTCGGCGAAGAAGTCTTCGCAGTCGAACGGTATGTACACCTAAAGGCTTAAAAGAAATTGGGCGGGACTTGTTGGTCTCGCCCTTTTGTCTTATTCAGTCCCGGTTTAAGCCCTTCGGAAAAGGTATTTTCCCCTCATGACCTCCCTCAGCGATTCTCTCACTGGCCCCTGGCGTCATCGTCTCATTCACGTCCGCGGCCAGCGCCTACACATCGCCGAGTGCGGCCGCCCCTCCGATCCGCTCGTGTTGTTTATTCACGGCTCGACTGGCGGTTGGTTTGAATGGCGCGAGGTTCTGCCACTGCTTAACGACGACTCTGGCGACCCCCTCCCCGTGCACGCTGTGGCTATTTCTATGCGTGGCTACGGTCAGTCCGACCGAACACCGCAAGGCTACGATCCGTTTGAGGCGGCCCAGGACATCGCCTCATCGATTCGCTCGTTGGGGCACTCGACCGCGCTGCTGGTCTGTCAGGGGTTCGGCACCTGGGTGGCGTGGACGTTGGCTTCGCGGCAGCCCAATCTTGTCTCCGGAATTATTGGTTGTGGTGCTGCACATCCGAAAGTGTGGCTGAACCAGTTGAAGAGCCCGTGGTCGGAGGACTTCCGCAGTAGCCTGGCTCCTCTGCTGCGCCGTTCGTGGTGGGACTCGCGGCCACGGGTACCGCAGTTGCGTCGCAATAAGTTCAGCACGCAGGCGGCTGAGGCTCGCCAGCAGCGGCTTATTGACCGCATCGTGCGCGAGTCCATGTCCACCACCGGGCAGGGGTTTGCCGAGACCCCCGAGGGAAAACAGACCGCGGAACTCATGGCTGACAGCCTGGCCAGTGGTGCACTCCGTCCTGCACTGGCTCACATGAATTGGTGGACGCGGCCGGCTCCGGCCGCTTTCCGCAAGTGGTTGAGTGCGATGGAGGGCCCGTCGAAAAGCGATGAGCACACGGTGCTGCTCGTCGGCGAGCAGGACACTCGTACCCCACGTGCGCTAGTGGAGCTCAGCTCGAGTCACGTGCGCGTTGTGCCGGATTGTGGGCACTTCCTGCCGGCAGAGAAACCTCAGGCTGTGGTGCAGGCAATCAGGGATCACTTGGACTGGTTGCCGGAGGGGTCTTAGACTCAGGCTCGGCTGAAGCTAGCCGGAACTCTCCTGCGGTTGCAGCTGGGGCTGACCTGCCCACAGACACACAACTTTCCGCTTACCCCGCCACACACTCCTGCGTGCTGATCGCTCCGTAGTTATCCATCGCCTCATCGATGTGTGGCTGGACCTCGGCGTGCGTCAGCGCGTAACCAGTCTGGTCATTGTTCACACCGGCACCGAAGACCAAGCCCAGGATCTGGCCCTGCGGCGTAATCAGTGGGCCGCCCGAGTTACCGTGGCGCACATCTGCCTTCAGAACATAGGCCTGACGCTCGTGCCTGGTCGACGAATAAATATCCGGGCCTCGAATAATGATGTTCTCCGTCACGCGCGCAGGTGTGGCCTTAAAGGGGCCGGACTCGGGAAAGCCCAGCACTACCGCGTCATCGCCCGGACGAGCTTCCTGATCCGCCCACTGCATGGGCTCCAGGGGTAGGTCGGTGGTTCGGAGCAGTGCGACGTCGTCAAGCGGATCGTAGTGCACGACGTTCGCGTCAGCCATGCCGACCACGGTTTCCAGCCGAACAGTGGTGGCGCCAGCGACCACGTGCGCGTTTGTCAGAATCAAATCCGGCGCGATGACAAAGCCAGTACCCTGCAGCAAACGTTCGCACTGCGGGGCTTCGCCCAAGACGCGGACGATGGACGGTCGAATACTGTCGACGACACCTTGCGAAATCACATTGGGGTCGACGGGTTCATCGGGGACGTTCTGCTTGTAGCCGAATGGCGGAGCGATGGCGGGCATTCCATCATCGCGAAGCTGACGGAGGATGCCACTGAAGCCGTCGCTCCATTCGTCGGGCGCGACCTGGTCAATGAGGTTCATGCCCTTGGACTCACGCACCCAGTCGGCGAACTGCCCGGGCACGGCGGTGGCCAGCGGCACGGCAATCATCCATGTCACTACCAGCGCAGTCACGGACTGCACGATGGCACCGAGGCTCGAATCCAGGCCGACGGCCAACGGCGAGCGAATGGTATTCCGCAGCGACTGCCCTGCCACTGTTCCCACCGCATGACCAATCAACGCCAACAGAATCACCGTGCCGAGGCCCAAGAGAACCTTTCCCGACTGGTTCTCGACCTGCGCCATAGCTAGCGGCGCCAAGGGCACACCAATGACCAAGCCCAGGACAACGCCCAAAATGGCCATAATCGACGAGACGGCGCCCTGCTGCCAGCCGACGATAAGCGCGAAAATGAAGACCGCCAGCAGCGCAACGTCAAACACAGCGATTGCAGGCATCATCGTCGGCCTCCCTTCAGTACGGACAGTTTTTCACCATTAGCGGAACGCGCGAGCACTGGCAAAAGTTTCTGGACGTTGGTGTCGTCCCACGGTTCCGACCAGCCGGCCACATCCAGCAAGTAGGACAGCACGCCGCCGGTAAATCCCCAAACGATGAAGTCGCCAACTTTAAATGCCGGCCCTGTCCAGCCGTGATAGCCCAGCATCATGCGGTTGTCCGGATTCGTCAGATGGCTAATTGGCACATTGAGCACCGATTCCGTCTCTGCGGGGTCGACCACACGCAGCGGATGCGGTGCATGCCAATACGCCAACACCGGATTCACCGCGAAGCCAGTCCGCGAAATGTCAATCGAGTCCAGCACCCGCACCGGCGTCACCGTCTCTCGGTTCAGGCCGGTTTCTTCCTCGGCTTCACGCAGCGCGGTATCGATTTCATCCACGTCCTCGGGATCGACACGACCGCCCGGAAAAGCCATCTGGCCTGCATGCTTACGCAGGGTTGTCGCCCTGTGCGTAAGTACCACGCTGGCATCCTCCGGCCGTTGGTGCGCCTCCGCATCACCGCTGATCAGCACCAACACCGCCGACCGCGCCGGATTCCGCAACGGTTTCTCCTGCGTCGAGGAGTCTCGCCGCAACTTCGCAAACGCACGCTTCACGCTTGACGACGAAGCGGAGCGACCGGCCACCTGCTGCTCCGAGTGGCCTGTTGTGGCGTGGCTGGCGCTGCTGGCGTGACCTGCCGCGTCGTGATCAGCACTGACCAGGTGCGGCGGCAAACTATTGGTCAACCATTTCGGCAGATACAGCCCCGAGCTTGCGTCACGATTCCACGACTGTCCCTGAGTCACTTCAATGCACCTCGCACGAGATCCGTAATCTGCTGCGCATCGGTGAATTCACCAGGATGAATGGTCGCCACCGTGCCATCTGCCTTAAACACCACGGTGATGGGCACAACTCGCGGTAGATTCAACGCTGGTCCGACCACGTCGACCGTGTCCGAGTAGGTCGGTAGCTTCACTCCGATTTCCTGCAGGAAGGCCTGGCCACGCCCCGCCTCACGAGCCGCATGCACCGTCGCCACCTGCACGTCCGGATTGTCCTTGGCCCATTGCTCAATAAGCGGTAGCTCTTGGCGACACGGCGCACAGTTCCACGCCCAGACATTAAGCACTGTCGGCTTGCCCTCGACGACCTGCCCCATGTCCACCAGTTCCACTTGCCCAGCCTCGTTGTCCTGGCCTGCCGAGTCTCCCGACTCCGCCAACAGCGGCAAGCGCACACCGGTCAGTGAGCCACTACCCGCTACCGCCGCGATCTCATCCTTCGACATCGCTGGCGCTGCCGACGCACCATCCACTTCACCATCACGGCCATCGCCATCACTGCCAGCGCCATCCGCACCGACACTCACACCAGATCCGGTCCCACCACCATCGGTCTCGTCATTGCCATCAGTGGTATTCACAATCGCGAAAATCACCAGACCCACAATGCTAACTCCCGCGATGAGCAGCGTAATCAGCGATGCCGAACGGTTAACGTCCACCTGCCGATCCTCATAGTGGCCACCATTGTGACTATGACCGCCCTGCTCATTCACGAAAAGTGCTCCTCGACTAGTCCTGTGTCGCTGTGGTGATGCGCGCGCTATCCCCGTCGTCAAGCGCGGAAAGTTCCTCCCCACTGTAGCCGTCATTAAGACCGGCCAGGTAGAGAAGCCATTCCCTGTCGTCTGACTTAATCAACTTCTCCGCAGTCTCCGGCTCCGCCGGCCCCGCGACGCCATACGACGGGCAATCTGCCGCCAAGAAGCACGCCCCGCACGCCGCCCGACGCGAATGACACACCCGGCGACCGTGGAAAATCAGCCGGTGCGAAAACCACGTCCACTCCGCGCGCGGTAGCACCTCCATCATCTCGTGCTCCACGCGCACCGGATCTTCCTGCTCTGTGAGACCCATGCGCCGCACCAGACGCCCAAAATGCGTATCGACCGTCAAACCCGGCACCCCAAAAGCATTCCCCAGCACCACATTTGCCGTCTTTCGCCCCACGCCCGGCAGCTTCACCAGCTCCTCCAACGTGCCCGGAACCTCGCCGCCGTGCTGCTCCATCACCCCCTGCGCAAAACCGATAATGTTGGCGGCCTTATTCCTATAGAAACCCGTCGGTCGAACGAGCTCCTCGACTTCTTCCTGATTCGCAACCGCCAAATCGGCAGGGGTGGGGTACCTAGCGAACAGCGCCGGCGTGGTCATATTCACCCGCACGTCCGTACACTGCGCCGACAGAATCGTCGCCACCGCAAGCTCATACGGATTACGAAAGTCCAGCTCACAGTGCGCATTCGGGTATGCCACCGCCAGCGTGCGGTTAATCCGCCGCGCGCGCCGCACCATACCCAGGCGCGTCTCCTTCCCCCGCGCCGCCGGATGCGCCCCCACCGCCCGACGCTTCTTCGACGTCAGGGATCCCTGCGGGTGCGTGGGCTGGGGTTTGTTTATCGTCTGATGCTTGCTTATCGACGATGCCTTGCCGGTCGTATCCATGGTCGTAGTGTATCGGCTACCCCGGATTGCAATTCGCGTGCGCACCTTTCGCGAGCTGAATCTTTAGATTCGTCCGGGATGCGGATGGAACCGGTAGCAGCTCGGGCATATTCGGTCAAAAACCAAAGAAGTCATGCCCCACCACATCTTGGAACACCGTTAGCGAATTGTTAGTTATAAATACACAGTTCAGCGGCTTTTCACCAGAATTCCCCACAGGCGCAGTGGCTCTTTTGCTACAGTGGTGCTTATCACATCTTGGTGACGGCGTAGTTTTGGGATGCATCTGTAGAGGCGATTTGTCGTGAAATTCGCCCAGGGATGAACCTGCCTTGAAGGCTGGCAGCGGCGTTACCGGGAAAGACCGAAAGTAGTGGAACTAGTGGGACGGGGCAGTTTCTCTTCCTGTTTGGCCACTGCAATCTGTAGTCGAGTGCTAATTTGGCGGCTGCTGGCCTGTATTTACGGTGGTTAGTGGCCCAAGACAGGAGAATTTTACCGTGGATGACGTCAAGGAGATTCTCTCCCGGGCCGGTGTATTTCAGGGAGTCGACCAGGAGGCTGTGCAGGCCTTGCTCGGCGAGCTCGAGACGGTTCGCTTCCCGCGTGGAACCACCATCTTCAATGAGGGGGAGCCGGGCGATCGGCTCTACATCATTATTGATGGCAAGGTGAAGCTGGCTCGTCGCTCAGCCGACGGTCGTGAAAACCTGTTGACCATCATGGGCCCGTCCGACATGTTCGGCGAGCTCTCCATCTTCGACCCGGGCCCGCGCACCTCCTCGGCGGTCTGCGTCACCGAAGTTTCCGCCGCGTCCATGAGTGCCGATCAGCTGCAGGAATGGGTTGGTTCGCACCCTGATGTTCCAGCTCAGCTGCTGCGCATGCTGGCCCGCCGTCTGCGCCGCACCAACAATTCACTGGCTGACCTCATTTTCACCGACGTCCCTGGTCGCGTTGCTAAGTCCCTGCTTCAGCTGGCCAATCGCTTCGGTGTTCAGGAAGGTTCTGCTCTCCGCGTGAACCACGACCTGACTCAGGAGGAAATCGCACAGCTCGTCGGCGCCTCCCGAGAGACCGTTAACAAGGCTCTGGCAGAGTTCGCCCACCGCGGCTGGATTCGCCTTGAGGGCAAGTCCGTGCTCATCTCCGATACGGAGCGTTTGGCCCGCCGCGCACGTTAGCTTGTTGCGCACGTTAGCTTGTGGCGCACGTTAGCTTGTTGCGCTTGTGGCGCTGCCCAAACGACTCACATCCCGCAGCCTCTGCTTTTGGATCCCCGGTTCCCGTAGGAGCACATGAAACGCATGAGGCTCGCGGGATTTTTGTTGTCTTCCCCCGCTGGCCTGGCATGCTGACCTGGTATGCCGGCCTGCCATGCCGGCCAAGTTTGGCGCACTTATCGACGCTTTTCTGCCACTTATCGATGCTTTCCCGGCACCTATCGATGCACCATTCACCGATTTCTCCTTGCATCAATCACTTATCGATGCGCTGTTCACTTGTGCGCGCGCTATAGCTCATCGACAAGTGGATACCTCATCGATAAGTGATTGAGCTGGCCCCGACGAGGCCAACCCACCCAACCGGTACTAGCCCACCCCAACCAGCACTACCCCAAACAAAAAGCGCGCAACCCGCAAAACTGCAGGTCACACGCTCTTTTCATGCGGTGAGTCAAGCTCAGCTTCACTCAAGCTCGGCTTCAGCCCAGTCTCAATTAAGCCCAGCCCAGACCAGCCCAGCAACCGGCCGAAGCCCAAGCCGAAGCCAAAGCCGAAGCCCAGCAATTACTCCCCGTGATCGCGCAGGTAGCGCAGGGTCACACGAGTCGACTGCTCAGCAGCATGACGCAGCACCGGATCGACATCCGTGTAAATCTCATCCACAATCTGGTCGACCGTAGCTTCGTCGCCCAGCTTGGCAACGGCATCCTTCACCTGCTGCAGGCGCAGCTTACGACGCTCAATGTACTTCTGCGTCATTACAGTGATGTCCGGCAGGTCAGCACCATGACCAGGCAGCAGACGAACACCCTTGCCGCGCGAATCCAGCATTTTCAGGGTTTCCATGTACTTACCCAGGTCGCCGTCGGTCTCCGAAATCATAGTGGTGTGGCGGCCAGCGATCGTGTCACCGGTAACGATGCCTTCAACATCATCCTCGCCATCACCAGTGTGGATGAAGTAGCAGACAGAATCAGCGGTGTGACCAGGGGTTGCCACGACCTCAATCTGCGGAGTCACTCCGTCGAGGACGATACGTTCGCCGTCGACAAGCGGATCCTGACCTCCCGCGCAGTACTGAGACTCCAGCTCACGAATCGGCGCGCCGGTGAGCTGACGGAAACGTGCGGCGCCATCAGCATGGTCGCCATGACGGTGCGTCAGCAGAATCAACGCAACGTCGCCGGCATAGCGCTGGAGGACGTTCAGGTGTCCCTCGTCCTCCGGACCCGGATCGATGACAATGCTGCGGCTATCCCCCTCAGCCTTAATAACGTAGGAGTTCGTACCCTCCAGCGAAGAGTAGCTGGGGTTCGGGCACAGAACGACGCCCACGGACTGAGAAATCTGACGCAGTTGGCTATACGCAGGATGCTCCATGTCCTCTATCCTACGTGGTTGTGCAATCCGGGGAGCGGGCTACGCCCTCCAATTCGGCTCATTTGGGTGTAAGCACGCTTTACGACGTCCCGGAGAACGCAACATCCCCACTGGTCACGGCACCAAATACAGCAGCTACTGGGCTACTTCAACGATGATCTCGACTTCCACGGGTGCGTCCAGCGGAAGCTGATTCACACCCACTGCCGAACGAGCATGCTGGCCGCGTTCGCCGAAGACGTCGCCGAAGAGTTCCGAGGCTCCATTGATAACGCCCGGCTGACCAGTGAATCCGGCGGCGGAGTTGACGAAGCCGACGACCTTCACGATGCGGGTGACATTGTCGAGACCGACCTCGGCATCGACTGCGGCCAAAGCGTTGAGAGCGCAGGTGCGGGCGGCCTCCTTGGCCTCCTCAGCAGTGACTTCCGCGCCGACGTGGCCGACGTGGGTGAGCTCACCGTTTACGAATGGGAGCTGACCGGAAGTGAAAACAAGGTTGCCCGTACGCGTTGCGGGTACGTAGGCCGCAACTGGCGCGGCAACGGCAGGCAGGGTAAGCCCGAGGTCCTCGAGGGCTTGGGAAGGAGTGCGAGATTCAGAGTTGCTCATTTAAGTTAAGCCTTTCCACGGCGGCTAAGGGCCCGGCGAATAAAGCCGGCCAAAGAAAGATGGCAGCCAACCGTGAGTCAGCTGCCAATCGAAAGCACAACCGCCGTTGCTAGTTAGGTGCTAGACACCGAGGTAATTAGTCAGCCTTCGGGCGCTTGAAGTAACCAACGTGGTTTTCGCCGGTCGGGCCCGGGAGAACGGTGACGAGTTCCCAGCCGTCCTCACCAAAGTTGTCCAGGATGGCCTTGGTGTTGTGAATGAGCAGCGGTGCGGTGAAGTATTCCCATTTAGTAGTCATGGAAGCTACTTTATCTGTCCCCCAGCCTCGCGCGCTGGGGGTTCAGTTTTACTTCGGTCTAAGTTCGGTTTTTACTTAGCCAGCTGTCCGCCAGTCCGGCGGCTTTACTTAGCCAGCTTTGCCTTGCGCTGAGCTGCGTACTGCACAGCGTAGAAGTCGGCCCACGAAGTAATTTCCGGGTGCTCGCGCAGCATTGCGCGGCGCTGACGCTCGGTCAGGCCACCCCAGACGCCGAACTCGACGCGGTTATCCAGAGCGTCGGCACGGCACTGCAGAACCACTGGACAGTGGCGGCAGATAACTGCGGCTTCGCGCTGTGCGGCGCCGCGAACGAACAACTTATCCGGGTCAATATCGCGGCACTTAGCGCGCGGGACCCACTCCTGACGATCGCGGAAGCTCTCTACACCGAGCTCGTAGTCTGGCGTAGTAGCAGTGCGGTTGCGATCGGGAATCGTGGCGGTCATTGTAGCCTCCTCGTGCCTGCGATTTTCGTTATTTCGAAATAGTTTCAACTAAATAGTGCTGAAATTTTGTTGTAAGTCTATTCACACCAACCAAATAATGTCGATTGGGTCACACTGGGAGGGTGGGCGTGGCGCAGCTCTAAATGCAACGATGCAGGTGGGGCAACTTTTTCCAACAAAAGCACGGGGGTGATTTACGTCACTATGAAAATCTTTTTCCAGAAACCACCACACGATGAGTTGCCCGGTATTGTAAGGGCGCTCGTAGCACTCCTCCCCCGCTCGCCAGGCGTTTTTCTGGGCTCGCCGGGCATGTCTCTAGGCGGATTTTCGAAAACTCACTTCGGCTCAATCCGCCCTACCTTGTAGTGTGATTGCTGTGAATAAAGGTTCGACGCTGTTCAAGCTCTCCGTTGCCACTGTGTTGGCTGCGTTGATTGTGGCCAGCGCCCTCTTTCCTCTTGTGGGCGGCTCGGCCTACCTCGTCGCGCGCACGGCTGATGAATTCGCGTCGGCGTCGCGGTCGGTGATTTCTAAGGACGCACCGGGGGTCACCACTATTACGGATCGTAATGATCAGCCAATTGCGTGGCTCTATGATCAGCGGCGGTTTAATGTGCCGTCGGAACGTATCTCGCCAGCTATGAAGGATGCGCTGGTCAGCGTGGAAGATAGGCGCTTTTATGAGCACTCTGGTGTGGACTGGAAGGGTACTGCTCGTGCGGCGGTAAAGAACTTCATGTCCCAGTCGGTGCAGGAAGGCGCCTCCACAATTGAGCAGCAGTTGATTAAGAACCACACGCTGCTGGTGGACGCAGAGTCGGAGTCGGAGCGCCGCGCTGCTACTGCCACGGATTATGGTCGCAAGATCCGCGAGATTCGCATCGCGTTGGATCTGGAAGATGAGCTGACGAAAGACGAGATTCTGACTAAGTACCTGAACTTGGTCCCCTTCGGCAATGGCGCGTTCGGCGTGGAAGCTGCAGCTCAGACATACTTTGGCATTCCCGCGTCCGATCTGAATGTCCCGCAGGCCGCTCTGCTCGCGGGCATGGTTCAGCAGTCCTCCGGGCTCGATCCGTATACAAATCCGGAAGGTGCGCATGCACGGCGTAACGACGTGCTTGCGGCTATGGAATCCACGGGGGCAATTGGCCCGCAGGAGGCTCAGGACGCCAAGGCAGCTGATCTCGGTATTCTTCCGGAGCCTCAGCGCCTGCCGCAGGGTTGCATCGCGGCGGGCGATCGCGGTTTCTTCTGTGACTATGTGGTCTCCTACTTGGAGAACCACGGTATTGAGACCGAGAAGCTCAAGCGCGGTGGCTTCCATGTGAAGACCACACTGGACCCGCGTGTGCAGGACAGCGTGCAGGAGTCTCTGCGTCAGCAGGCGTCACCGACTGCGGATGGCGCAGCCGAGGTTATGAGTTTGCTTGAGCCTGGGGATGACTCCAGGAAGTTGCTCGCGATGGCGTCGTCACGCGTATACGGCCTCGATGCGGAACAAATGCAGACCGTGCAGCCTCAGCCATTTACGCCGGTGGGCAATGGCGCGGGCTCGATTTTTAAGATTTTCGCGGCGACGTCGGCGGTGGAAAAGGGGCTGGGTATTGACACCAACTTCCCGGTGCCGCGTCGTTATGAGGCCTCCGGGCTGGGCACCGGTGGCGCAGAGGGCTGCCCGCCGGGCCTGTACTGCGTGGAGAACGTAGGTAGTTTCCCGCCGTCGATGTCGCTGCGTGAGACGCTCGCACGGTCGCCGAATACTCCTTTTATTCAGATTTCGGAGCTGGTCGGCGTCGATGGCGTGATGGACATGGCGGTACGCCTGGGCATGCGCTCATACACGGAGCCGGGCAGTTTTGATGGTGAGTCCTCGGTGGCGGACTATGTCTCGGAGCATAAGCTCGGCTCATTCGTGCTGGGTCCGACGGCGGTGAATAACCTTGAGCTGTCCAATGTCGCTGCCACCCTGGCCAGCAATGGCCGCTGGTGCGAGCCCTCTCCAATTGAGTCGATCACGGACTCCAAGGGCAATGCGGTCAAGCTGAATGTGCCACCGTGCGAGCAGGCAGTGGAGCCGGGTGTCGCGCACGCGATCGCTAATGCGCTCAGCAATGACGCCACCGATGGCACCGCGAAGGATGCCGCGAAAGAGCTGAATTGGGAAGGCCCAGTCGCGGCTAAGACCGGTACCACCGAGTCGAACCAGTCCGCGGCATTCCTGGGCTTCACCGGCGGTCTGGCCGGATCGGTGTACGCCTACAACGACACCCCGACGGTCACGGAGCTGTGCACGTCGCCGCTGCGCCAGTGCCCAAGCGGCAACCTCTTTGGTGGTCGCGAGCCCGCGCGGACATGGTTCGGCGCAGTCGGCCCGGTCATCGAGGACTATGGCGGAAAGAACCTCCCACCACTGGATTCGGACTACGGACTGGGTACCTCTATCACCCAAATGCCGAATGTGGTGGGCATGCAGAAGGCCGAGGCCCGGGAGACCCTTAAGAAGGCCGGCTACAAGGTAGAGGAACGCACAGTCTCCCTCACCGGCGAGTCGCGCGGAATCGTGGTCGGGTTGGATCAGCCGCCGCTACTACTCAAGGGTGGCACCGTCACAATCCGCGTGGCCGATGGCACCCGCCGTCCGACCCCGCCACCAGCGCCGTCGCCACGACCGGACTCGACGACGACCCGGCCGGATCCGCTACCGCAGTTCCCTCGCCCGAACACTCCGCCAGCGCCGAGCTTGCGGGATCTGATTCCGCTGCTGCCGTTCTAGTTCACCCTAGAAGGCAGCTCCAACGCTTATCGCCGAAAAGGGAAAACGGCGAAAGGTCGCGCTAGCCCTGCAGGGCAGCCTTAACGGACTCGGAAAGCCGCTTGCCATCGACCTGGCCAGCGGCCTTTTCCTTAGCCACCTTCATAACCTGGCCCATGATCTTCATGCTCGGCGCATCATCGCCAGCAACCTCGGCCACGGATTCCGCAACGAGGTTCTTCACGGCGTCGTCGTCAAGCTGTTCCGGCTGGTAGCGGGTGAAAACCTCTGCTTCGGCGAGCTCGGCGTCGGCAAGTTCCTGGCGGCCGTTCTCGGCATACATCTCAGCGGACTCGCGACGCTTCTTGACCTCCCGTTCAATCACACGCAGCACCTCGTCATCGGTGAGCTCGTGCTTGGAGCCGGAAACCTCTTCGGTCTGGATGGCGGCCTTCAGCATGCGCAGCGCCGCGACGGTTTCCTTGTCGCGGGCCTTCATTGCGGCGGTCATATCGGAGACAATTGTGTTCTTCAGTTCACTCATACGCCCTAGATTACCGCTGTAGTTGATAGTGTCTCTGTCATGACATCGCGCGCTTTTTCCAACCGAATTCTGCGGTCTGCCGCAGCTATCGCCACGCTTGGCTTGACGACGTTCCTCTACGCGAACCAAATCGAATTGCGTGCATTTAAACTCCACCGTGTGCAAGTTCCCGTGCTGGCACCCGGCACGCTCGCCCGGGTGGGAAAGCGCGAGGGTGAGCCTTTCCGGATTCTGCATGTCTCCGACTTCCACATGCTCCCCGACCAGAAGTTGAAGCAGAAGTGGGTTGCCAGCCTCGATGCTCTGAACCCTGACCTGGTGATTAATACCGGCGACAACCTGGGCAGCGACAAGGCCGTTCCCAGTGTCCTCGCAGCGCTCGGCCCCCTACTGAACCGTCCGGGCGCCTTCGTGTTCGGTACGAATGACTACTTCGCGCCACGGCCTGTCAATCCGCTGAAGTACCTGACAGGCAAGAAGCGCAAGCCCTCACGCGTCGAACTGCCGTGGCGCGGCATGCGCGCTGCGTTTATCGAGCACGGCTGGCAGGATGCCACCCATGCCCGGCTGGAGTTTGTGGCGGGTGGCGTGAAGGTGGCGCTGTCCGGTGTAGATGACCCTCATCACGAGTTGGAGGATTATTCGCAGATCGCCGGTGCTCCGAATGCGGATGCCGACATCGCTATCGGCCTGTCGCACTCGCCGGAGCCCCACGTGTTGGATGCTTTTGCGGAAGACGGCTACGACCTGGTGCTTTCTGGTCATACCCACGGTGGCCAGGTGTGCCTGCCCGGAGGGAAGGCCATTGTGACCAACTGCGGTATCGACCGCTCGCGGGCCTCGGGGTTGTCGCGCTGGACCGAGAAGACATGGCTGCATGTCTCCAATGGCCTTGGCACTTCCCCTTACGCTCCGGTGCGCTTGTTCTGCCGCCCATCCGCGACCTTGATTGAGGTTGTGGAGCGGGATTCGTAGTTCGTAGTCCGTCGGGGTGCAGTTCGTAGTTTGTAAGGGCGCGGCGGAGACCGCGGCTTGTTCCCACAGCCCGTTAAGCAGGCGTTTTGCATTCTGACTCAGCGTCGGGCTAAAGTAAGTCCTCGCAAGCACAGCACTGAGACGTATGTTCCCAGTTCGTGTCTGCGGCCTCGGGGTATGGCGCAGCTTGGTAGCGCGCTTCGTTCGGGACGAAGAGGCCGTGGGTTCAAATCCCGCTACCCCGACCAAGTAGAAACCCTCTCTCACCTGGAGTTATCCGGGCGAGGGAGGGTTTCGTCGTTGGCTGCTGAACCCTACTATTTGCCGCGGTTCAGGGTTGATAGCCAAAGAGTGCGTCCAGTTCTCAAGGTAGCGACTAGTCAGGCCCCAACTGCGGCAGCACCACAGCCCGGAGTTACGGGGTTACGTGGCAAAACTGTCAACCCGAAAACTCAGGGGCTGCAAATGTGAAACTGTCTGAGTTTATGACACTTTCAAGCCATTTTTCGGGCCATTTTTGTCATAAACGCAGTCAGTAACTCGCATCAATCCAACACCACCTGTCATAAACGCAGTCAGTAACTCGGTTCGACACCCCGTCCATCACTCGTACCTATGTATTTTCACTACTGGATCCGCAGAGCCTTTCCCCGCTCCCCCAAATGCCCCTTTCACCCCGCGTGGAGCATTTTCGTGGCTGTTAGTCTGTAGAAGTACGAACCTTTTTAACAGCAATGTGAAAGTAGCCCCCAAGTGACGCACCTGGCAACAGCTCTGGCATCAGCCAGCCCCTTTACAGCCAGTCCGCCGTCGGCGACCGCACCACCAGACCAGACATTGGCTTCTGAGTTTGCGTCCGGCGGCGTATCGGCAACATTGAATTCTTTAGATTCCATTCTTTCTGCCCCGGCAACGATTACCCCCCAAGCAAGCAGCTCCGCAGAGCACGCAACAACGCTCGCAGCTCAAGCAGCTCAAGCAGTCCAAGCCACCCAAGCAGCCCAAACCTCCGCCAACAGCCTGACCCTCCTTTCGGTCCCGCTGTTGGTCGCGGTTGCCCTGGCGCTGACCCCGCTGTTTGTGAAGCTCCTTGGTCGTCACGCAGGCTGGCCCATCGTCGCGTTTTTTCTCGCGTCGGTGGTCCAGCTTTCGCGTGTAACGGGCGATATTCTCGACGGCACCACCTTCACCTGGTCCCGCGTCTGGTCCCCGGAACTGAACGCGGCGTTTGCGCTGAAGCTCGATCCCCTCTCCATGGTGTTCAGCTTCTTGGCGCTGTTGGTGGGCTCGATAGTCTTCATCTACTCCACCGCGTATTTGCCGCCGAAGAAATCCGCGATGAGCTTCTACGTCTTGATGACGGCGTTCATGCTGGCGGTTTTGCTCCTCGTGCTTGCCGACGACATCATGCTCCTCTTCATCGGGTGGGAGCTGGTCTCGATGGCCTCGTTCCTGCTCATTGCGAGGTCGGGCTCGTCGGGCGAGCTGGGCTCGTTGCGCACACTCCTGCTGACCTTCACCGGTGGCCTGCTGCTTCTGGCCGCCCTCGGCGGTGCGGTGTGGCTAACCGGTTCCACGAATCTCACCGAGGTTTTGGCTTCGCCTGAGTGGGAGGCCAACCCGGCGGCGCGCAGTCTCATTGCCGCGTTGGTGGCCCTGGGTGCTTTCACGAAGGCAGCTCAGTTCCCCTTCCACGCCTGGCTTCCAGAGGCTATGGCGGCAGCAACTCCCGTCTCGGCTTTCTTGCACGCTGCGGCCGTCGTCAAGGCGGGCGTTTACCTGCTGATGCGTTTTTCCACGGTCTTCGCGGACGTGCGCGTGTGGCAGTTGCTGCTGATTGTCATGGGTATGTGGACGGCTGTTGCCACGGCCTACTTTGCGCTGCAGCAGACTGATTTGAAGAAGCTGATTGCGTACTCGACGGTCTCGCAGTTGGGTTGGATTGTCGCCACGATTGGTGTGGGCACGAAGTTCGCCATTATGGCTGCGGTTGTGCACACCATTGCGCATGCGATGTTTAAGTCTTCGCTGTTCATGATGGCTGGCGTGGTTGACCATCAGGCGGGCACGCGCGACATTCGTCGCTTGGGTCCGCTGTGGAAGCAGATGCCGTGGAGCTTTAGCTCGATGATTTTCGGTGCGGCATCGATGGCGGCAATTCCGCCGTTCTTCGGCTTCATGTCGAAGGAGGGTATGCTCACCGCGTTCGAGGGCGCACCTTTGTCCAACACCGGTGTCGTCATCCTGCTGACGGTTGCGGCGATTGGAGCGATTGGTACTTTCGCGTACTCGGCACGCTTGGTGTTCGGTGCGTTCGTGGATGGTCCGCGCGATGTTGACCACATCACTGAGGCTCCGATTTCGCTGTGGCTTCCGGCCGCCATTCCTGGCGTGCTGAGCCTGCCTGCAGCCTTCGCTGCCGGTGCTATTTTGAACCGTCCGCTGGACCGCGTGGCGGATACGGTCGGTCAGCTTCCGGCCGGCACGACTCAGGAATCGCACTTGAGCCTGTGGCACGGCGTGAATGTGCCGCTGATTATCTCTGTGATTGTGCTGGCTGTCGGCGTGGGCTTCATCTTCACTCGTGCCCGCGTCAACGACGTTATGGCCGACCGCAAGCTCTTCCCGTTCACTGGCGTGGAGGCGATCAACGCGTCGCTGAGCGTCTCGCAGCGTGTGGGACGCGCGATGGGCAAGGTGGCGCGTTCGCATCAGCCATCGCGTCACCTGTTGCCGCTGCTTGGTTTGCTCGCGGTGTACGCCCTGGCCATTGCAATCGCTTCGGGTGTCGGTGGCGCTCCTGTGCTGCCGAAGATCGACGGCATCGATCACCTGACCGATCTGATTCCGCTGGTCGTTGTCCTGATTGGTGTGTGGGCCACGCTTCGGGCGAAGAACCGTTTGCAGGCGGCTGTGCTGCTCGGCGTCACCGGTGTTGGTGTCACGCTGCAGATTCTCCTGCTGGGCGCACCGGATGTGGCATTGACGCAGTTCATGGTGGAAATCCTGACTGTCGTGCTGATGATGCTGGTGCTGCGCTTCCAGCCGCGTGCGTTCTCTGAGACCTCGAAGAACCGCCGTGCCTCGGCGGCGGTTGTGGCAGTTGCCGTGGGCTTGGCTACGTTCGGCGCGGTGTGGTTCCTCACTGGCCGTCGTCAGATGCCTGAGGTCGCGCAGTGGTACATCGATAACACTGAGAAGGTCACGGGCGAGACCAACATTGTCAACGTGATCCTGGTTGAGTTCCGTGCTTTCGATACCATGGGTGAGCTGGCGGTTCTCGGTATGGCGGGTGTCGCGATGGCGGCGGTTGTCACGTCTATGCCTCGCTTCCCGCACCTGCTCGATCAGCCTTCCCCGCTTGCGGAGCCCGCTCTGAATTCCATCATGATGCGCTGGCTGGTCCGCTGGCTGTCGCCGGTTCTGTTCGCCCTGTCCGCTGTGGTTCTCTACCGCGGCGGTACCGCTCCGGGCGGCGGCTTCAACGCGGCGCTGATTGGTGCCGCTGCCGTCATGCTGATTTACCTGTCCAAGGACCGCGACGAGCTGGTCTTCGGCGAGAAGATCCCGGCAGTGCTCAGCGCTGCGGGTGTCATCACGGCTATCGGCACGGGCTTCATCGGTTTCGCCAAGGGGTCGTTCTTGGCACCGCTGTACGGCGAGTTCCTAGGTCAGCACCTCACCACGGCATTGCTTTTCGACGTCGGCGTGTACCTGGCCGTCATCGGCATTGTGGCAACCGCGCTGAATCTCCTGGGCGGCCCGAACCGTCCTGGTGTGACCGGGTCGGACGATGTGATGCAGGATCTCTACTCAGACCGCTCGAGCTTGCGGGTGCCGCCGGAGATGGGCGTGTTCGCCTCAGAAGCGGAGAGCGCTCCCGCCCCCGCCCCAGCTCATGCCACCGTTGAGGAGGCCAAGAAGTGATTATCGCCATCATGGCTGCCGTCCTCGCAGGCGGTGGCACGTACCTGGTGCTACAGCGCGGCATGCTGCGCACCATCATCGGCATGACTCTGATTTCCCATGCCGCCAACCTGATTATTTTGTCCACGGGTGTCGGCGCCTGGCGCGGCGAACCGCTGCTGGGCAACGAGACCACTGCGGGCGCTGGCGCTGCTGAGCAGATGGCTGACCCGCTGCCGCAGGCATTCGTGCTGACGGCCATCGTGATTACCATGGCCGTCACCGCGTTCATGCTGGCTCTGTCTGGTTTGGGCCGCGATGACGACACTCGTATCCATGAGGACCGCGAGGCTATGCGACAGCTGTCGACGGCTGGTCGTCGTGCGGGTAAGCACATTCCGTCGGACTCGGATTCCACGGTCACCGGCACCCCAGGGGTCTCTTCGGCTCCGAATAAGTTCCCGCGCGAGACCACATTCGGCGGTGACGAGAAATGGTAGAAGCCTCTGCAATGACCTCTGCAATGTCCCCTTCAACTCTGTCTTCGCTACTGCCGCTGTTTGCGGCACTGCCGCTGATTCTGTCGGCGGTCGCAGCCATCCTGCCGAAGCTGTGGATGCGCGCGACGATGGGCATCGCCGTTCCGGCACTATCGTCGCTGGCTGCGTTTTGGGTGATGTTCTACGTCACTGAAAACGGCCCGGTCGGCCACGGTGTGGGCGCGTTCCCCGGTGGTATCTCGATTCCTTTCTTGGCGGACACGTTCTCCATGCTGATGCTGGGCGTGGCCGCAGCGGTGGTGGCCTTCGGTAACTGGTTCGCCCACGTCGCAGGCGAAAACACATCGCGGTTCTTCCCCTCCCTGACGCTGATGATGTTGGCCGGCATGTCGGGCGCTTTCCTGACTGCCGATCTGTTCAACTTCTTCGTGTTCATGGAGGTCATGCTGCTGCCCTCCTACGGTTTGATTGCAGTAACCGGTACCTGGCACCGCCTGGCCGCTGGCCGTAGCTTTGTGCTGGTCAATCTCTTGACCTCTACGGTGCTGCTGATTGGTGTCGCGCTGATTTACGGCTCGGCGGGCAATGTGAACATCGCAATGCTGGCCGACATGGCCAGCGAGGGCGGCCCCGGCGGCACGGGTGTGGTCGCACTCGGCATTGTCATCATTGCGCTGTGCGTGAAGGCTGGTTTGGTTCCGGCGCACACGTGGCTGCCGAGGACGTACCCGTCGACAAGCCCTGCGGTGATGGCACTGTTCTCTGCGGTACATACAAAGGTTGCGGTGTACATGCTCTTCCGCATCTACGTCGTGATTGTGGGCATGAACCCCTCCTGGCACTGGCCGATCATTATCATCATGGCGATCTCGATGCTGGTCGGCGCGTTTGCTGGGCTTGCGGAGAACACCATGCGTGAGGTGCTGGCCTACCAGATGGTCACGGGTATGCCGTTCATTCTGATTGTGCTGGCGTTCACGGACGCTAACGACGGGGGCGGCGCCAAGGCGGCGCTGGCTGCGGGTATTTTCTACGCAATCCACCACATGGTGACTGTCGGCGCCCTCATTCTGGGCTCCGGCGCAGTGGAAGAGACCTACGGTACGGGTACGCTCTCCAGGCTTTCTGGGCTTGCTCGCCGCGACCAGGCGGTTGCTTGGGTGATGGCGGCAATGAGCTTCTCCATTGTGGGCTTCCCACCGTTTTCCGGCGTGTGGGGCAAGGTGGGCATTGTCTTTGCCTCTGCCGCCACTGGCGATGCTCGCTCGATTGTTGCGATCACCGCAATCATCGTTGCCTCACTGGGCTCGCTGCTGGCCATGATTCGCCTGTGGCGCGCGGTCTTCTGGGGCCGACCCATGCAGGGCGTGGATGATTCGGTTCGTGTTCCGGGAACGCTGGTTGCGCCGTCCGCCATGCTGGCAATTGTTTCTGTGACCATGTTCGTCGCGGTCGGCGCCGTCACTTGGGCGACCACCGGCGCGGCTGATGCGCTGCTGAATATTGATGGCTACCGCGAGGCGACTCTCGGCGGAGTTGAAAACGCCATCGGAGGTATTTACTGATGAAGTTTCTGCATGTTATCCGCTATTCCCTCTGGCTGGTCTGGCAGGTTGTTGTGGCTGCGACGGACGTGGTGCTCGATACTCTGCGCCCGAACCAGAAGCAGCAGCCGGTGCTCATTGGACTGCCGCTGCGTGTGAAGTCTGACCTTGAGGTCACTCTCTTTGCCGAGTCCATCACCATGACCCCGGGCACGCTGGTCTGTGGTGCCCGTGAGACCGATGCGGGGCGGTTGTTCATCATCCACGCAATCTTCGGTGCCGACCTGGACTCACTGTACGACTCCCTCTACGACATGGAGGAGCACCTCGTCCCCCGCCTCCGCGATGTCCCCCGCCCGAAGGCGTTCGTCTTCGAGGAATACAACGCAGACCAGTTCATTGACCCGGATGCCGTCGTCGGCGTTGCTGCCGAGGTCGACCGTGGTCTGCCGCTGCCGGATGGCATTGCCTCCAATGGCGAAGACAAAGGAGCACGCTCATGAATGACACACTGATTGATCCCACCGCAGTACAGGTAATTAGCGGCATTGGCATTGCTCTGTGTTCAGTGGCGCTGCTTGTGGGCGTGGTGTTGATCTTCCGGGTCAAGGGCAATGTCTCACGCGCAGTGCTTTCCGACGCCGCTTTCTACCCCATGGTGGGAGTGTTCCTCACAACTGCCATGCTGCGGACTACGGCCATTACTTTCGATATTGCAATGCTGGCGGGCTTGCTTGGCATTCTGTCGACCGTGGGCCTGGCCCGAGTTATTTCCCGTGGCCGCCGCTAAGACCGATTAAGGACGAATCGCAATATGAGTATCGCTTCAATCCTTGTAACTATCTTGTTTGCCGTGCTGGTCATTGGCGGATCTTTGTACCTGCTTCTGGCGGGTGTGGCCATGTGGCGCTCTAAAGATGCATTGAGCCGGTTGAACCAGCTTTCGGCCGGAATCATGGTGGGCATCCCCGCGCTGGTGATTGCCAACTTGGTCTTAGAGGCCGACCAGGGCGATCTGACGTGGGGCAAAACCCTCACCGCCATTCTGGCCATTGTTGCTGTCCTGGTCGTCGCTACCGTCGCCTCCGAGGTACTTGGACGCGCGGTCCTGGGTGCCCGTGACGGCTCCGCTGAGGACTACGTCCCGGAGCGGTAGCTAGTGGCGCGGGAAACGTCCTGAACACACCGTTAGCGGCCAGTTTCACAGCGACCCCTCAGCGCGCTCCGACACCCCCTTTAGGCCACCCGGCCTACCCAAAAGGGGGTATATTTCCCCACACTTTTGGCCTCCCACAATGTGATGTACATCTCATGGGCTATGACCCGCTCGTTAACTCCGTTTATGCCCCTAAATTGAGTGGCAGTTTTTGCCATTTACTAAAGTTTGACTACCTTTACTTAGGGAACCCTTAATCATCATTTTTGATGAATTCGCCGTTTGCCTGCACCTTTGCGACACCAAGAACAAAACAATCAATGCAATTCCGGTAAATTTTAAGAAAACAACACTCTTGTCATCCGATATTCAGGCAGATACCGGAGTCGTCACAGACACCACCAAACCGCCCTCTTTCCAATATTTTTAGGCGAATTTGAGCGAGATTCAAGGGACACAACCGACCAGAAGCGGGCCGAAGCACTTATTTTTTCATTGCAGCCCCTTGCCCCATCGGTTAACTTAATTTCTGTGAGTCAGCCAAGAGCGACTCAAAATCTTTACCCCCGAGAACCTAAGGATTTTCTCATGTCCTGCTCCGCAGAAGATATCGCAACCATCCTCGAAGCCCTTCCGGCCGTCACCGTCGAGAGCCCGCTGCCGGCTTTCGAGCAGCTGGCTGGCAACGACGTCAACTTCGCTAACGTCGGTGGCGACCTGAACCTGCCGTTCGGTAACGACTTCCTGGACATCTCCGTCACCGACGACCACTCCACCCACGACTCCCACGACGTCGAGGTTTCCGACTTCCTGAACCCGGAGACCACCGTCGACAAGTCCGACCAGCGTAAGTTCGACTTCCTGAACCCGAGCATCTCTGGCATCGGCGCCAAGTAAGCTCCTGGGCTTCATGGCAGGACAATAGCTCCGCCAATCCTTGACACAATAAACCGCCAGTCTCTAAAAAAGACTGCGGTTTATTGTTCAGTTAAAACCGATATTCTTCATTTCGTTACTGTCTAAAAGGAACACCAAAAATGGACGTCACTCCTATCGTTGAGGTTCTGGAAGCAATGCCTTCCGGCCCGACCGTCAACGTCACCTTCGAGATTAACCCGACCATCGATGGTGACCTGACCCTCCTGGAAACCGGTGACTGGAACGCTCCGTTCGGCCGCGACTTCATGGACATCAACATCACGAACGATCAGTCCACCCACAACGACAACTCCACCCACGTCTCCGGCGTTGAGGCTGATAGTGTCTCCGACGCTGCCGAACAGGGTCGAGAGGTGTCCGAGTCCGCCGAAGAAGCCGACGAGGCTGCAGCTGCTCCGAAGTCGCTTTTCAGCGGCTCCCCGAGCCTGCCGGGCATCGGTGCCTAAAACAGCTCACACTTAGGGTTGTTCCTTAGCCGCCCAAACCGGGCCGGCGTGCAGGCAACCACAAAGCCGTGGCTGTCATGCACAGACAGAAGTTTTAAATAAAGCGTTAGCCCTGCAGATGGTTCAACCATTTGCAGGGCTAACGCTTTTCTATTTACTTTGATCTACCGCGTGACTGTGCAGCTCTACTCTGCGGTTTTACTGCACAGCCCTACGCGGTTGCTTTACTTCGTTGCCTTAAAGCGCTTTTCCACCTCGGCACCGAGCCAGGAATCAACGTTGGTCCAGTACTGGTAGACACGCTGCTCCACCTCTGGGGAAACACCCTGCATGGCACCGACGATGTTGTTTGCCAAGCGATCGCGCTCGGCATCGTCCATCACGTTGCGAACAAGGTCGCCTGGCTGCGAGAAGTCATCATCCTCAGGGTGCTGCACGTAGGCGCCAGCGTAGAACTCTTCGCCCACGCTCTCCCACTGACCAAAGGCACCAGCATCGACCTGGCCGGCGTGACCGGAGCGCACTGGGCAGCCAGCGGCCTTAGCCGCAGCCGTGGTATCGGCCTCCGGGCCGCGAGCGGTGGCGTTGGAGCCGTGAACCGGCAGCTTCGGATCCGAGTAGTAGTACGTGGCCGCACCATCCTGCGAGAAGGAATTCACTGGGCAGCGAGACTGGTTCACCGGCAGCTGATCGCTGTTGACGCCAAGGCGGTAGCGGTGCGCATCAGCGTAGGAGAACACACGCGCCAGCAGCATCTTGTCCGGCGAGAAGCCGACACCCGGGACCGTATTCGACGGTGCGAAGGCGGCCTGCTCAACCTCAGCAAAGAAGTTGCCCGGGTTGCGGTTCAGGGTGAAGTGGCCGACCGGAATCAGCGGGTAGTCCTTCTGGGACCAGGTCTTGGTCAGATCGAACGGGTTCACCTTGTAGCTGGCGGCCTCGTCGTAAGGCATGATCTGCACCTTGACGTCCCAGGTTGGGTAGTCGCCGCGCTCAATTGCCTCGAAGAGATCCTGGCGAGCGTGGTCGGTGTTTTCGCCAACCAGCTCGGCGGCTTCATCATCCGCCAGGAACTCCCAGCCCTGGCGAGTCTTAAAGTGGTACTTAACCCAGAAACGCTCCCCTTCAGCGTTAATCCACTGATAGGTGTGAGAACCGAAGCCATCCATATGACGGAAGTCCTTCGGAATACCGCGGTCACCCATCAAGTAAGTGACCTGGTGAGCGGACTCCGGAGAGGCAGTCCAGAAATCCCACTGCATATTGGCGTCGCGCAAACCTGTGTCCGGCAGGCGCTTCTGAGAGTGGATGAAGTCCGGGAACTTAATGCCATCGCGGATGAAGAACACTGGCGTGTTGTTGCCCACGATGTCGAGGTTGCCCTCTTCGGTGTAGAACTTCAGTGCAAAGCCGCGCACGTCACGCCAGCCATCCGGGGAGCCCTGCTCACCTGCGACAGTAGAGAATCGCGCCAGCATCGGCGTGACCGTGTTCGGCTGGAATACTGCAGCCT
The DNA here is from genome assembly GCF_001810555.1 of Corynebacterium sp. HMSC063G05. NCBI lineage: Bacteria > Bacillati > Actinomycetota > Actinomycetes > Mycobacteriales > Corynebacteriaceae > Corynebacterium > Corynebacterium sp. HMSC063G05. Next base: position 40,528 of record NZ_KV801863.1, on the reverse strand, counting down.
TGGTGTACTTGGAGACATCCTCGGTGATGGTCAGTTCACCGAAAGCACCTGCACCCTTAGCGTGAACAACGCGCTCCGGAATGCGCTCGCGGTTGAAGTGCGCGAGCTTTTCCAGCAGGTGGATGTCGTGGAGGTTAATACCTCCCTGTGGGCCATTGGTTAGCGAGTGCTGCTCTGTAGGAACCGGCGCACCGTTGAGGCGAGTGGTCGGACCATTGGAACCTTCATAGAGATTGGACATGGGGATTTCCTCCTAAAGACAGGGGCTAGATGGCAGTCACAACATGCCCTGACGTTTTCCACCCTACACGAAGTTTCATATTTTCCCTATTAGTCTCCCGCGATTGATATGTGGACTTAATTATTAGTCCGATTAGGTTCGCTGTATCAGCCGCAAACACTCGGCCCTAAAAAGGGCAAAATTCCCTCTGCGAAAACCACCCGCAATGACCGTCGAAAAGCACTTACCGCGCTTTCATGCAATACCTATCAGCACTGAATAAAAGGTATAGCCAGCACTACCACTGCCCACGGGGGGTTAAGGGTAGGATTTCACGCGTACCACGCTGTCAATTTGGATTCTGATCGGATACTTCTGCAGACATGAAAAAACAAGGGAGGGGCGCAAAAGCGCTCACAGTCTTCAAGTACACGCTGGCGTTGCTGGCGACCGTTGCGCTTCTCAAGATCGCATTCTTCCCCGCTAACGACGAGGACTATGCGCAAGCAACCGGTGATTTCTCCCAGCCCACCACGGAGCTATCCCCTCAGCGGATCAATAACACGCAGAAGCTGTCTGCCACCATCGTCCCGGACGAGCCCACCGTGATCCGCGCCAACGCTTCCGGTGAAATCACCGACGCCTATGTCAACAGCGGCGGCAACGCCGTAGAGGGGCAAAACCTGCTCCAGGTGAAGAAGACCTCGGTATCTGAGACTGCCAGCACCTCCGGCGGCGCGGATTCCGATGAAGAAGGCGCCGCAGCCGCCACACCCGAAACTACCGTGACCTGGGGCAACATCACCGCTAAGGCTTCCGGCACTGTGCAGTGGGATATCGTCATCGGCCAGACGGTTGAGATCGGCCAGGAAATTGGCACGATTTCGCCGAACAGCTTCCACGCCGTAGCACCTATTAAACCGAGCCAGCTGTACACGCTGGGAGACTCGATTAACAATGGCCGCCTCGCCATCACTGATGGCCCGGCACCGTTTTTGTGTGATTCGGTGAAGACTGTCACTGGAAGTAGCGCGGGCTCGCAGAACACTGGCGCCGGGGATGGCGCTGGCATGGGCGCCACCGCTGCTGGAAATTCCTCGGGCGGCCCACAGCTGCGCTGTGACATTCCCGCAGATCAGACCGTCTACGAAGGTGTTCCTGCCACGCTGATTCTTGGCAGCGGCACCACCTCGGAGGTCCCGGCACTGCCGGTGACCGCGGTGGAGGGACGCTTCCGCGAAGGTGTCGTCTACGCTCCGGCTAAGGATGGCGGCAAGCCCACCAAAATCAAGGTTGAACTGGGCGCCAACGATGGCACTTTCATTGAGATCAAGCGCGGCCTGAAGGAAGGCCAGCAGGTTTTGGAGTACGCGCCTTCCTACAAGGACGATTCCGCCGGCGACGGCACTGACACCGGCACTGGCGCTGGTGATGGCAGCGACACCGGCTTCGATGAGTCCGGCGATGACGCTGGCTCTGAAAAGTAGGCCCGCGCCATGCTTAGTTTGACCGCAGTCACTCGAACAGTGACGCTCCCCAACGGCGAGGAGCTGCCTATTTTGAAAGGCATCGACCTCGAAGTGCCCCGCGGTGAGCACCTCAGCATTGTCGGCCAGTCAGGTTCGGGCAAGTCAACGCTGCTGAACATCATTGGCATGCTCGATTTGCCGGACTCCGGCACGTACACGTTCGACGGCACTGATATTTCCACCTTGTCGGACAGGAAACGCGCTGCTCTCCGGGGCGATAATTTGGGATTCGTCTTCCAGCAGTTCAACCTCTTCCCCTCCCGCACCACGCTGGAAAACGTCGAGGTTCCGCTGATGTACGACCGGGGCGAGAAGTTTTGGAATCGCACCGAGCTTGCCGCCGCGATGCTGGAGCGCGTTGGCCTGGGCGATCGCCTAGAGGCCACACCTTCCCAGCTTTCCGGCGGTGAACAGCAGCGTGTGGCTATTGCCCGCGCGCTCGTGCGCCAACCGCAACTCATTCTTGCCGATGAGCCCACCGGTGCGCTCGATGTCGACACCGGCAAGATCGTCATGAATTTGCTCGAAGAAGTCGCGGCGGAAAACAACGCCGCATTGATTCTGATCACACACGATTTAGAGGTCGCCGAGCGCGGCGATCGTGTGCTTGAGCTTCGCGACGGTCAGTTGCACGCCGACTCCGTCCTGCTATCTGCTGCCAACGTCATGCACGGCTCCGAGGAGGTTGCTGATGACGACGAATAATGAAACCGAATCGAAGTCACGGCCTTCCTTCCTCTATGCAGCAACGCCTTATCTCGGCGCTCTGCTGGAAGCGTGGCATGAGCTGCGCATTAACCGTGGCCGCATCATGCTGTCGCTGGTCAGTGTGGCCGCCGCAGTGTGGGCGATGACTACGGTTATCGCACTTGGCAATATTCTCACCAGCTCTCAGGATGCGGTCACCGCACAGAGCACGGGTGTCGCCGGAACGGTCACGTTGACGGCCGGAGCGGGTAATTCCGATTCCGAGGAAGGCGGTAACTTCGGCGACGGTGGCTTCAGCGGTGACGGCAGCGCCGGCACAATGGCCGATAGCTTTGGAAGCTTCGGCGGCGAGGGCACCGGCGGAAACGGCCCGGACGATTTGAGCGTCATCAACCCAGACGGGTCTATCAACGACGCCTTTTCCGCTGCCACCCACCGCCTGGTGGAGACCACTCACGCCAACTTGTGGTCGCGAGTTCGAATGCAGCCAGCGACTCCCGAGCAAAATATGGATGACTGCGCCCCGGATGATTACGAGTGTTTTTCGCCAGGTACTCCCGAGCTGATCGCCGCTGACCCGGGCTGGTTCGATATCTACGCCCGCACCATCGTGCAGGGACGCCGTTTGGAAGATGCCGATGGCCAGCGCTTGATGAACCCCGTGGTGGTCAACGACCAGTTCTACGAGAGCCTGGGAAACCCAGCGCTAGCCGACCACCCAACCTTCACCTTGAAGGAAACCGGCAACACCACCTTCACCGTGGTGGGAGTGTATAAATCCCTCGGATCGTGGGACGCCCCGAGCATTGTCACGCACTATGATTCCTTCCTCAACGCCGGCTACGAGGGACAGGTGGGTGAGCCGCAACTTCTCGTCGCAACGCCTGAAGAATCCGCGAAGGAGAACCAGAAAGCGCTGCACAACATTTTCCAGGCGGAGCTTGGCCCCAGCTGGAAGGTGAATACCTCCCTGTCGGAGAAGGACACGCAGATTTCCCAGGAGATGAATAACACCATCACCACTGCGCTCGGCATTATCGGCGGCATTGTGATTGCGCTTGGTGCATTGGGGCTGCTCACGGTCTCGATTGTCACCATTGGCCACCGCGTCCGTGAGATTGGTATTCGTCGCGCAATGGGCGCGTCGGCAGGCAGGATCTTTATCTCTGTGTTCCTGGAGTCGATTGTCGCCACGACGGTGGCGGGTGTGGTTGGCGTGATTGCCTCGATCATCACGGTCAAGCAGCTGCCGCTGGATAAGATGCTGGCGTTGCCGCTGGAGACCGGTGCCGTGGCCTACCCCGTCACGGCCGCTGTGATTGGCGTGCTGGTCGCAACATTAGTGGGTGCCTTGGCGGGCATCATCCCCGCCACTATTGCCGTCCGCGTCAAGCCCATCGACGCCATCCGCTTCTAGCATTTCAGCCCCTAGTTCGCCTGGCTGCGTCGCCTCCTGCTTTTGCAGGTGAGGCCACGTGCAGCCAGGCGAATTATCTTTAGGTTTTAAGTTGCTAAGCTATGTCCATGACTCCCGCACGCCTCGTCTCTAATGACGAATACATCACGCAGCTGGCGCTGAAGGCCGGCCGCGGTGATCAGGCTGCGCTGACGGAGTTCGTGCGGCTGACCCAGAAGGACGTGTGGCGTCTGGTCGCACATCTGGGCGGCGTTGATGCCGCGGATGATTTAACGCAGGAGACGTATCTGCGCGTGATGGGGGCACTTCCCCGCTTTGCGGCGCGTTCTTCTGCCCGCACGTGGCTGTTGTCGCTGGCTCGGCGCGTGTGGGTGGATTCGGTCCGCCATGATTCGGCACGCCCAAAGAAGTCTGCGATGGAAGTGGAAAACGCTGCCGAGCAGTTCACGACCGGCGAATCGTGGTCAGAGCTCGCTGACGCCCGCGTGCTGCTGGAGCAGCTGCCGGAGGAACGCCGCGAGGCACTCATTCTGACGCAGGTGCTGGGGTACTCCTACGCGGAGGCCGCGGAAATCGCAGGGTGCCGTGTGGGCACCATTCGCTCCCGCGTCGCCCGTGCGCGCCGCGATCTGGTTGCCGCGCTTGACGACGGCGACAGCGCCAACGGCGACTCTGCAGCTGTGTAAACCCGCTCCCCCAATGGACGTTGATCTTTCTTCTACCCCATTTTTGGAACACTATCGCGCATGATTGCTCAGTTGAGCGTAGGTTCTGCCTTAACTGATAGTTTTATACATTTCCTTATATTCGCGATACGAAACGGGTATATGAACTGCCCCAGTACGCATACGTTCCATCTTTTCCGACGAGATTAGCTTTGTTTTGGGCCACCACCGACCAACTCACTGAGGAGCAGATTTCCCCATGAATAGACCTTCATGGATTTTCACTGTCACTGCCGTTATCACCGCTACAACCGGACTACCCGCCTACGCCGCCACCATTAACCAAGGTGATCCAGTAGTCATCATTCACGCTAATGGCCCACAAGCTAGTGTCTGTACAGCTGGCTATGTCGACAAAACCAATTCGCAAATCTACACAGCAGGTCATTGTGGACAAGAGGGAGACACAGTGACGGATGGGACATTTCAGAAAATTGGAGTTTTCCAACCGTCTCCCACATATGACCATTCACTAGATACGGGGAACGATATTGGCGTTGTCTCGCTTGACGACCCCGCTACTGCAGGCGTGAATTCGTATTCAGGCGACTCAATGCTATCCCCCACCGATGTTCAAACTGGCGAGACAGTCTGCATATACGGAAATACTACGGGGAAAGTTTCCTGCGGTTTAGCCGCTGATCGCGAGGCATACCAAATCGAGGACAACGCTCTACAGGTTCAAAACGTACAGGCTCAACGCGGCGATTCCGGAGGGCCTGTATGGGTTCCGGAGAAAGGTGCTGTCGGTGTTGTTTCAACTACCTGGAACATCATCGATGGGAACGGACAGAAGCTTGGTTCCTATATCACCGCTAATTCACCCTGGTAAGAGCGCTTTGTTTACGTAGGGCTTGTCATCCTCTGAGGTCACGTCACCCGACCGAGGAAAACAAGCCATCACCGATAGCCAAAGGCGAAAGCCCGCCTCTCCTACCGATTACTCAGTAGGAGAGGCGGGCTTGATTCGTCAGAGGGAATTGGCTCCCTCCGAATCCCTAGCTCTTAAGCGTTACGGCGTCGCATTGCGAAGACTCCGGCAGCTGCCAAAGCAGCACCAGCCATCGCCCACAGTGCCACACCGTTGCCACCAGTCTTAGGCATTTCGCCCTTGGTCACATCGGCAATCTGCAAAATGCCCACCTTCGAATCACACTCTGGAATGCCAGTCTTATCGCACTGATTTCCAGACACCGCGACACCGCCACCGGAGAGAACTTCGATAATCGCATTGCCCTTTTCATCCCACGCCGTGGAGAACTTAATGGGCTCAACGAGCAAGTTGTAACCCTGCGGTGCCTTAGTTTCAATCAGGTAGTAAACACCCGGCGCATCCAGGCCCTGGAGTCCAACACGGCCCGCAGTGTTTGTCTGAGACTGTCGCACTACTGGGTTCGTATCAAGGTTGACACTTCCGTCAGAATTCAAGTTCAGCGCGCCATTGGGGTCGGCACGGTGAACTGCAAACTCTGCACCGTCGAGCAGTCCGCCGGTTTGAATCTGATCCGGCGCATCCGGGTTGTAGCTGACCTTCTCCAAGAAGATTCCCATCTTCTTTTCTGGAGGGGTCAACGGGATGCAGTCGGTATCCTTCCAACCACCCATTTCTGCCTCATTCATAAGGCCAAAGTTGGGTTCGTAGAGACCATTCTCCTCATAGCAACGGTAGTTACCGGACGGCTCTGATGGGTGCCCTTCAGGCACAGATGTTTCATCCAACTTCGATGCGTCGAGAGTGAAACGAACAGTGACCTCATAGACATGCTTGCCGGTACTACCGTCAACACCTTCTGGTTTCGTAATCTTCGGAGTGTTGTTGCCATTTAATGCATACGGACCTGGGCCACGGAAATCCCTAGGCTCACTTAGGCGGTTAAATTCGTCGCGGAACACTACCGTTGCCCCGGTGACGGCCGCCGCACCGACAAACTTCGGCGTGTCTAGCAATTGTCCATAGACGACTTCGTTCGACTCGTATCCCGGAGTCTTGGGGTACTCCACGACCACGTTGTACCTTGCAGTAAATTCGTTTTGCGTGCCCGGTACCGGCTGAGGTTCTGTATCTACCGCAACCTTGTCTACGCAAGCTTCGGTGGAGACATTGTCCGCGTCACCCGGACCCGACTCGGAGTCTGTTGCGACGAGCTTCACACGGTTAGGGCTACATACCGTCTTAAGGTTGCCGTGTTCATCTGTACGCACTGGAGCGGATACAACGAATTCAACCTTTGCATGGGGAGGAATCGTACCGACATAGCCGGTCATGTATTTTCCTTCGCCGCCGGATGGTGCTTCCGCATTCATACCTGCCAAAATGCCACTGCCGGCACCAATCTGGTCCGGTCCAGGCTTACGCCCGTTGACCAACGAAGAACCGGGACCAAAGCCCTCGAACTTTGCGGTTGGGCCGCTCCTATTAATACCGAAATGAGTATCTGTTGGAAGGTACTCGTAGAAAGTGCCACCAGAGCTCGGGTGATCGCTTGTGTTTTCTACCGTAATCGTCCAGAAAGTCCTAGGTTCACCATTGATTATCTCCGTCTTCGAGCGGAGCTTCTTCACAGCGAGGTTTGATTGAAACTCTGGCGGTGGTGCCACCAGGCTAGAGGCAGCATCAGTATTGAACGAATCCGGAAGATTATTCAGAATGTTAACCAACTCAAAGGTCGGCTGGCTGGAGGAAGGATTATCAATCTTTAGCTCAAAACCATTTTGACCAGCCTGGTCACTACCCGCACCGAAACCTAGGTTTCCGTTCGAGTAAGTCCAAGCCTTACCCCACGATGCCGACGAAAACACAATTCGGCGACCATCGAGTGTGGTCAAATTGGACAAATCCCAGGTAGAAATTTGTCCTGTTGCAGTGTCGATGCGCTCCAGAATCACCCTATCCTTTGAACCGGCCTTACTCTGGAAGCCCCACATGTACCGTGGTGCGTCCGGGAGTACTGCCCAGTCCTCGGCAAATGAGATTTGGTTACCGAATACCCGCTCTGCTGTGGAATTGTCCGTGTTCACACGGTAGAACTTACGACTACCGGATGTTGACGCATTTGCCACAAAGTAACCATTTTCGGTCCAGACACCCGCATTCGAGAAGTCGCGGTCGCCTTCAGTTTCAAATGCGGTAGTTTGCGTTCCTGGCTTCTTAATCGGACCTAGGTTGTGTACTTCACCGGTTCCGGGATCGATTTGAAGCAGATTACCTGCCGGATAGCAGTTGTCACCATTCAGACCGCGCTTCTGACTTACTGCGTAGAGCCAGTTGTCATTGGGGTCATACATTAGGGAGTTATACACCCACGGCGAACGACCGACCTCATGGTAGGCCTTACCTTGATCAACTTGTCGGCTCAAAATCGAGGTATCGCGCTTAAGATCCTTCGGCGTACCAGTGACAACGTACACCGGGCTGCCGTAGGCAAACTCTTCTGCCGTCAGCTGACGCGGTGCAGCCTTGCGCACCACTTCCGTCTCTGGAGTCGGATTTTCACACTTCGGAATCGGCGGCGGCGTGGGAAGGTTGAACGTCGCCGAATATACGGTGTTGGTTCCGCCTCGATGCAGCCCCATAAACTGAATCTGCGCAGGACCGCCAATCGAGATCTGTGGCAGGATTACCTGGTACTTCTTATTGCTGATTCTTTTGTACGTAGCTTTGGTCTCGTACCATCCTCCATTCGTACCCGTGTAGTAAACAATCATGTCTGCCGAGTCCTTAGACATGTAACTATCAATGTTCGTTTCAAGAATGACTTCCGTGTCTTTGGGGAGAGTAATCGTCCCATTCGACAACTGGTCTGCGGGAATTACGAAGGTGGGAATGTAGCGACTGCCTTTGAGCACATACCCAGTACCGTTCGTATCTCCGTTATTCTTTGCAATCCTAAAGCTATAGGCGGCATCGGCTGCCGCAGGTGCCGCCATCCTCTGTGGCGCACGCTGCGGTTGTGCAGCACGAGGTGCCGCTACCGGATCATTAGCAGAGGGCTCTGACACCTCAAGCGGTGGCTCACCGGCCTCCACTCCCGGAACATCTGGTGCATCAGCCGCAACAGAGTCGTCTTCCCGCTCGACCCCGCTAGAAGACTCAGCTGGTTCAGCGGACTCCGAATTATCTGGCTTAGGGGTTTCAGAAGTCTGAGCAATCTCGCCTGATGCTGCTACCGACGTATCGCTGAAGATAGCGCCACTCGAAATTTCGGGGGTCTCAAAAACGAACGTTGCCCCATCGACGACCTTAGCGTTCAACCCCGTAATGCTGAACTTCACGGGATTCGAAGAAACATCGACCCCTAGATTGTCTCCCTCACGGAGAGCAATCTTTTTACCGTTGACGGTCAACGAATACTTGCCGTCGGCAAACTCCAAATCAGAGGCGCTATCTGCAGTGATCTCCATTCCGTTGAGAGTTGCATCACTGGCAAACTTTCCTTCAAACTTCGCGGTATCACCGCTGGTAACCGTTAACTGGTCGCCTGACGTCAACGCCACACCGATATCAGTGGTCTGCGCTTCCGCCACAACACCAGCCACCTCTGGCATACCTGCCGGCATGACAACACCAAAAGTGAGGGTCAGCGCCGCAGCGACCGACGCCATCACGCGCACATTTCGCCGCGCGGATTTCGGCTTGCTAAACATTGTCCAGGACATTAGCGTCCCTCACTTCCTTTATCTTTCTTCCTGCTCACCGCAATAATGATGAAGCCCGCACCAATTAATGCGGCAGCTGCCGCCACCAATCCAGCAACCTGCACACCTGTCAGCGCCAGAGAACCTGATGTCCCTGACGATGAAGACTGACCTTGACTTGAACCTGACGCCGATTCGCCGACCGGTTTCTTCGGAGGTTTGGTGGGCGTAGTAGTGGGCGTTGTCGCCGGAGTAGTCGTACCATCCTCCGGCGGCGTCGGAGGTGTGTCCGGCGGAGTCGTCGGCGGTGCCTTAGGTGGCGTCGTCGGAGGTGTCTTAGGTGGAGTTGTCGGAGGTGTTGTCGGTGGTGGAGTTTTACCTGGCGTATGCGACTTCGCTACGATGACGCCTTCGACCGGGTTGGGGTCTTCCGTCACTGTGTGGAAAGGTACCGCGACCAGGAAAGCGTTGATTTCACGGTAGTTACCGTCCGGCGCACTTGAGGTCACAAGGTAGATACCGTCGACAAGCCCGGAAAACTGAACCTCGCCGTTGGCATCTGTCACCTTGGAAAGGTTTAAGTCCTTGTTCCATTTTTGGATTTCGTCAAGGCGGGCCGATTCCACTCGCTTCATATCCGCTGGATTTTTGGGGTCAATCCCCTCCAACCGATCTAGGTGAATGGTCACTCCCTCAACGGAACCTGCGACAGTCTGACCGTCATCATCGGGGTTTCCCTTGGTCAAACGAATCTTCAGCACATTCGTGCCAACAGACTGCTCGACTCCCGCCACGCCGTCACGTCCTGCGACAGGGACAGCCTGCGCGATATCCGCACCTGCCCCAAGGCCAGCGCAGGTGAAAGCAAGCGCAATGGTTCCTGCAACTACGCTGTTCAGCCGGTTATCACGGTTATTAATCATTGTCATGCTCCCACCAGCGGTCTTCATCGTCTCCGTCTTGCTCGGAAGCTGATTGCGGTTGCGACGGATCCGATTTTTCAGCTCGCTTTCTCGTGCGCCTGTGGCGACCGCCAGCGCGATGGCTGGTAACGCTTTCGTCGGCCTGATCGCCGTCATAGTTATCAAAGGAATCTTCGGCCATATCGCCGTCGTGATTGTCTTCATCGAAGGTGTCGTCAATATCTTCCAGCTGGCGTTGACGCCATACCCACCAGGCAAAAGCGGTGCCAAGCACTAGCACGACTACAAGCAAGGTGTACATCCACCACTGCCAACCCGCACCGTGGGTCTGACTGAAAACTTCATCATCCGCTTCATTCAGCGGCACTTGATGGCCACGCACCAAAAGCCTGTGGGTGTTAATGCCATAGGGCGTACACGTAATAAGCGTGACGTAGTCCTGATTGGGCACAGGCCTCAAATCGTCAGTTTCGTGTGGCAGAACGACCTTAATTTGATCGACTACATACTTGAGCCGATGACCGGACACCTGAATATAAAAGGCGTCACCTTCACGGGCTTTGGCTAAATGGTCGAACATTGTTGAGTTCGACAGACCAGTGTGCCCAGTGATAATCGAATGCGTTCCGACGCCGCCGACCGGTAAATCGGATCCATACAAATGACCTAAACCACGTTGCAGGGTCTCATCCGAGGTTCCATGCAGTACAGGCAAATCTACATTGATGGATGGGAAAATGAACCGAGCCATCGCTTCGGTCTCATTTAGTTGATTTAAGTACTCTGCGTACTCGGGATTATCCGCATGGATGCGGTTCAACCACGGATCCAGGATTGGGCCGGTATCGCGACCCTCGTTGTACGCATGCGCCCGTTCCCACTGTGTGTTCTTCACATCTTGTGGAATGTCTTTATCCAATTGCGCATACGCTCGCGCGGCACGCGACGCATTCATGTTGTTCCATGCTGTCGACACCACCGGGTACAGCATGACCAACAAGCCGATTACAACAATAATTGCGGGCAGCGTAAGGCTTTTACGGGCCGGCTTTTCTGATTGCTGGCTAGCATCCAGCTCGACTACCGAAGCAGACGACTGTTCCACGGGACAACTCCCCAAAGATTCCTAAATACGCACAGCCTTCAACAGCCAGATACACCAAACCCGCCGCCAATTGCCACTGCGCAGACAACCAAAATCAATCACAACAGCAGCGCACTGACCACAGTGCGCTAGGCAAAGCAGGGTACACAACGCGTACCCTGCTTCACCGTCCTTAGAGCGGCTTTCGCTCTAAGGCACCGAGTACAAACTCGGATTTAGTTCTTCGATCCGCGGCGAGCGAACCATGCACCAGCTGCGACGATAGCTGCACCGATGGCAGCCAGGATGCCGACACCGGCGCCACCAGTCATCGGCAGGTTTGGAGTGTCCTGCTTGATGTTCTCAATCTCAGAAACCAAAGTGACCTCATCGTCACCCTCGCGCTCACCGGTTGCAGATACGTTGGCTCGAGTGAACTCAATCTCAGTGACATCCTTTTCCGGCAGTGCGTAGCCAGCAGGAGCCTTGGTCTCCTTCAGGCAGAACTTCTTGGTTGCCGGGGCTTCCTTGCCATCCTCGAAGTCGGTCAGGTGCAGACCATCAATGGTGATTGTGCCGTCCTCACCGGTGGTCCAGGTCTTCTCGTCCTTGACAGTTACCTGTGCACCCAGGTCAGATGCCGAGGTGCACTGGTAGAGCTCGAACTCAGCGCCTTCCAGGACCTTGCCCTTTTCCTCGCCGTCCTTCTTCACGACCTTCAGCTTGCCGTGGTAGGTCTCGACCTCATTGGTCTCGTTCTTGACCTCGTTACCGGTATTCGGGTTATTGAAGAAAACTTCACCCTTGTTCTTCAGCACAGTGGTGTCGCCAACCTCCTTGCGCTTAACCTCGAAAGTCAGCGACATCTTGGCACCGGGCTGAACCTTGGCCAGACCCTGATCGGTCAGCTTAACGACGAGCTTGTTTCCGTTCTCAGCCGGATTGTTGACATCGTAGTCACCGGCGCCCAGAACCGTGTCACCAGCCTTGACCTCGGTAACCTGCTGGAAGTCCAGGCGCTGATCCAGCTGATCCTCGAAGCGGAAAGCCTTCAGGCTCTTGCCCTCGCCCCAGGTCGGAGCGTCGGCGTTAATGGTGTAGGTGTAACCATCCTGGATGTGCTTATCCGCATCCTTGACGGTCTTCTCAGTCTTGGTCTCCGTGTTCTTCGGGTAAGCAACGACGTTGTAGTTCCACGCGTCAGATGCCTCATTGACCATCGGAACGGAAACGATGAACGGAGCACCAGTAACGATGCCGGCCGGAGCGTCTGTTTCCTCGACCAGGTAGATGCCCAGATCCAGGTCATCGAAGGCAGCCTTGCCATCGGCACCTGTGGTCTGTTCCTTGACGTCACCAGTCTTATTCTCATCCTTGACGTCTGCAGCCGACTTCGGGAAGGTTGACCAGTCACCATTCTGCAGGTCGTAGTTCAGCTTGGTGATCTTGTAGGTCACGCCAGCGAGCGGCTCGCCCGGTACGCCTTCCATCTCCTGGCCGGTAGCCGCAGTACCCGACTCATTACCCTTCTTCTTGTAGAGGGTGATCGAACCCTTCTTGCTGAAATCGATGTTTGCCTTGTTCACAGCCCCCTGCTCAACAGCAGGTCCTTCAGGCTGAGCAATAACAGCAGGAGCAGAGATACCCATAGACAGGCCGACGATTGCGGCGAACGTTACCGAACGAGCGGTACGAGAGAACTTATTCACGGAAACAGGTCCTTTACAACGGTCCAAAATGAAGCGGCACGCTTCAATACGTCTCGCGATTCACTTCAGACGGCGACATCGATATTCTCCGACCGCACAAAACTGATATTTTCCTTAAGAAAAGACCAGCCTGTCTAACCTTCTAAGCTTCAGCGTCATGAACTTTTATGTTTGTATGTTGAAACATTCCAGCTCAAGCCCATTGCCCGCTCGGTTAACAGCGCTCAGTGAACCGCTTATATATAACCTAACCGCTTAAGCATCTGACCGATACCCCAAGGAGAACGGGCCGCGACACCTGGGCATGAAAACCCTTCGCATTCACACTTCGTACTACCTCCGCGATAGCTCTTTGCACTGTTCGCGACGGGCTTTTGCCCATTCACCCAAAAAAGCGTCAAGATTTCCTCGATTTATCCCCCTTCCCCCAATCAGGGCTAACCAGTTGGTTTGTATCAATAGCTTTTACCCCCTACCGCTATCGTCGCAGCGCACGCCGGGCAAATGAGGGCTCATCAACCTTCTCGTATTTGCTGTCACGACAACGTCGTCAAGCGAAAGCAAAAGGACACCCTCAAAAACCAAGTAACGCCCCGCGACCCACCGCCTTGTGCTAGGACCTGTAAAAGCACAGAGACAGTAAGCGACACGGGGCGCGCTGTGGCGTCACAAGAGGCGTTTAGAGAACCGCCCAGTAGTGAACATCGTTGTAGCCGTTGAGCTTGAGGACGTCACCAACCTGATCGACCTTCTTCTTGCCCTCGGGGGTCATACCATCCGGCATGATCTGCACGTCAGCGCTGTGGTCACCGGTGAAGGTGATGTTGACGTAGTCCTTGCCATCGCGATGCTCAAGCTCGAAGACGTAGCGATTGACGGCCAGCTTGCCCGAGTGCAGGAACCCGCCCTTGCCCGGAGCGACAACTGCAGTGTCAGCGGAGGTTGCAGGTGCAGCTACCGCCTGTGCGGCAGTGGCAACCGGAGCGGCAAGCACGAGTGCGCCCACACCCCAGACACCGATTTTCTTCAACATGCTCATAGGTACTTCCTTATCTTCTGTGTTTCTGCAGGGTTTCTGCAGATTTGTTCTGTGTTTTTCTGCGACTGCCGGCGCCGCCGTTGTTCGACGGCGTTCAACAGCCACAGCCAATGAAATTGGTCAACTAGTTGAGGCTGAGCCCCAGCGCCCTAGTGCTCTGATCTAGCGCACTGGATTAGCGCACTGGAGTGGCCTCGACGATGATGTTGTCGGCGTAACCCAAGGTGCCGCCGACGAACTCGCCTCCGCAGGTGATGAGGACCAAGCGGTTCTCACCAACTGCGTCGTTGACAGCCTCGGGCATCTGGGCGCCCTTGACCACCTGGATTGGATCCTTGCTGACGGTGAAGTCTCGGCTTTCGCCATCTACCTTCACCGTGACAGTGTCACCAGCCTTCAGGTCAGCGAAACGTGCAGCGTAACCATCGCCCTGGTCCACCTCATTGACGTGGCCGGTAATGACGGACGATCCAGCAGCACCTTTCTCACCGGGAATCGCGGAGGCGGAATACCAGCCCAGGCGCGAAACGTCGGTCGGAGGAATCAGAGATCCCTGATCAGTCAGCTGAACGAAATCAATCGGAGCCGACTTACCGTCAATGAGCATCTCCATCTCGTGCACAGCTCCCCGAGAACCCTGTGCTGGAGTGGGCAGATTCTCTTGCGCACCTTCGAGCGCCGAATCATTGCGGTGCAGTTGGGCAATCACCAGCAGAGCGATAACGCCGATTAATGCGATAGCGGCGATATACACCCTTGGCTGCTTCCACCAAGGCACGTCCTGCAGGTCTTCGACTTGGCTGTCGGCCGGGTCTTCGGCCTGGTCAAACGGATCAACGTGGTCGAGTGCGCCAGTTTCGGTTTCCGGTTCGATGCCTGGTGTGTTTCCAGGTTCCTTGCCGGTCTCGTCCGAGCCAAACTGATCAGTCATGGAATCTCCTTAGTTGGTGGCTACCGTCGGCAGAGCGTGAGTAGCCAAACCGGTCGGGCCAGACGGAACCGAACTAATTGCACGTCGTTCCGAGTTCGGAGCCAACGGCTTTCCGTGGTTCTTCTGCTTATCCTGGCCAGTGCCACCGATGATGGTGACGTTGGTGTTGTTCTGCTCCGAGTGCTGATTAATCACAGTGGTCGGGGTGGCAGAGTCGCTGGTAGGTGCAGAGGAATCGTCGTTAGGCGTGTTCTGCTTGCCCTCATCCTTTGGATGCTCAGATGGCGTGTTCTCCGGGGTCTTGCCGTTCGTGACAGTCTGCTCCGCAGAGTTGATGTCCTTGTGGACAGCAACTTCCTTGCCATTGGCATCGGTCAGAGTCTCGAAGGCAACCTGAGAAGCGCAGTCGCCGTCGGTGATGATGATCGGAACATCAACCGTGCCGGCGGATGCCGTCGGCACAAAGTGCAGGCGGCTCCTAGCGCCAGTGGACTTGCCCGTCTCCTTGCACATCAGCTCACCGGTCAACGTGTACTTCGTGCCCGGCTTCAGGCCAGTGAAGTGCACGGTGTCGATGACGACAGCACCCTTTTCAACCAGAGCCTTGCCGGCAATACCGGCAGTAGTCGTGATGGCTGGGTTGTCCTCAGACTGCGCTGGGGTGCTCGGGTGGTTCGGCTTTTCCGGCTGGGCAGGCTTCGTCGGCTTGGACGGCTTTTCCGGCTGGGCAGGCTTCGTCGGCTTGCTCGGCTTTTCCGGCTGAGCGGGCTTAGTCGGCTTGCTCGGCTTCTCCGGCTGGGCAGGCTTGCTTGGCTTGGACGGCTTTTCCGGCTGAGCGGGCTTAGTCGGCTTGCTCGGCTTGCTCGGCTTTTCGGACTCGGACTTAGACGGAGTTGTCGTCTCAGACGGCTCTTCCGGCTGTGTCGTCTCCGGCTGCTCGGACGGCTCATCCTCGCTCGGAGTTACCGGAACGGTGGACGTGGTCGGCTCAGTCGAGCTGGTCTCCGGTGCGGTCGTCTCCTCGGACGGAGTTTCGCTTTCCTCAGTCGGGGTGTCTTCCGGCTTCTCCGGAACCTCTCCAGTCACGGTCTGGCTTGCGTCATTGATATCTGCGTGGTCAGCGATCTCATTGACCTGACCAGCGCTTTCCTTACCAGTCGAGTCGACCTCATCAGAGGTCAGGTGCTCGAACACGACAGCCTCAGCAACAGGAGTCTTAACAGAGTCAGACACCTCAAGAGTGACAGTCACAGTACCGCTTGCCGACGTCGGCTTGAACGTCGCCTCGCCATGACCAATCACAGAGCCATCAGCCTTATTAACCAGTTCACCGGAGAGGGTGTAGTTCTTACCAGGCACCAGGCCCTCGAAATGCACGGTGTCGACAACCTTGGCATTAGCCTCAATGCGGTTGCCCTGAAGCTCGGCTACCGTGCGCAGCTCCGGCTCCAGCGGCGTATCAGCTGGCTCGCTCGGCTTAGACGGTTCGGTAGTCTCAGTCGGCTCGGTCGGTTCCGTGGTCTGCGACTCAGTGCTGTCAGTCGGCTCGGTCGGTTCCGTCGGAGCGGCCGGCTTCGTGGACTCGGAGGTGTTAGGAGTAGTCGTCGAAGAGCTCGGCTGCTCTTCGCTTTCCGACGTCGCCGGAGTCTCAGACTCACTGGTCTCAGAAGTAGTGGTCTCGCTGGACGACGGCTCCGTTGTCTCCTCGGTCGTCGGGGTCTCTTCGGAGGTCGACGGCTGCTCCGGCTTTTCGCCGTGAACGGTCTGAGCTGCGTCGTTAATGTCCTCGTGGGAGGCGATCTCTACCCGCTGACCATCGGTGTTGTCCTGGCCATCGGCGGTGACCTCTGTCGAGGTCAGCTTTTCGAATGCAACAGCAGCGGAAACCGGCTCATCTACATCATCGGAGACGGTAATCATGACAGCCTGCTCACCCGAAGAGGTCTCCGGAGTGAATTCCACGCTGCCGGTACCCAGGATGCGATCAGCATTGGTCTTGTCCACCAGGGTGGCGTCCAGGCGGTAGTTCTTACCCGGAACCAGGTCGGTGAACTTCACGATGTCCTTAACCACAGCGCCCGCAACAATCTTGTTGCCGTTCAGGCGAGCCTGAGTGGAGATCGACGGCTTACGCGTGGTCGGCTTCTCCGGCTCGGATGGCTTGGTCGACTCGGACGGGGTCGTGGTCTCCGCAGGCGTGGTCGGTGTAGTCGGCTTCTCCGGCTCAGTCGGCTTTTCTGGCTCAGACGGCTTCGTCGGCTCTGCCGGAACTTCACCGGAAGACGGAGTGACATTGTCAATCACAATGATGTCTTGTTTCTTACCATTGTTGAAAATGTAGCCAGTGCGGTTCGTACCGTCGACGGTGCCCTGACCGACGTTAGCCGGACCAGTGAGGTAGTCGTAGACAGCCTTCGTCGATGGGTTGTGAATGCCCTGGGAGAAGTCAATGTCATCGGAGAAGTGCCACAGAGCGAACTGAGTTGCGTTATTGGCATCCAGCACATTCAGACGTCCTTTAACTCCAGCCGCCTTCCCCAGTTCATCCAAACCAACAGCTGGAGAACCGTGGTGCGCAATCCAGTTGAGCTTCCGGTATCGGTCAAAGTCGTTCCGCAGCTTGTTATTGGTATCTGTACTGCGCGAGAACTGACTGAAGTTCTGCACACGACCGGTGTCATAAAGATCACCGGCGACGCTGGCCTCAATGCAGTAACCCATTTTGTGGCTACCAAATGGTGTTGCAGCCTCGTCAAATGCCGCAATGAGTGGCCCAAAATCACGGACATTTCCATTGGCTTCAACACCCTTAACGGTTCCAGGAACACTCAGAATCTTCTGAATCGTCAGGGTTTCGCCAGTGTCTTCTGCATCCTGCGCATGCGCAATTATTGGAGATTTAGCGAAGAAAAGAGCGAGCACAGCCATGAAGCTAAATAGCGCCAACCAGCGCTTCTCGTTTGTAAAACGACCGAACATGAGCCCTCCCCCTTCCTTCGATTTCAGTGCGTTATACACCTTTCGCTACCTTTCCAGCCTTCAATTAACAATCAATGACCACGCATAAGCGTCTCCAGCCCCCATCACAGGTAGCCCAGTTGACATCGCCTTCTAATTCTCATTTATAGCGTTGGCCGCCCCCGAATATAACAAATACATTTTATGTTTGTTAGACCATTTAATTGGCACCCCTATTTCCTTTTATTTCAATGTCGATAATTGTTGTTTGCATATTTTTTCAGGGGTAGCCGTATGGATACCGGGCAAATACTAACGTTCCACCTTCCTCTACGACGCCTAGCCATTCAGCCCAGATAAACCTCCATTACCTGCAGATATGAAGATTTTTCAATAAATCTCCACCCATTAATTCGGGTTGAAATGTCTCCCATGTCACGATTCTTATAATTGTGAGATAAGGCACAGCCAACACCCCACCCCCCACCTAATGAAAATGCACCCCAATAATTTTCCGGACGCAATAATGACACCTCTGAGCCATTTGCAAAAACCCCCTAGGCGCATTTAATAAGCCACATAATTGTGCCTTAATTGCGGCTGCATAAATATTTGCCTCTCCGCCCTAGCCCTCTCCATCTGCAGTTAATAGACAAAAATGGGTCTGATTCAAGACATTCCAGCAGATCACGTTATGTAAATCGCGCCTGAATAGAGGGCTGCAAATGTGAAACTGTGCGAGTTTATGACACTTTCAAGCCATTTTTCGGGCCATTTTTGTCATAAACGCAGTCAGTAACTCGGATCGACCCCACGTCGCCAGCTATAAACGCAAAAAGCACCTCCCCACTCCACAAAGAGTGAGAAGGCGCTCGTGCGCTGTTACGCGCTAATCGCCGCGCAAGCTAACAGCTGCGCAGTGCAGTGCCTAAGTCGGCTTAGACGGTCTTAGATAGCCTTTGCACCGGTGAGGTCCAGGTCGACTGGCAGGTTGTCACCCGCACCGTCCTCGGCCAGCAGGCCACCCTGGTTGTTGCCACCGGTCTGGGCACCCTGCTCCTGGCCGCCAGTCTGGAGGCCACCCTGGTTCTTACCGCCGGTCTGCATGCCCTGCTCTTGGCCGCCGGTCTGGAGACCATTCTGGTTCTTACCGCCGGTCTGGAGACCCTGCTCCTGGCCACCGTTCTGCAGACCCTGGTCGCCACCGACGTTCTGCAGGCTCTGGTCCTGGCCACCGGTCTGGAAACCGGACTGACGCTCACCAATCTGGCCCTTGTCGTTAACCTGGTCGCCGCCGACCTTATCGCCCTTCTCCAGCTTGTCGCCGCCAATCTGGTCTCCGCCGTTCAGCTGGTCGCCGCCAGCGTTCTGGAGACCCTGGTTGCCGCCAACGTTCTGCAGAGCGTTGTCCTGGTCGCCACCGACGTTCTGCAGACCCAGGTTGCCGCCCTCAGTCAGAGAGTGGAAATTCGGGAACAGGGAGTCGACCTGAACCAGCGGGCCCTCCGGGAAGTTCACGTTGAACTCAGGTACCGGCAGCGGAGCCGGTGCTGGCAAGGAGGAAATCAGTTCGCAGATATTGCACAGGTTATCCATGATGATCCTTTAGAAAATGAAGTGTAGATAGATGGTGTGGCGCGATGCCCAGAGCTGAAGGTAAAGGGCTTCTCGCCTTCTCCTTTGCGGCCACTGCCGTGCTCACACGAAAACCGTACCGGTGATGAAAAACGGTCACAATATAGAAAATCGACGCACTTCAGCCAAGTAATTGGAAATAGAAAAACGGCAAAATCTAACCTGCACTTATGCCCAAACGTCGCATGTCACGGGTCACATTGCTAGCCTTTTGGTCACCCCAAACCAGGCTCGCCTTTTCCAGCAGAAAAGCCCCGGCACCTAATGAACTGCTCCCCATTAGTTGGACTGAGAAATCAGTTACCGACTAGTGGGGAGTAGTTGTCATTGAGAGCACGAAGTTCGCTAAGTGAATATCAGCGCGAGCAGTTGGTTGAACTATTTGAGCAAGGCATGGGTTATACAGCCGCTGCCAATGCCCTTGGTGTCTCCAAGTATGCCGCCCGTATGCTCTGTCGTCGGTTTAAGCTGCATGCAGGCTATGCCTTGTGGAGAAACCGACTAAGCAGCAGTACTCGTTCGAGATCAAGAAGGAAGTTGTCCAACGCCACCTTGCTGGCGAGACAGCGATGGATCTTGCACGTGAATTTGGCCTGTCATCACAGCAGCTGGTCCGCGGGTGGTCGTGGAAATGGCGCAAAGACGGCGATGACGCGTTGAAACCGAAGCCGAAGGGCAGACCCAAAGGATCGGTCACGCCGAAGCCGCTGTCGGAGGAAGACAAGCTGCGTGGCGAAAACGAACGGTTGCGGGCCGAAAATGCCTATCTAAAAAAATTGCGGGACTTGAGGAATCAGGGACGCGCCTGAAAGTCCAGGCGATTGTCATCCTCAAGTCGCACCACCGCTTGGAGTACCTCCTAGAGGCAGCAGGTATGCCACGGTCGACGTTCTTCTACCACCAGAAACGACTCAGTAAGCCAGATAAGCACGCCGAGCTCAAGCAAGCGATTCGGGAAAGCTTCGAGCGTAACAAGCATCGCTACGGCTACCGACGAGTGCTACTTGACCTGCGTAACCAGGGGTGGGTGGTCAACCACAAACTCGTCTACAAACTCATGTGCGAGATGGGGCTGCGAGCCAAGATCCGCCAACGTAGACCTTATGTTTCCTACACCGGGACGATCAGCCACATTGCCGACAACAAGCTTGACCGCAAATTCACCCCGGATCAGCCAAATACCGTCTTTGTCAGCGACGTCACCGAGTTCAGGGTTGCAGGCCGCAAGGTCTACCTGTCACCGGTGATGGACTTGTTCGACCGCTCAATCGTTGCCCACACTGTGGCTACATCGCCGTCGACAGCGTTGACCACCGATTCTTTGCCCAAGGTGATCGCGGCGTGGGCACCTGAACCCGGGTGGATGATGCACACCGATCAAGGTTTCCAGTACCAGCATGCCTCGTGGCGTGACCTGATCGGCGACAACGGCGGTGTTCAGTCGATGTCGCGTAAAGCCAACTGTTACGACAACGCGGTCATGGAGAACTTCTTCGGCCACGTGAAAACCGAGATGTACCACGGAGAAGTCTTCGACACGGTCGCAGAGTTCAACCAAGTAATCGACGAATACATCCAGTGGTACAACACCGAACGCGTCCAACAACGACTCAAGGGCCTGACCCCGATGCAATATCGAAATCAGACCCTTGAAGCCCTAACCGCCTAGAGTTAAACCAGTCCAACTTTCGGGGACCAGTTCACCTCGGATCCCCGCGGGGCTTTTTCTGCCCCTCACCCTTTCACTTTTGCTTTAGGTAAGGGTAAGTTAACTCCCACTATGACCTCGAACCCAGTTACCCTGAACACTCCGACGAACACTTCCGCCTACCGCGCGGCCTTTTCTGACCACCTACTCTTGGCCGCCCCTTCTGAACCGCACCATCGAATCATCCGCGCCACTGTTTATGACGTCAGCGCCCCGGCAGAAAACCTGCAGAGGATTGTCATCCGCTCCCCCGAGCTAGTCGGCTTTCAGCTTTCCGGCCCGGACGAATTCTTTGGCCTCTTTATGCCGGCTAAGCCCGGCGAGAATCTCCATTTACCCCTCCACGGAGGTGGCGCCAATATCCGCGCAAGCGTTACAGCCATGCCGGAGACCCAACGCCCAAATTTACGTTGGTACACCGTACGCTCACTCGATCCCGAGTGCGGACAGATAACTTTCGACGTGGCGACACATGGCGTCAAAAATCCAAAGGATGAGCACGTCGGACCAGGGCTCGCCTGGGCTCTTGCAACTCGTGTTGGCGACCAGGTAGGCATCTGGACATGCCAGGGCCTCTGGCACCGCGCGCAAAGTTCACAAACACTTATCGCAGACCCATCTGCCGTACCTTCCGTTCGCGCCATTTTGGATTACGCGGATGCGTTTGCCCCGGAACAGTTGCGCGACATACACCTCGTAGTGGTCGCCGAGAACCATGGTGACCTCGAGCCATCCCTCGTCGCCGACTGGGAGAGCAAGCTGGGCAGCCTAGAAGTGCTGTTTAGCGCTACAACGGACTTCAGCACGGCAGTGATGTCCCACCTACAGCAACTGGACCGTGCCGAACACCCCGCAACACAGTCGAAGTACGTCTGGGTCGCGGGTGAAGGACAGCTCTGCAAGGAAGTACGGCGCCACGCAATTCACACCTGGGGCCTCAATAGCGAATCCGTGCAGTGGTGCCCCTATTGGTTCCTAGGCAGGGCACGGCCTTAATTAGCCACAATCCCTCGCGGCACAATAATCGGAGCCATACCGCGGGGATCTTCCCACACCTCGGCATTCAGGCCATATGCCTCGCGCAACACATCCACCGTCAGAGCCTCCTTTGGAGAACCCTCGGCGATCTTTTCCCCTTCCTTCATGACGATCATCTCGTCGCTAAAAGCTCCCGCCAGGCCAAGATCATGAAGTACGGTAATCACCGTCTTGCCCTCTTGAGCGAGCTCCCGCACGATACTTAGAATCTCTATCGCATGTGCCGGATCTAGGTAGGTAGTCGGTTCGTCCAACAGCACAATTGGCGTATCCTGCGCCAACACCATCGCCATCCAGACCCGCTGCCGCTGGCCGCCAGAAAGCTCCGCCACGTCGCGGGCAACAAGATGGTCAACCTTCGTCTTCTTCAGCGCCTCGCGCACTTTTTCTTTATCTTCTGACGCCGTCGCTCCCCCACCCCAGAGCGATCGACGATAAGGGTGCCGTCCGCGCTCCACAAGTTCTCCAACGGTCAATCCCGCCGGACACAGCGGGTGTTGTGGCAAAAGCGCAATTAGTTGGGCGGCTTCGCGCGACCGCAAACTATGCACGTCCTTTTTCTCTACAAGAACCCGTCCTTCGGCGGGAGCAAGCAGCCGAGAAAGCGTCTTGAGCAACGTCGACTTGCCACAACCATTGGGGCCTAAGAGCGTGGTGACCTTCCCGGGCTCTGCAGTGAAAGACACGTCCTTAACAATGCTTGGGCCGTCGTTGTAGCCCACGGTGACGTGATCAACTTGAACGTTCATTGAACCATTCCTTTCAGAGTTCCGCGACGGGCCGCCAACCACACAAGCAACACCAACGCGGGGCCACCGATGATGGCGGTAACCAAACCCACAGGGGATGTAAATGGCAGTGCGCCCGCCACGACGGCGCACGCAGCTAATAGAGCAGCGCCTGCAAAAGTAGAGCACAACGGATGGGGCGTGGGCGTTCCGGCCACCAGCTTGGCCAGCTGAGGAGCCAATAGTGCCACGAATCCAATTGGGCCGACAAAGGAAACCACCACCGCGACAATGCCCGTTGCGGCAATGAGCAAAATAGCGCGCACCCTCGTGACATTTACCCCAAGTGTGGACGCGGTGGCGTCATCATGAGAAAGAAGAGGGACATCGCGCGTAACACAAAGGCCTAAAACTACGAAGGGCAACAGGCCCAACACCATAGGAAACAAAGCTTCCATACGCACAAAGCCGGTAGACCCAGCGAGCCAAGTTTGGGCATCCGTGGCACGAGTTAAGTCAGCCCGGAGCAGGAGATACTGCACTAAAGACTGCGTGAGGAAAGACAGTGCCAGGCCGATGACCACTACGCGCTGCGACGTCCCGAAGCCACCGAGTAGAACGAGCAAACCAACGATCACTAGTGCGCCAAGCAAAGCGAGTGCAGCACGCCACCAGAACGTCGGCACCCCCTCACTCCATGCAGGGCGGGTAACTACGGTGCCCGCCACAACCAAAACCGCCGCGCCGCCGGATACACCGAGAATGTCCGGGCTGGCCAGCGGATTGCGGGCCATGGTCTGAGTCCACGCACCTGCCAGCCCTAGAGCCGCGCCGACCAGAACGGTAGCGATTGCTACAGGCAGGCGGAGATCCCACACCACGTTGATTGCTTGCTGTGTGCCCCCACCGGTGAGAACCTCGATGACTTCCATCGGGCTGAGCTTCACCGCTCCTTGCCCCAGGATTAAGCAGTAACAAAGAGCCGCTATGAGGGCGAACCCTGCCGAAGCCGCCAGGACGCGTCTGCTTCGTGAACGCTTAATACTACGGATAGACGTCATATCGCTCATATCGTCAGCTCCGAGTCATTCGAGGTCGGTGAACTCTTCTTACGTCGCACCGCCAGAATCATCACTGGGGCACCGACAATAGCTAAGACAATGGACATTTCCAGCTCGTTAGGCTGCAGGACGAAGCGGCCCACAATATCGGCTAGCAACACAGCCGCGCCACCAACAATGCCGGTCGGCAGCAAGAGGCGAGTCAGGGACGGGCCGGTAAACGGGCGTAGTAGGTGTGGCACGGCGAAGCCCACGAATGTCACAAGCCCCACAGTGGCTGTCGCCGAGCCGGCGAGGATGATCACCGCTGCGGCAGCCAACAAGCGGGTTCTCGTGGGCGAGCTGCCAAGGGAACGGGCGGAGTCCTCTCCCATCGCAAGTAGATCCAGCGGGCGTGCTGCAAGCGCACCACATAGAGCACCTAGTGCTAGACCTAAAGCAGCTAAGGCCACGTCTTCCATACCCCGCCCAGCTGTAGAGCCAACGGTCCAGCGGCGGAGCCCTTCCAGGGTGTCGGAAGAATAGAGGCTCAGCATATTCGTGGCCGCTTGCAGGGCGAAGGTAACTCCCACGCCCACGAGTACCAGAGTTAGCGGGTTACGCGATACGCGGGAAATCAACAGCACGATTGAGGCAGCGACGGCCGCCCCGACGAGCCCTACAAGTGTCCGCTCCCCGACCGTCGTTGCCCAGCCCAAGGTCAGTGCCGCAGCGACTGCGAAACTTGCTCCAGCGTTCACGCCGATAATGCCGGGATCTGCCAGGGGGTTGCGGGTCCAGCTCTGAGCAATGGCACCCGCCATAGCCAGGGCTGCGCCTGTGATCACAGCCAAGAGGGTGCGCGGAACGCGCAAGTCCCAAATGATGCCGGATTGCGTAGATGGGTGCGGACCATGCATGAGGATGCTGGTCACTTCGCCAATGGAAAGATCTTTGGAACCCAAGTACAGGGAGGCAAGCAGCAGCAAAGCCAAGCCAACGAGTGCGGCCGAAGTAAGCAAACGCCGGGAAAACACCAAAGAATGTCGAGTTCTTGAAACGGACACTTTCAATTAAATTGCGTCAGAGAACTTGTCGACTGCCCAGGGGATGGTCAATGGGTTCGGCATACTCATTGCATTGCCCACGTTTTCGTCCATCCAGCGGACCTTGCCTTCGCGAACAACGTCCAGCTTGCTGAATGTTGGATCCTTCTTCAAGGTATCGGCGGCACCCTGGTAATCAAGGATGAAGAGGTAATCGACGTTGTTGAGGTCGCTGTAGTTCTCAGGTGCGATGTCGCGGTAGAACTCGCCCCCGTTACCTTCGAGCTCCTTCGGGATCTCGAAGCCCAGACTCTTGATAAACTGCCCGCGACCGTCACCGGAGGTGTACAGGCCGATCTTTCCCTGATAAGGCATGACGATAGCCGCACGCTTGCCTTTGAGCTCAGGGTGCTGCTGTTGGAAATCATCGAAGGCCTTCTGCGTTTCTTCGACGAGTTTGTCGCCTTCTTCTTGCTTGTCTACAGCGCCGGCGATCTGGTTGACCTGATCCCGCCAGGGGATCTGCCAGTCCGTGGCACCGTCTGGCTTAACGGTGGTTGGGGCGATGTCATTAAGCGCCTTCTTCGCCTGCGCGTCTACGGCAGAGTTCACCGCAATGATCTTGTCCGGATCAGCGGCGGAGATCTTCTCCAGGATTTCAGCAGTGAATCCGTTGGCAGTACCGTAAACCACTTCAGGCTTGTTGTCACCGAGCTTTTCGGTAGCCCATGGGCCGACGCCAGATGCATCAACATCTCCCTCAGCACCCCAGGGCGCTACGAGGACTGGTTGGATGCCTAGAGCGAGCAAGGTATCGCTGTCTCCCAGGCCAACTGCGGCGATGCGCTCGTCCCCGGTGCCCTCATTTTTTGACGCCGCCGCGTCGTCGCCTCGGGAGCAACCAGACAGAACAAGAGTGGATGCTGCCAAGACAGCGGCGGTCTTCAGCGCCGCTCGACGGGTCAGCGAATTGTTTCGAAACATGTGAAAACCTAACGCGTAAGGAACTCTTTGAAACGCTGTAAAGTACCCGTAGCCCCAAGAGACTGATGGCCTCTTTCGGCTACGGCCAACACAGCAATCGAGCCTATATTACACAGGTAAGGCTAACCACACAACAGGCTACCCTAAATTAGTCCGCTTCCTGCTCGGCCGCTACCGACTCCATCGCCGCCCTGGCCACCGTCGCCACGCTGGCCACCCTAGCCACCCTGGCCACTGTCACCGCCCTGGCCACCCTAGCCACCCTGGCTCTCAATGCCGAGATGCTCGCGCTATTGCAACTCGTGGCACCAACTGTCGGAAAAGTTGCACTTCGAAGGTCGAAATGTCGCTAGAACGGGAATCTGTCAGCACAGGCGCGCCTCCGAATTTTGCGACAATTCCCTGACCTGCAGTTTTGCGGAGCTGCAAATCAGTGTCTTTAACGCATTCCCGTTCTAGCGACATTCACCCCTGCTAGCGCCCCAAATACGGCGCCGTCGGCCACGCATCCCCGGTCTAGCGACATCTGCACATCCTCACGCCGCCAAATAGGGCGCCGGCGCCTCCCGTGACGCAATCCCCCCCCCAGCACTGCGCTCGCACAATCTCACATTCCGCTGGCGCTGCAGCCAAGCGGAAAGCGTGGGCGTCAATAAGAAAAAATAGGCCCCCTACCGCAACAATGTGAACTACTCCCCATTAGTTGGACTGAGAAATCAGTTACCGACTAGTGGGGAGTAGTTGTCATTGAGAGCACGAAGTTCGCTAAGTGCCGAGGCTTAACTTTTTGCGCTTTTAAGTACTGCGCTCAACTACTGGTCAGCGACCAACAACTCCGCAATCTGGATGGTATTCAGAGCAGCGCCCTTACGCAGATTGTCGCCAGAGACAACCAGCACCAGGCCACGCCCCTCCGGAACCGACTGATCGACACGGATACGACCCACCAGGGACTCATCCACACCAGCGGCGGCAAGCGGATTCGGAACGTCGACGACCTTCACGCCCGGCGCGGACTCCAGCAGTTCGGTTGCCTTCTCTACGGACAGAGCATTCTCAAACTCAGCGTGAATCACCAGCGTGTGGCCAGTGAACACCGGAACGCGCACACAAGTACCAGCAACAGCCAGCTCGGGGATAGACAGAATCTTGCGGGACTCATTGCGGAGCTTCTGCTCCTCATCAGTCTCCAGCGAACCATCATCAACAAAGTTTCCAGCCACCGGCAGCGCGTTGAAAGCAATCGGTGCGACATACGGACCAAAGTCCTCCGCAACCAGAGCCGAACCATCAGTGGTCAGCTTCTCCAGGTTGTCGATGTTCTCGCGCACCTGGCCAGCCAGAGTATTCACACCAGCAAGGCCCGAACCCGAGACCGCCTGATAGGAGGACACACGCAGACGCTGCAACCCGGCCTCGTCGTGAAGCGGCTTGAGAACCGGCATCGCGGCCATGGTGGTGCAATTCGGATTCGCGACAATGCCCTTCGGGATGTCCTGCAAAGCATCCGGGTTGACCTCGGAGACCACCAACGGGACCTCCGGATCCTTACGCCACGCCGACGAGTTATCAACAACAACAGCGCCAGCAGCCGCAAAACGCGGAGCCTGCTCCTTCGACAGCGTGCCGCCAGCGGAGAACACCGCGACATCAATGCCCTTCAGATCCTCGTCAGAAGTAGCCGCGACATCCTCGACAACAATCTTCTCGCCGCGGAACTCCAACTCCTTGCCCGCACTACGAGCAGAAGCGAAAAAACGAACCTTATCGGCCGGGAAATTACGCTCCGCCAGAAGAGTGCGCATCACACGACCAACCTGGCCAGTGGCACCAACAACAGCAATCGTGGTCATGAAAACTCCTTAACGTCCCGTACCAGCGTAAACAACAGCCTCAGTGTCTCCACCGAGATTGAAAGCGTCGTGCAGGGCCTTCACAGACTTGTCGACATCCTGGTCATTAACCAGCACCGAGATACGAATCTCAGAAGTGGAAATCAGATCGATATTCACACCCTCATCAGCGAGCGCCTCACAGAACGTCGCAGTCACACCCGGGTGGGACTTCATGCCAGCACCGACCAAGGAGACCTTGCCCACGTGATCGTCGTAAAGCACGTCCTTCCAGTCGTTGTCAGCCTGCAGCTTCTTCAGCAACGCCATCGCCTTCGGAGCATCCTCGCGCGGGCACGTGAAAGTAATGTCAGTGCGGTTATCCGCGACGGTGGAGACGTTCTGCAGCACCATATCGATGTTGATCTCCGCATCCGCAACAGCACGGAACATCTTCGCCGCCTGGCCCGGATCATCCGGAATGCCCAGCACGGTCACCTTCGCCTCGGAGCGGTCATGCGCCACACCGGTCAACACTGCTTCTTCCATAGGAATATCCTCCATCGATCCATCAACAAGGGTGCCAAGTTCATTGCTATACGACGAACGCACACGCAACGGGACATTAAACGCACGGGCGTATTCGACACTTCGCAGCTGCAAAATCTTCGCGCCAACCGCGGCCATCTCCAACATCTCCTCGAAGGAAATGTTGTCCAAACGCTGTGCGTCCGGCACAATGCGCGGATCCGCGGTGTACACGCCGTCCACGTCGGAGTAAATCTCGCAGACGTCCGCCTCTAGGGCTGCCGCGAGGGCAACCGCAGTGGTATCCGAGCCACCACGGCCCAGCGTAGTGACGTCCTTGGTCTCGCGGTTTACACCCTGGAAACCGGCCACTAGGCAGATATGGCCCTCATCGAGAGCCTCACGGACACGGCCCGGAGTGACCTCGACAATGCGGGCGTTACCGTGGCGCTCCGTGGTAATCACGCCAGCCTGTGAACCGGTGAAAGACCGAGCCGAGGCGCCGAGGCTTGCAATCGCCATAGCGACCAGTGCATTAGAAATACGCTCACCGGCGGTCAGGAGCATATCCATCTCGCGTCCCGGCGGGACCGGGTTGACCTGCTCAGCGAGGTCCAGAAGCTCATCGGTGGTGTCGCCCATTGCCGAGCAGACAACCACGACGTCATTGCCCTGCTTTTTGGTTTCCACAATTCGTTCTGCAACACGACGAATGCGTTCGGCGCTCTCCAGGGATGAACCACCGTACTTCTGCACAACCAGTGCCATGGTCGGCAACCTCCAAAAACTAGGCAACTATATGCACGTAACTATTACTGACTCAATTTACTTGAGTCGCATTCGTAATTACATAGTGGGTTACCAAAACGTAGCTTGTGGGGGTTGCGTGGAGGGTTTGGATCGGGTTGCGTAGGGGTTGCGGGGTTATTGGGCATGGGTTGGGTGCGGATCGGACGCTGCTGCGGGCTGCAAATGTGAAACTGACTAAGTTTATGACAAAAATATGCCCTGAAACTTGTCAAAACTGACATAAACCTAGTCAGTAACTCTCGGTACTGTGCCAAGAACTCCGGGCTCAGCCAGCTCCACTCCGGGCTCCCCGGCCCGAGCTCAGTCAGCATATCGGCCGAACCAGCTAATTCCCGAGGCGCTGCGGGCACCAACCACTGCCCCGCCCAACCCCTGCGAAGTGGACATGACAAGTGTTGCATGCCTAGCATTCCCTACGTGAACAATGACCTTCTCGCTGCGATACTGGCACTGCTGTCCGCACTCAGCATCGCGTGGGGAACCGTCATCCGCCACAACCTCTCCGGAACACTGGAAGAGGGCACCAGCACACTTCGCGGAGTGGCGAAGACCCTGAAGCTGCCGCGCTGGTGGCTGGGCTCGGGCCTGGCGATTGCCGGGTATGTATTTCAGGTCGCGGCGTTGGCATTTGGCACGTTGCTCCTGGTGCAGCCGTTGTTGGTCATGAAGCTGATGCTCACGCTCCCGCTGGCGGCGAAGGTCAACGGTCGGCGGATTTCGCGGTCAGAGATGATCTGGTCCGTGGCGCTTACTTTTGCGGTGGCGACGCTGGTGTTGCTCGGCAAGCCGACCGCCGGCTCCACCGATATCCCCACCTACCTGTGGGGATGGGCTCTTGCCGTCGGTGGCGTGGTCACCTGCGGGCTTTATGCCGCTGCAGTTCAGTGGCCCAACACCGGCACCGGCGCCGGTGGCGACTCAGACACCAAACAGCGCGGAGTGCTGCGCCAGAACCCGAAGGCCCTGCTGCTCGGCACAGCAACCGGCTGGCTGTACGGCTTCGTCGCGTTGCTGTCTAAGTCGGTGGTCGATACTTATGTCAATGACGGACTCGTCCAACTCCTGCTCTCCTGGGAACTCTGGCTGCTGGTGGCACTGGCGGTTATTGGCGTCGGCCTGCAGCAGGCGGCTTTTAACGCGGGACCGTTGCAGGCTTCGCTGCCAGCTATGACCGTCGTGGAGCCGATCGTTGCCTTCAGCTTGGGATACATCGTTCTTGGTGAGCGCTTCCAGGCGGTTGGTGTGCAGTGGGTGGCGCTGTTTATCGCACTGGTGACCATGATTTCTGCCACTATTGCCCTGGCGGCTCGGCCGGCAGAGGCGACCTCCACAAGCGCCACAAGCGCCCCAAGCACCGAAAACACCGCAGACACCGCGACCACCGACGCCCCAAGCATCGCAAACACCGCAGACACCGACACCACAAGCACCGCAAACACCACCACAGATTCCACCGATGCCACAGCACGGTGAGTAGAGTTCAGCTCTCCCGGGTTGCATGACCTAAATTGGTATGTGCACTTATTAAGTCGTTAGCGATTTGTCGGCCTGGCTATCCCTGCCCGGGAACTGTCCCTGGTGAGAAAGACCCGTGGCCGCTATGCACAAGGTCACCAAAGGTAGGACTCGATGGGGCGTCATTCCCATTCCAAGCGGGCAACTTCCAAGCGGGCATCTAAACCGACATCTAAGCGGAAGTCCGAACGCGCAAACGATACTAACGCCAGCGCCGCATCCAAAACCCAAGCAAAGCCCCAAAAAGGCAAGAAGCTCAACTCGAACACCATCATCGCCCTGCTGTTGATCATTGGTGGTTTGGGAGTGCTGCTGTACCCGGTTGTCGCAACGCAGTGGAACAACTTCCTGCAGGCCCGCGCCGCAGATGAATACTCCAAGCTGGAGAAATCCGCTCCTCCTGAGGTCTTGGACACCGCCTGGAATGAGGCCCACGAGTACAACGCCAGCCTCGGCGAGGTCAATCCCGGCGACGCCTGGACCACCTCCGATGACGAGTCTTCCCCGGAGTACCAACGCTACCGCCACTACCTCGACGTGCTTGGCGAGACCGACGCGCTCGGCCGCATCGTCATCCCGTCCATCAACTCTGACCTGCCCATTTTCCACGGCACGTCGGAAAAGTCGCTCTCGCGCGGGGTCGGTCACCTCTACGGCACCGACTTCCCGGTCGGCGGCGTGGGCGAGGGTGAAGGTCGCCACGCGTCGCTGTCGGCGCATACGGGTCTGCAAAATGCGACGCTGTGGGACAACCTCGACAAGGTCAAAAAGGGCGACGCGTTCTACATCGCAGTCGCGGGTCATAAGTTGAAGTATGAGGTCCACGACGTAGCCGTCGTAAAGCCGGATGAAACCGATGCTTTACGACGCGTCCCCGGAGAAGACCTAATCACCCTGATTACGTGCACGCCTTACGGCATTAACACGCACCGCCTGCTGGTGACGGGGCACCAGGTGCCGATGGATCCTGACGAGGAATCCGTGTTCGACGGCAGCGGTTCGCAGTGGCAGTGGTGGATGTGGGCCATCCTGGCAGCAGCGGCGGTGATTATTGCGCTGCTGATTTGGTGGCTGCGGAAGCTCTCGCGCGACGGCAAGAGCGAACCGGAGGCCGAGCGCGAGAGCGACGAGACAGAGAATGACGAGGCGGAGGATTAGGCCCCCTTACGAAGTCGCCATCACCTTCGTCTCCTCGATTGCGTTCTTGATCTCGTTGATTCCCTTTTCAAAGATGCGCTGAAGGCCCAGCGCCAGAATCAGCGACGGGATGATGAACAGCGCCAACATGAACATCAGCTTCCAGTAGTCTGCCTCATAGATACCGGCGATGGAGCTGCGGAACATATCGATCGCGTAGGTACCCGGCAGCCAAGGGCTAATGTTCTGGACCCACTGTGGCACCAGCGGCAGCGGATACGCGCCACCTGCGGCCGAGACCTGCATCACCAGCAACAGCACGCAGATGGCCTTGCCGGCGTTGTCGAAGGTGAAGACGAACGAGAAGACAATCATCATAAACACCAGCGAAATCACCCAGCCGGCCAGCAGCATCAGGAATCGGTGCGCGGGCTCGATGCCCACGTACACCTGGAGTCCCAACACCATCAGTGTGGACTGAACCAGGCCCACGCTGGCGAAGGTGGCGAACCGGCCGAAGTATTTCTCGACGCGGGTGTAGTCATCGGTCTGGGCAGCGTTGATTTGCTGGTCGCTGGACTTCTCGGCCTCAGCGTCAGCATCATCGCCGACCTCAGCGGCTGCATCGCTCTGCGCATCATCGAGCGCCTCATCGCTCTGCGCATCATCGAGCGCAGCTTCGACCTCATCAGCACCGACCTCATCGCCGACCTTCTGACCGTCGCGGCTACGGACCGTGGTGCGGATCAGTACCGACGACAGCAGCGCACCGATCCACAGCGCGAGGGTCGCATAGAACGGCGCCATACCCGCACCGAAGCTCTGGACTGGGAAGACGGGGTCCTCCTCGACCTGCACCGGCGCGGCCAACTGCGCTGCCAGGGCACTTGGGTCATCACCGACGGCCTCAGCAATTCGCGAGAGGTCACCGGTGTCCTTCGCCTCTTCCAGCGCGTTGTGAATCTCGTCGAAGCGAGCGGCCAAATCATCAAAGCGGGTGCTCAGACCCATCGTGGCGGCGCTGGTCTTACGCAGCGTGTCCACCGGCGAGCCGGAAATCGTACCGCGGATGCCGCGAATGTCCTCGCCAATGACCTCGATGTCGTTGCTCAGACGCGACACCGGCTCCGACAGCGCGTCGATCTGCGGGCGCAGGTTCTGCTCGTAGGAGTTTTTGGCATTTTCCACAGCGGCAATCGCAGCCGTGAAAGCGTCCTTCGCCTGGCTTATCGACGATCCCGTATCCCGGCCACCACGCAAATCCGCCGCCACGGCGGAGAAACTCTCCTGCAGCCCACGGGTGCGAGCAATCGAGGTGTTCAGATCGGAAATCGCGCGGTCATAGCCCGGCTTAGCGACACCCGGAACCACTGCCCCAACGGTGTCCTCCAGGCGGTCACGCATCGCAGTCAGACCGTCGGCCTGCTGGCCAAATTTGGCCGCCATCGCATCAAAGGTATCTGCGGTCGCGCCGCTGGTGGCCTGGGTGCCGTCGACAAGCTCGTTGACGCGATTGCGCACGCCTTCGTAGCTCGACTGCGTTGCGTCGAGCGCCGTGCTAACCGAGTCGCGAACATTGCCGACCGCGGCATCCAGATCGCCGGCGACATTGCCGTCCCCCGAACCATTGCGCAGAATGTCCATCCGCGCACCAGCGTTTTCCAAAATGGAATCCGCGGTCTCCACCAGCGGCACGGTGGTCTCCACCAGCGTAGACAGCGAACGAGCAGTCTGCGCACCGGAGCGCAGTCGCGCGGCGGTGTCATCAACGCGGTTTTGCACGCGCGTCAGTGCCTGCTTGGAGTCGGAAGTGTTCAGGTACTCATCCAGCGAGGTAATCGCGCCCAGCCCAACACTGGCGACGACCTGCGTGAAGTTCTTGTCAATCTCCTGAATAACGCCACTCGCGCCCTTACTCGTAATGATTGACGAAAGCGCGTTCTTCTTCTCATTCGTATAGAGCGTCAGCTTAGGCGCCTTGGTGCCTCGGACGTAGAAGGTCATCAGTTCGGTACTGAAGTTCTCCGGAAGCACGATTGCCGCGTAGTAGTCACCGGACTTAGTGCCGTCGATGGCGTCCTCAGAATCCGTAATCTGCCAGTCGATGTCGTGATTACGGCTCAGCTTCGACAGCACCTCATTGCCCAAGTTCACGTCAATCGCACCGATATCCGTGCGATGACCACGGTCATTACTGGCGACCGCAATCTTCAGCTTTTCGGTGTTCTCAAACGGCTCCCAGCTGGCCAGCACGTTAAAGCAGGTGAACAGCAGCGGAATCAGCACCAGACCGAAAACCATGATGCCGGTCATCGTGTTCTGGCGGATTACCCGAAAGTCATTCCGCACAATTTCAAGAACGTTTCTCATTAGGCTTCACCTTCTGAGGAAGTCTTCACGCTTGCCGACGACACCTTCGCCTGTGGCTCAACCGAATCACCAGCATTTTCCAGCGAGTACGCATGCGGATGGGAAGCTTGGTGCTCCATGTAGGCGCGCAGCTCCTCCTCCGACAGCTCGCTGAGCTCCTGGGCGTGAATCACAGACTGCTTGACGTACTCGCGCACCGCGATGTAGGCGAGGCAGAGCAGCACAAACAGGCAAGCCAGACCGAAGAACAGGGCCTTCTGATCCGGGTAGTTACGGGCCAAAATACCCAGCACCACCAGGGCGGCCACGGCGATGCCAATGGCCATGCGCATGAACAGCGTGTAGCTGCCACGCAGATTCTCCATCCGCTCGTCGACTCGCGATTGGTACTCCTCGCGGTTACGCAGCGCAAAGACGAGGTCACTGAGCTTGTATCCGCTACCGACCAGGTGGACTTCTTCGTTGTTGACCAGTCCGCCCTCTTCAAGCTGGTGGTTAACCAAGACATTGACCGAGGACAGGCTGCGGCGCAGCCAGTAACCGACCACGTAGGCGACCACTGCCATGGCCATCAAGGTGAGCATGTTCTTCAAGTAGTAATTCGAGTAGAAACCACCAATGGTCTCGCGGAGAGCATCAATGCCGTAGGTCAACGGCAAGAACGGATTCAGTGCCTGGAAGAAGTCCGGTGTCATCTCAATTGGATAGAGACCGGCGGCACCAGGGATTTGAATAAACGCGAGCACCACGGCGATACCGCGTCCCACGTGCCCAAATGCCGCCACCATACTGTAAATAATGGCGAGATAACACAACTCCACCACGACACAGGTGAGGACGAACGCAACCGCACTGACATTCTGCACACCAATGACAATGTCACCAATGGAGACAATCAGCGCCTGGAAAATAGCGATGATGCCCAGTAGCAAGGTACGGCCCATGTACGCCTGGCCGACCGTGATTTCCTTGAAACCTTCCGCATCAACTTCCACGCGGAAAATCACAATCAGGATGAACGCACCAATCCACAACGACAGGTTGGTAAACAGCGCCGCCATACCCGAGCCGTAGTGATCCACCGGGAACACGGCCTCAGTCTGGATCTCGGCCGGATCGCTCAGGAACTGCGAAATTCCCTCGGGGTCGAGGTCATTGACCATGTTCATGGCTTCGCGCTCTTCGGTGGTACCCAGGGTAAGAACATCGAGACGCGCGGTTTCCAGGCCATCGCGTACGCCATCAAGGTCAGCCTTGAAGCTCTCGAGGACCTGATCCGCAGCGGAAAGCTGCCCACTCGTAGCGTCGAGAAGCGCGGACGTTTCCTTGACGGTGTCCTTTTGCGCGCCCAGCGCCGCCGCGTACGAACCCACGCGCGCGTTGAGCTGATTAAGCGCCTTGCTCAACTGCGGGAGTGCGTCCTGGGACGCCTGACGAATCTGATCCGAGGCGGCCTTGCCGTCCTTAGTGGCCTGCGCCAATGCCTCGCTGGTGGCGTTGAGGGAGTCAAGAGTTCCCTGCGCCGAGCCGGAGACGTTCTTCAGGCCCTCCACCAGCTCTTTATTGGTGGCGTTGCTCTCGTCGAGCGCATCGATTGTGCGCTGGATTGCCTGTTTATCCGGGCCGTTGAGCGGGCTGGCATCCAACAGGGAATTCAGGCCGCCAATGACCTGATCCGCCTGCTTGACGATGTCCTCCGCCGCAGCCGTCGCGGAATCCGAACGGGAAATTGCGCCCTGCAGATTGCCAGTCATCGCGCCGATCGCGGCGTTGGCGTTACCGGTGCCCTCTACCAGGGCGGTACTGCCCTGCAGGTAGGCGTCGTTGAGATCCGCGGAGAAATTCAGGACCTCGTTGTTGAGCTCACCAGTAATCGCCTGCACCTGCGTCAACGCATCCTGGGCATCGTCGAGGGCCGTATCTACGCTGCCAAGAGTCTTCTTAATCTGCGCAATCGTCGGCTGCAGATCGCCAATCTGCTCCTGGATAGCGCCGACTTCATCGCGGCTATTGGCAACCGCATCAGCGACATCCTGGAAAGCGTCGGCGGAATTGAGACGAGCCGCATCGAACCGGCCCTGCAGCAGGCCGCCAGCTTCCTTAACCTCCTCGGTGACCGCCTTCGCAATCTCCTTATTAAAGGAAGCGGAAATCTGACCATCAATACCGGACGCGCCCTGCGCCGTGATGTGCGGCGAGATCGCGTTGATCTTCTGGTTAGCGCGGTATTTCAGCTTTGCTGGATGCCCCTGCCCTTGAATCAGGTCAACCATTTCCTGCGAGAAATTCGGCGGAATGGTGATTTCGGCATAGACCCTGCCGCGCTTTAGGTCCCGGTCTGCCTTCTCGGCATCGGGGAACTGCCAGCCCAGTTCATGATTTTGTTTTAGTTGTTTGACCACCTGGTTACCGATATTGAGGCTTCCGGTAACCGAGGAACTCGCGCCCTTGTCCTCATTCACAATTGCCACACCGATGTTCTCGGTGTGCTCGTACGGATCCCAGAAGCCCGGGATGTTGAACCAGGAGTACAAGGCAGGGGTGATCATCACGCCGATGATGATTACCCACACTCTTGGGCTATTGCGGAGACGGCGCAAGTCTCGCTTAAGAATAGACCAGCTAGTTTGCACCTTAAGGACGCTATCATCTTTAATCCACTAAATACATTGGTACTAGTTTTAGAACTATCGATGGGTGGGGCCGTCGGCAACGCCTTTCACTGCACGGAGCCCCACCGCACAGCCCCTAACGACGCAGAACTCTTACGGCACAGAAACCCGCGCATATTTCCCCCACTAAAACCCCCGAATGATGAAAATCATATAAACAAAGGGGTAAGGTACATCACATGCAACGCGGACTACTGCTTCTATGCCGCGGCGGGGCTTGGGTTTAAGGCCGGCTCCCCGTCGCGGGGTTAGTTGTGCCGGCCTACAAGAAAAGTCCGAATTAGAAAGGCCCACAACATGTCTCCTTCCGACGCTTTTATTTCCGCTCCTTCTGTAATCTCCACTCCTGCTGGCGAGATTCCGGAAGGACAGCCTGCTTGGAATAAGCAGCGCAACTCCCAGATGGCAACCAACCGCTACCTGCCTTACGACCAGGAAGTTCAGGACTTCCAGCTGAAGGACCGCACCTGGCCGGACAAGCGCATTACTAAGGCACCGGTTTGGTGTGCCGTCGACCTGCGCGACGGCAACCAGGCACTGATTGATCCGATGAGCCCGGAGCGCAAGCGCCGCATGTTCGAGCTGCTGGTCCAGATGGGATACAAGGAAATTGAGGTCGGATTCCCGTCCGCTTCCCAGACTGACTACAACTTCGTGCGCGAGATCATTGAGAAGAACATGATCCCGGACGATGTCACCATCCAGGTTCTGGTTCAGGCTCGCGAGCACCTGATCCGCCGCACCTTCGAGGCATGTGCCGGCGCAAAGAACGTCATCGTTCACTTCTACAACTCCACCTCGATCCTGCAGCGCGATGTTGTGTTCCGTAAGGACAAGGACGCAATCAAGAAGATTGCCACCGACGCCGCGGAGCTGATTAAGACCATCGCGAAGGACTACCCGGACACCAACTGGCGCTGGGAGTACTCGCCGGAGTCCTACACCGGCACCGAGGTTGAGTACGCCAAG
The DNA here is from genome assembly GCF_001810555.1 of Corynebacterium sp. HMSC063G05. NCBI lineage: Bacteria > Bacillati > Actinomycetota > Actinomycetes > Mycobacteriales > Corynebacteriaceae > Corynebacterium > Corynebacterium sp. HMSC063G05. The sequence goes on along the minus strand of NZ_KV801863.1, from coordinate 2,638 downwards.
GAAGTTGTCGACGCCGTGGTTGATGTCATCGACCCGACTCCGGACAACCCAATCATCATCAACCTGCCGTCGACCGTGGAGATGATCACTCCGAACGTCTACGCAGACTCCATCGAGTGGATGCACCGCAACCTCAACCGCCGCGACTCCATCATTCTGTCGCTGCACCCGCACAACGACCGCGGCACCGGCATCGCCACCGCTGAGCTCGGCTACATGGCCGGCGCTGACCGCATCGAGGGCTGCCTCTTCGGCAACGGCGAGCGCACCGGTAACGTCTGCCTGGTCACCCTGGGCCTGAACATGCTGACCCAGGGAGTCGACCCGCAAATCGACTTTTCCGACATCGATATGATCCGCCGCACCGTCGAGTACTGCAACCAGCTGCGCGTTCCGGAGCGCCACCCGTACGGCGGCGACCTGGTCTTCACCGCTTTCTCCGGTTCCCACCAGGACGCCGTGAACAAGGGCCTCGACGCAATGGCAGACAAGGTCCGCCCGGGCGCTGCCGTCAAGGAGCTTTCCGACGAGGACCTGCGCGCGGTGACCTGGGAAGTTCCTTACCTGCCCATCGACCCGAAGGACGTCGGTCGTTCTTACGAGGCCGTTATTCGCGTGAACTCCCAGTCCGGCAAGGGCGGCGTGGCCTACATCATGAAGACGGACCACGGCATGAACCTGCCGCGCTCCATGCAGGTCGAGTTCTCCTCCGTCGTGCAGGCAGTCACCGACGCCGAGGGCGGCGAGGTCAACTCCAAGGCGATTTGGGACATCTTCGCAGGTGAGTACCTGGACCGCGAGGCTCCACTCGAGCAGATTGCCCTGACTGTCGATGCCCCTCAGAACGAGTCGGACGCCACCAAGATCAAGGCTCACATCGTCTACGAGGGCAAGGAGCAGACCGTTGAGGGTGTCGGCAACGGCCCGCTGGCCGCTTACGCCAACGCCCTGGAGAAGCTCGGCATCAACGTCGAGGTTCAGGAATACGTCCAGCACGCTCGCACCGCAGGTGACGATGCCGAGGCTGCGGCCTACGTCCTCGCAGATGTCAACGGCACCAAGGTCTGGGGCTCCGGCATCGCTGGTTCCATCACCTACGCATCGCTGAAGGCAGTCACCAGCGCGGTCAACCGCGCACTGGCTTAAACTCCACATAGTTACTGACTAGGTTTATGACACTTTCGTGGCAAAATTTGTGCTCAAAGTGTCATAAACCTAGTCACTTTCTTTTTGGGGCAAACTATCCAGCGGTCCCTCGGCCCCGCTACCCAATCAACGGGCCGGCATTGCGCACATCCGCACGGAAAGTCACCCCACCTGCGGCTACCACGCGTTCGCGCTCGATGAGGATTGAACGGAGCGTCGATAAGCGAACTGCGTGCAATTCCACCTCTTTCCACACCACCCTCGCGACATCCAGCCCCGTTGCGCGCAGCGATCGCTCGCGGTAGGTCTCCCGCGTGAGCAGCTCGGACTGAGCCTCGGGCGTCGGCGCGACCTCGCTCGCCGAATACTTGATGTGGCCGTCGAACTCCACGACAAGCAGCAGGTCAGGGATATAAAAATCCACGCGGGCGAGAAAGTGCGGCGGATCGTGGCTGGTGCCGCGAGTCCAGATTTCGGCTTGCTCGTGGAACTTCAGTCCGAGCTCGAGAAGAGCGGCTTTAGTCAGCGCCTCACCGGCCGTTTCGCAGCGACCATGACAGACCGCGAGCGCACGGTGAAACAGCTCTTGACCCCGCACGCTGGGATAATGCACCGGGAGCTCCTCAAGCTGATCGCGCGTGGCGCCATGCCGCAGCGCACCTTCGACAGCCAACACCGCCGCCCGCCACGACACGGACTCCGGCCCCTTCTGCCTGAACCGGACGCGACACTCATCGAAGGCCGCACGCGCGAGCACCGCGACCCGCCGGTCCGCGAGCCCCTGCGTGTGATCCAGATGGATCTCCGAGCGCAAGCGCATGCAATAGTCGATGCCGTGGAACTCCTGACTCCCGCCCACGACCACAATCTTCGCATCGCGCACCAGCACCCACGAACCGTGCAAGGCCAGCGCTGCAGCTCCCGAAATGACGCCTGACGACGTCTCGGAGACCACCGCCAAAGCAGTAATAGCCAGGCGTTTCTCGCGGTGGAGCCCCTCCCAGGCGTGCGCGACTACATAGTGACCTCGGCAAAGCCGCTCCAGATAACCGGCCCGCGCTTGCCTTGCGACCTCGCGGTATCCATTCCCCGGCTGGTCATCCGGCCTAATGATTCCAAACTGGTCCGCCACCAGTTGCTTGCGTTTCTTGTTGACCATTTCTCCCCCGCCCCGTGGTTGTTGTCCTGTGGCTGTTGCCCCGTGGTAGTTATTTCGTCCCTATTTTTGTGGCGCTGTTTTGTGGCTCTATTTGTGGCCTTGGCTTGTGGCACTGTTTTGTGGCCCCTATTTAATAAGGCGCGGAAATTGCCCTCGCGGTTCCATTCCTTTTCGGCTGAGCACCCAGTCGGGGGAAAACTTTTGGGCCTTGCGTGGTTTTTGTAGTTTGCGTGGTTTACGGGACCCGTGTGACCGTGCCCCACGGTCCTTCTGAGCTTGAGGCCGAGCTAGTGCCCAAGTTACTGACTAGGTTTATGACACTTTCGTGGCAAA
>NZ_KV801862.1:0-2189 GCF_001810555.1 Corynebacterium sp. HMSC063G05 | reverse complement strand
TACATTACACACACTTCACACATAAAGCGAACCCCCAGGTCACCAGGGCTTTTCTAGGGCACTTTCGAGCTAATAGAAGACCATAACCGTAGAGTTTCACTTAAAGCTGTTCGGCAATGCATTCGTTCACCGGCCTCTCACGCACACTAACGAACTATCTCAGCAGAATGACGTGGCTCGAGGGCCTCGTCGTAAAGCGAGATGGAGCGAAACCACCCCAATAGAAAGCTCCAGTGAGGAAAAGCTGGACTAGGGAACTAAAGTCGAACTGTGACTACATCAACGAAGACCGATGCTCGGACCGTCCATCCGGTCGATGAGTATCCGGGCCATGTGAAACTGCTTGTACTCGGCTTTCAACATGTGCTCGCCGCGTATGCAGGCGCGGTGGCAGTCCCGCTTTTCGTGGGCTGGGCACTTGTGGATGCCGGGCGTATGTCCCCATCCGATATTCCGCACCTAATTGCTGCGGACCTGTTTGTTGCAGGCATCGCCACCATCGTCCAGTCGGTGGGTATTTGGCGATTTGGTGTGCGACTACCACTGATTCAGGGCTGTACCTTCTCTGCCGCGATTCCGATGGTTACTATCGGATCGCAATACGGCGTGCCCGCAATCTACGGTTCGGTGATTGCATCGGGCATTTTCATGATGCTCTTTGCACCGCTTTTTGCGTCGCTTCTACGCCTATTTCCGCCGTTGGTCACTGGCACGGTGCTATTGATTATCGGCACGACGCTTATGCCAGTCGCAGCCGACTGGGTTGGTGGCGGTGCTGAAGTCAAGGACACTCCAGATTTCGGCGCACCTCAAAACTTGGCAGTAGCTGTGTTTGTGTTGGTCTTGATTCTCAGTATTGAGCGTTGGGCACCGGAATGGCTCGCCCGAATCGCCGTTCTAGTGGGCATGATTTCTGGGTTGCTGCTATGCATTCCATTGGGAATGGTGGATTGGTCTGGGACCAAGGACTCACCAATCTTTGGGCTGACACATCCGTTCTACTTCGGCATGCCTGAGTTTGTCTTCTCGGCTGTATTTGCCATGTGCATTGTCTCGCTTGTGACTATGGTCGAGGCGACTGGAGATGTGCTTGCAATCGGTGAGATTACCGAGACCGAGATTGATAATCGCCGTATTGCCGACACACTGCGTGCCGACGGTGCTGCGACCGTGATCGGTGGTATTTTCAATACCTTCCAATACACGGCGTTTGCCCAGAACATCGGCGTCCTGTCCATCACGGGTGTGCGATCCCGGTGGGTTACCGCAGCTGCAGGCGGAATGCTGCTGGTTCTAGGCCTGATTCCAAAGACGGCCGCTCTCGTTGCTGCTATCCCAGCTCCAGTTTTGGGAGGTGCCGGTATCGCCTTGTTCGGCATGGTCGCAGCATCCGGCGTCCGCACCCTATCCAAGGTTAAGTTCACTGAATCCAACGTGATTGTCGTTGGTATTCCGTTGGCACTGGCATTGCTTCCTGCTGTATCGCCCGAACTATTCTCCGGACTGCCGGCATGGGCACAAACGTTTATGGCCTCAGGAATCTGCGTAGGTTCCGTCGCAGCAATCATCTTGAACCTGTTGTTCAACACCGCCGACCGTGCACCGCACGCAGTTACTCCGAGTGCTCACGACACCTTCCGCGGAGGTATCAACTCTGAAGATAAGGACCACGACGGCTACGGCGACGTCCCGCCAGATAAGCCGAGCAGCAATAACTAACTTCGGTACTTTGATCAGCGCGGCTGGATAGCTCAATCCCAGAACGCGCTGGCGTGACTAAATACAACACATTCCCGTATGGGCGCAGAAAATACCTCGCCCATACGGGATTTCCTTTTGGCGCGACCTTGGATGGCGCTGCGTTGTCTCGTAGGTAGGGCTTAAGAATCAGGACGAATTCCAAATAAGCGTATGGATCCCTATTTGGACAGCTTGGCAGTAAAGCCTTAATTGAACCGGGGCATCGGCATGTAGGCATGAGTGACAGTGATAGTCAGAGAAGTGCAATAAATGAATAGGACATGCCAACAAGCGCAGTGCCAGAATTCGAGGCGCCTTCGACCAGTCTACTGCGCATCGAACCCGTTCCAAGTACCCGCAACCAATCAAGATCAGTGTCTATCACCGAGACATAAACTACGACATTTATTGATTGAATTCCGTTTACCTGTGGGTAGCAAAAAGTGGGC
>NZ_KV801861.1:105061-193130 GCF_001810555.1 Corynebacterium sp. HMSC063G05 | reverse complement strand
CGGCTAACCGCACGAAAACATTTCCCCCACATCAGCCAACCAAACACATAAACTGCCTGGCCGCGCTGACCTCCAGATACATTACACACATGCCCCTATTTAAGCGAATCCGCTGGTAGGACCTGGAAAACGAATCACTTTAGTTAACTCTGTACGCCAGATTTGAGCCTTCCTACGGCTCGGGCGCTGCTTTTCAGCAACTCAGCAATCGACCAATTACTAAGTCAGAGCCGCCTTGTCACCTGCGAGTCGTCGCCAAGCAGTGGCAGACGCGACCCCCATCAGCGCACCCGCACCCAGAAACACGCTGCCTGCACCCATCGCGGTAGCACCCAAGCCAGCAACCGGCGGCAGGATGACCTGCGCCAAGCGGTTACCCATCAGTCGGATGGATAGCGCCTGGGCGCGCACCTCGGCATCCACCAGAGAGCTCACCCACGTCATTGACATGGGCATGACAAAACCCCATGCCAAGCCACAGATACCAACCGCGACAACCATCAGCCACGCACTCTGTAGCCACGGCATTGCCAAAAGCGGCAGGACACCGGCACAAACTGCAATGATAAGGACTCGATTGCGATTAGCTCGGCGCAAAACAGTCGGCATGAGGGCTCGAGAAATAATCGCGAGGCCACTACGCGCACCAAGGATTGCCGTCACCTCGGCAACACTAAAACCCAGTTCACGTCCCAGCACCGGCACATATGCCGTCAACAGGTCAATGGCTACGATGACCGCAATTGATACAGCCATGGCGCTGGACATGCCGTCGATACGCAGGATGCTTAAGACCGATGCGCCGCTGGCTTCGGCCTGCGCCGGCCGCCTCTTGTCCATCCGGCTGCGGTCGCTAACAGTCGACGCCGGGGATTGCTCAGTTGAGCTAGCAGCTTGCACTTCGGCGGCTGCATTCGCTTCGTGCCGTCGATAAGCAGTTGCGACCGGCCAGCCGATAATCAGGGCGACCGCGCCGATTCCCGTCATCGCCCAGAGCGCAGAAGTTGTAGCGGTCATAGCGCTGCCGTCGTGGTTAGGAGTGAGCAGACCTGCACCGACGATGCCGAGGAACTGCCCGACGGAAATTCCGAGCGTGAAGTAAGCAAAGAGGCTATCGAGCCCGGCGACACCGCCACGCAGGTGCGAAACCATGCCTTGAGCGGCGATGAGCGTGGTCATGTGGGCAAACCCCAGGGCCACGTAGCCGAGCAGAAGAATAGGTAGGTTCGGCGAGAGCGCCATTACTGCTGCCGCGATGACGGTGGCGACGAGACCGGAGTACTTGACTTCGGTGGCGCGATGACTGTCGACAAGCTTGCCGGCGGGAAGCGCAATGATAAGAGGTACAAGTGAAAATGCGGCAGTGAACCAGCCGACGGTGGCGGCGGAACCGCCAAAATCGAGGACTCGCCAAGAAAGCAGCACGCGACCGCCATTGAAAACCGCTTGTCCCAACACAGTAATGAGAACCAATAGGCCGAACCAGCGTCTCATACCTGTTTGTAACTCCCCTTCTCCTGTGTGGTCGTACTCTTCGCGGGGCGATTTCTTTGCACGTCAATACCTAAATTGATCGGTGTTTTCTCGTCGACTCGCACTCCTGCCAACCCGCGAAGAGCGGTCAAAGTGATGCGGCTTATTAAGAATAGTCCCTGAAGTTAAACATGTTTAGCGCATAGAATGAATTATTCGGGCATCCTTGTCGATGTAACCGGTTTGCTTATTTAGTTAATAAAGAATCAGGAATTAGGAGCCATGCTTGAACGCACATTGGTGTTCGTCGATACGTCATATTTATTGGCGAGCTTTTACAACTCGTGGGAAACCGGAGCCCGCGGGCAATTAGAAATCGACCTTAGAGAAGTAGTTAGTGTCCTTGACCGAATGATTAACCAGCAGCTGAACCAGCCAGTTCAGCGGCAACTTTGGTACGACGGCATCCCGGAGTCGGGGCCGCATCGTTACCAGCGCTCACTGCGCACGATCGATGGTGTGCAGCTGCGCGCAGGTCAACTCATTGAATGGGGTGACCGACGGACGCAGAAGGCCGTCGATACTCGGCTCGTCGCAGACATGGTTGTCGCCGGCCTGCGCAACCAAGTTTCCGATATCGTGCTGGTCTCGGGCGATGCGGACATGCTGCCCGGCGTCGCCGAGGCTTCGGCTGCCGGTGTGCGCGTGCATCTCTACGGCTTCGGCTGGGACTCCATGTCCGGTGCGCTTCGCCATGCCTGCGATTCGACGACAATCCTCGATCCCCGCGAGGACTTCGCCGACGCCATGCAGCTCAACGTCCTCGAAGGCCCGATCCCACCGGTCGTCCGCACGAATAAGCCGCTGGGCGATGCCGAACCAATCGAGGATCTCGGCGCCACCTGCGTGCCGGATACGCGCATCACTCCTCCGGGCGAGGGCTCGCTTGACGACGGCACGGAGAACACTCCCTCCGCTGCCGACGGTGACGCTGCTTCGCCGGAGGCCGGCACTCCGGAGGTTCCGCAGGACCAGCGCGTTGTGCCATCCCCCACGGCTGACAGCGACTCCGACTGTCGCAGCGAAGACAATGCCGCAGCCACGCCGACGGCCAAGGCCGACTCGCCGAAGTTCAACGAGGTCGAGCACGCGGCCAAGATGGGTGCCCGGGAAATCCCGGCGCAGGCTGAGCACCGCGCTGAGGTAGAGCGCACCGGCGGTTCGGAAGCTACACGGGTGGATTCCGCTGCTTCGGGCGTTTCGGCTGCCTCACCAGCGCAGCCAACGCAGCCAGCACAGCCTTCTCCAGCGACCATGCCCGGCGCGACAGTCAACACTGGCAGTGGGGCTGGTAACGACACTGTGAACAACACCGGAGCCGAGCATGCAGGCGCGTCTGCCTCCGATTCCGCGTCGTCGACTGCAACCGGCAGTGGGGAGTCGGCGACGGAGTCGTCGACAAGCGAAGACGGTGCCAACACGAGTACGCCGAAACCAAGCCCGCGGCCGAATCCTTCGATGATGGCGCCAAGGAGGAAGCTGCGTAGTCGATACGTGCCCCTGCCGAACGAGGTGTGGGCATCCGCGGGTTTTCAGACGCCGTTCGATGTGGGACAGCAGTACGCGAACTGGTGGTACGAGAATATTGCGAACGAGCAGGCGCGCGATAGTGCCCACTTGCTCTCTGGTGGTGGGCTGCCACCGGACATTGATCGTCCGCTGCTGCAGTTTGCGTGCGAAACCCTGCACGAATACACGCTGACGGAGACGCAGCGCGTCAATCTGCGCGATGGTTTCCACGCCGGTATCCGCGGAGTGCTGCTCGCGCGGAAGAACGGCGAATTGGAGTAATAGCGCGCCTCACGGATTCGGCAGTTTCGGTGGCTTCAGCACTGCTGGCGCTACTGTCGCTGCTGGCGCTACTGTCGCTGCTGGCGCTGCTGGTGCGAGAAAGTGTCGGGGTTTATGTCAGTTTAGGGTGGTTTTTCCCGCTCAAACTGACATAAACCCCGACACTTTCTTGTTGACGATTGTTGGCAACTGGTGAACGCTACTTCGCTTCGTCTGCGTCCGTTGTGGTGTCCTCAACGGCCTCAACGGACTCGGCGGACTCGGCGGACTCGGCGGCCTCCAGCTCGCCGGCGTTATCCTTCGCGGCAGAACCGGATTCGAGAGCAGCGTTTTCATTATTCATCTGGGCACGAATTTCGGCCAGACGCATGTCAGCAGCGGCATCGCGAGTCGAAGTCTCGATCTCAGCCATACGACCTGCCTGTGAGGATTCCGCGAGCTCCTGAGCGCCCAACGCATTGGCGTAGCGGCCTTCAATCTTCTCACGGACCGAATCCAAAGTCGGCACATTCGGATCCTCGGAAATACCCTGCATGCTCTGGAGAGTCTTCGACGCGGTCTCTTGCATCTTGGCCTGATCGGCCTGCGACTCCAGCTTGCGGATATCCTGCTTAATCTGCTCGTAGCGAGCCTGCGACTGCTGCGCCTGACGCTGTGCCTCCTCAGCAGCAGATACGGCCTGCTGGTGGAGCTGCGTAGTATTTTCCAGCTCCTTTTCAACATTCACCAGCTGGGTGGCAAACACCTCAGCAGTGCTTTCCATCTTCTGTGCAGTGGCCTCATCGCCCTTGGCACGAGCTTGATCCGCATTGGCGAGTGCCTGCCGGGTGTTCTCGGTAATCTTGTCACGCTCAGAGGTCAACCGCCCCAGCTGCATTTCCAGCTGATTGCGGTTGCCGATGATAGCCGCAGCCTGACGCTGAATCTCCTGATGGCGCTGACGCTCGGCCTCAGCTGCCTGTGCAATCTGAACCTTAGGATCCGCATTGTCCTCGATCTTCTTATCGAACGAAGACATCATGTACTTCCAGCCCTTGGCAAATGGATTAGCCATGCAAATCCAACCTTCCTCAACATATGCGGAATAACTAATCGGAACCGAGAAGATTCCATCTCTTAAAAAATTGTACGTGAGCTAGCTCGCTCTCTCTCGGCAAACGGAAAGAGCTGGTTACCGACAAGCAAGACTCCCCCAGAGTTGTAAACTCTCTAAACATGGTTCATTGCCCTCAACGCACGTACCGCGGACTGGCCGCGAGTCTCGCCGCGGTAATTACTCTGTCAGCAACTGCGCCGCTGGCTAACGCGACAGTCACCGCAACTGCTGACTCCACCGATACCGGTGCATTTTCGCAGGTAGTCGTAGCAGCTCCATCGTCAACGGAGCCGGCTAAGCCCTCCGACGCAAAAACCAAGAAGACCACCGAAAAGCCAACTGAAAAGGCTCCCGAGAAGAGCACAGGGCGAACCGCAGAGAAGTCGGCGGAACAGTCGGCTGAGAAGTCGACCGAGAAAACCTCTTCACCGACATCGGAAACGTCCTCGACGGAGCCGTCGGAAAGCACTGTGAAAAGTGAGCCGAAGGAGTTTCCCCCACTTGTGCCAGGGGCGAAGACCCAGTGGGGCCTTGGCGTGCAAACTCGTCTCGACGAAGTGACTGAGAAGTTCGACGCTAAGGGCGGCATGCTCGGCATGGGCATTCTGGATCGCCAGACCGGTGAGTTCATCTGCAACTCACACTGTGATGATGTTTTTCGCCTCGCCAGCCTGATGAAGGTATTCGTCGCCGACGTTGTGGCCTATTCCAACTACACGCAGCCGAAGAAGGGCGAGATTGTCGCTGGCCAGGGTGATATGCCGGTTGAGGGCAACCCCGACGCCATGCTGCGCGACGACATGATTCGATACTCCAACAACGAAGCAACTGACGAGCTGTGGGATTCCTACGGCGGTGTACGCATCGTTGACAATGTCCGACAGCGCTACGGCCTCTCGGATAAGACTGTCGGCTCACCTATGTGGGGAGCCACCACCAGTACGCCAGCCGACATGGTTGCCTACTTTGACCGGATGCTGAGCGAAGAAGGCGGGCTGAGCGACACGGAGACCAAATACATGCGTCAGCTGATGTACTCACTGCCGCGCTACTCCTACGGCGATGCAGACCAGAACTTCGGTCTGCGTGCAGCGCTACCGAAGGAAACGATTGCCAACAAGTCCGGTTGGTACGAAGAGCAGCACACCACTGCCGGATTCCTTGGCGACGATGACCGTTACGCTATCGCGGTTCTGGGCAAAAACCTGACCGCCAACGAACTCACCGAAGCTGTCAAGCACGTGTTCCCAGACGGGCAGGTTCTGCCAACAGGTGAGAAGGAGACAAAGCACGCCCGCACCAGCGCACCACTGTCGATTGAGGAGGACTCAAACAAAGTCGCTCCAGCCCTGTGGGCGCTAGTAGCAGCACTCGCTGGCTTTGGTATTGGCTGGCTCATTCGTGGCCAGCGCGCGGACTAGATACAAAAAGCCCCCGCGCGCTTGAGGGCTAGTTCAGGCGCGGGGGCTTACGCGGAAGTGCTCCAAGTCGGAAAACGCACAGTATGCGGGCTGAACCGCAGAGTTTACTCGGTAGCGCTATCCTGTGCGGCCTGCTCGGCAATTTGCGCACGGACATCATCCATGTTCAGCTCCGAAGCCTGGCCAACCAGATCGCTCAGGGCGGCCTCCGGCAGCACACCAGAGTGCTGGAACAGCAGGATTCCCTCGCGGAAAACAAACAGCGTCGGAATCGACTGAATGCCCAGGGCTGCCGAAACCTCCTGGTTGGCATCGGTGTCCAGCTTTGCGAACACTACCTCTGAGTGCTTCTCGGAAGCCTTCTCATAAATCGGGGCGAACTGGCGGCACGGACCGCACCAGGATGCCCAGGCATCAACGAGCACGATGTCGTTGTTCTGAATAGTCTCAGCGAAAGTCTCGTTCGTAATATCAACAGTTGCCATGGGTCTAACTCCTCTTACTCTTTAACGTCGTGTTCTAACTTCACGTTCTTTACGTAGGTTTTTACCCGTTAGTCTCCCACAACGCACGCGGGGGTCGTTTCATTCCCGCCGGGTTCGCGGGAACGTCGTAAAGCGGCGCGTGCTAGTGGTTGATGCGGACAGTGTTGGCCTGTTTACCCAGGCCATCGATGGTGATGACCATTTCCTGGCCATCCTGAAGGTAGGTCTGCGGGCTCATGCCGTGGCCAACACCCGCCGGCGTTCCCGTGGAGATGACATCGCCCGGGTTCAGCTGCACGAACTGTGAGATGTAGGCGATCAACTTCGCCGGGGAGAAAACAAGGTCCGCAATCGGTGCATCCTGGCGCAGCTCTCCGTCGACGTATGTGCGCACCCGCGCGGAGTCCGCATCGAAAGCATCGGCCGTGAGCATCCACGGCCCGAAAGCACTGGCGCGCTGCAACGTCTTCCCCTGTAGCCACTGCGCGGTAGCGTACTGGAAATCGCGCTGAGTGAAGTCATTCATAATCGCGTACCCAGCGATAGCGTCCTGTGCCTGCTCCTCCGACACCCGCAGGCAGGTCTCGCCGACGATAACCGCGAGCTCGCCTTCGTAATCGAGCTTCTCCGCGCAGGCCTCCGGCACTCGGATATCATCCTTCGCACCGGCGACGGCATCGGCAAACTTCGCGAATAACGTTGGCACCTCGGGGCGCTGGTGCCCCATCTCGTCGATGTGTGCGGCATAGTTCAAGCCGACGCAGACGATTTTGCCCGGCCGCGTAATCAGCGGTGCGAACGCCCACGCGCTCTCCGCCATGACGTTGTCAGGGTTGTTCCCCGCCTCCGCCAAGAGTTCTTCCGCTTCACGACGCCACGTTGGCCGCGCTAACACATCTCCGAGACAGTGGTCATCAAAAAGGACCGCTACCCCGTCGCCGAGAACAGCGGCGCGGGTTGCACCCTGATATCGCAACGTTGCTAGACGCATGGCTTTCTCATTTCTTCATGGCTATTCTCTGTGTCACTTCTGCCGCCTGATCGGCTCCCGGTTCCACGCTACCGCCTTGTTGAGCTGAATTAGGAAGCAGGTTCGCTCTTAGGCTGCCGCGGAGCCTCGCCTTCAGGCAGGGAAGAAGGATTCTGACTGCGCTGAAGGGCACGCTGCCCCGGCGTAGTCATGCGCACTACCCACGCAGGACGGACAAAGAGCCACCCGGCACCGATGGCAAGCAGCAACCTGTGCAGACCAAGACACAGCATCGCCGCAATGATAGTCACCAGCGGCGTCATGATGACCAAATGTGGGTCCTTCGGCAGAATGAGGTCACAAATAATCATGACCACAACCAACATTGGAATGTGCATGAGGAAGATAGGCAGCGTTCGGCCGCCAACCTTTTCAAAGGGCACAACTAGGCGAGTGTTCTGCAGCATCGCCATAATATTGATTGCAGCCAGTGCGCCAGTGGTGGACAGGTACACGCGGGTGAAGCCGACGTTGCCTTCGTTAAAGCTCGAGTAGGTCGCCTGCACCCAGATCGCCACCGACAGGAACGCCGTCAGCGTCACTAGCAGTGAGAGGCCGCTGCGACGCTGTGCCATCCGGAAAATCCAGGGCGCACCGTACATGCCCAGCACGTAGAAGAACAGCATCTTGGTGACAAAGTCCCACGACCAGCTGGACGAGGCAAAAGGTGCCCATGCACTAATGAGGCCTGTAACGATGAGCTGAATCACCGGATGTACCCAGCGAAATGCTCGTGTGAGAATTGCGAACAGCGCCAGCGCCCACAGGAACCAAAGGTAGGAAGTTGGTTCGATGATCGCGTGAAGCGTGTTGTAAATTCGCGGCCCCCACGCGCTGTGGTCCGTGATCGGCGGCGGAGATACTATGCCATCGGCATCCACGTGCGTATACGGCATGAGGAAAAGCACGAAGTCACGCAGTGGAACCCAAATCACGTAGAGATAGAGCATCACCCAGATTCGGCGATTGGCTAACTTATGCCACGACTCCTTAAGTGCCTTGCCGGCGAACAGCCCAGATAGCAGGAAAAACAGCGGCATACGGATTGGTCCGAGGAAGAAGTTAATCCCCGCCCACTGCGCCGTGTAGTAACCGTGCGCTTGCAGCTCTGTGATGGCATGGCCAAGCACAACTAAAAGAATGCACAGCCCCTTAGCCGCATCTACCCAACCGACGCGCTGTTTCGGCGCACTCTTCTGCCTTTTCGCTTTGGCCTCCGCTGCCACGGGAGCGGCAGTTGGTGACATAGTGCTTCCCCGCTTCCCGACGACTCCGCGTAACCCTCAAAACCTTCAAAACCATCAACGCACGAAAACTCGCCCTATTGACTGTCACTCACCTTACCTAGCCACCCGGATTGCACTAATTCTGGGTGGCTAGGCCAGGCACCTAGAGAGAACCGCTGGGCTCCTCCGCCAGGTTGGCGAACCTGGAGTAATGCAGCTGGTGGGCCACAGCAATGCTTCCGGTCGGTCCACCACGGTGCTTTGCGACGATAATATCCGCCTCACCAGCACGTTCATGGTCAGCCTCCTGCGAGTCCGGCCGGTAAATCAGCATGACGATATCGGCATCCTGCTCCAGCGAACCCGACTCACGCAGGTCCGAGACCTGTGGCTTCTTATCTGTGCGAGCTTCCGGACCACGATTCAGCTGCGAAATTGCAATCAGCGGTACCTCGAGCTCCTTCGCCAACAACTTGAGCTGACGGGAGAACTCCGAGACCTCTTGCTGCCTGGACTCGACTTTTTTACCCGAGCTCATCAGCTGCAGGTAGTCGACCACGATCATCTTCAGATCGTGCTTCTGCTTCAGCTGACGTGCCTTCGCGCGAATTTCCATCATGGTCAGGTTCGGCGAGTCATCAATAAACAGCGGAGCATCACGAATCTTGTCGCCGACCTCGACCAGCTTTGTCCAGTCCCGCTCATCCAGGTCACCGGAGCGCAAAGATGCCATGTTGATCTTCGCCTCTGCGGACATGATGCGCATCATGATTTCATTGCGCGACATTTCCAACGAGAAAATTGCGCTGGTCATGCCGTTGCGAATCGAGGCCGAACGCATGAAGTCCATTGCAAGCGTGGACTTACCCACACCCGGACGGGCCGCAATAATCACCATCTGACCTGGGTGAAGGCCATTTGTCAGCTTGTCCAGGTTGGTAATCCCCGTCGGCACACCCTGCGCCAGACCGCCGTTTTGGGTAATAAGATCCAGTTCCTCCAGCGTGTCATCCAGGACATCGGCGATGGGAACGTAGTCATTCTTCGTGTTCTCACGTCCAACGCTGAAAATGAGCTGCTGCGCCTCATCCACCAGCTGCTCCGGCTCCGTGTCCTCCGCGCCCGCATAGCCAATCTGGGCGATCTTCGTGCCGGCCTCTACCAGGCGACGGATTGTCGCCTTCTCCGCAACAATGCGGGCATAGAACTGCGCATTCGCCGCCGTTGGCACCAGGGAGGCCAAGGTGTGCAGGTACAGCGGACCACCGATGCGCTCCAGGTCTCCAGTTCGATCCAGACGACCTGCCAGCAAAATGGGGTCAATTTCCGAGGACTCACCGTAGAGGTGCAAAATCGCCGAGTAAATCGTCTGGTGCGCCGGTCGGTAGAAATCCTCCGGTGTCAGCTGCTCGTACACATCCGCAACGACCTCTGAGTTCAGCAGCATCGCGCCGAGCACACTCTGCTCCGCCTCGATATTGTGCGGCGGGGTGCGCTCAAAAGTCGCGCCCGCGACCGCACTCGCACGAGCGCCACGACCACGGTCTCGCTCCCAGTCCCGCGCCCCAGATCCGCTTGCCGACGATCCGTTGCCCGAGCTCTGAGAGAAGGAATACTCCTCCGGTGGCGCATCCTCTACCGGCGGTTCCGGGGGCAGCGGAACGTCATCGAAGGAATCATCGTGGGAATTCACCGAGTAGGACGACGCCTCGTCCCCTGCTCCTGAATGACCACCATCACCTACAGGCTGACTCATCGTGAGCAGCTCCTCCCCTTCTGGACCACTTAGGTGCCTTTTCAACCCTGTTGCTGACTGACCGTCACACTCAATATGCCTGTTCCGCCCGCCAGCATTGGACACCTGACTACCTACCGCAGTTATACCTGCTCGAGCGGATTGACGGACCTGTAAAAGTACCCTTTAAGGCCCCAGAAAACAATCCTCGACAGGGGTTATCCCCGAAGTTATCCACAGCACCTGTGGATAAGCCTGGGGAGAACATGTGCACAATCAAGAAAAGTCCAGGTGAACGGTCCGTAACCCTAAACCGCCGCTTGAATGTTAACGGGGGTAGCGGAGTTTCAACCCGAAAATATTCTATCTACGCAGGTCAGTGCGTATTTGCCTTAATCCTGCACAAATGTAATCCTCTGTTACCCCTTTAGCATCGATGCTGCTCATGCGGAGATTATTAACGATGAATTAATAAAAATCTCGTGCACTCCAGAAGAGTTATCCACGGCAGCCAGGCAAGTTACCCACAGGTTTATCCACAGAAATCATTGTTAGCCTGTGGACAAGTCGTAGACGCTCTTTCCAGCACCTGCATAAAAGGCTTTAAACCAGCCTTAAACCACGAAAAGCCCTGACCTTTCACTACGAAAGATCAGAGCTTCACGTGTGCTGTTGTCATTGGGCCTCAGAGCCCGCGCAGTCTTTAAACGCGGTGCTCGTCAGCCGCCGTCAAAGTAAAAACTCTAAACCGCGAACTTACGCGGCGACGACCTGTACGGAAACATGCGCGGTAATCTGCGGGTGCAGCGCGATGTCAACGGTGTGCTTACCAAGGGACTTGATCTGGCTCGGAGCAAGCACGACTGCGCGCTTGTCGATAGCCTGACCGGAAGCCTTACGAACTGCATCGGCGATGTCACCCTTGGTGACAGAACCGAACAGCTTGCCATTTTCCGAAGCCTTCACAGCAACGGAGACGTTGTCGAGCGAATCAATCTTCTGCTTGACTTCACGTGCATGGTCGAGGTCGCGGATAGCGCGAGCCTCCTGGGCACGACGAATGCCCTCGATCTGCTTTTCTGCGCCGCGGGTGGCAACAATTGCCAGTCCGCGAGGAAGCAGGTAGTTACGTCCGTAGCCGGCCTTGACCTCAACGATGTCGCCTGCGACACCGAGCTTGTCAACGTCGGCGGTGAGGATCAGCTTCATGATCCCTGCCTTTCGCTGGATATGTCTTTAAAAGATTATGAGAATTGTGGATGCTAAATCTGCTGCAAACTAGTCACGTAGTGCCGTGGCTGGAAGGAGCTTAGAACGGAGGCTCATCGCCGCCGAAGCCGCCACCGGCCGGAGGAGCTGAGTTCCACGGATCTTCCGCAGGAGCTCCGCCACCAAAACCGCGATCGCCCTGTCCACCCTGGTTGCCCTGGTTTCCACCAAAGCCACCGCCGAAACCACCACCGGCATTTCCGCCCTGGCTGCGGTTGCCGCCGCCAAAGTTTCCACCGCCGTTGCGTGGAGTGCGCGTGACCTGAGCTCGAGCGAACTTCAGGGACGGGCCCACCTCATCGACCTCAACCTCAAAGACGGTACGACGCTCGCCCTCGCGGGTCTCGTAACTGCGCTGGCGCAGACGACCCTGGACGATGACGCGCATGCCCTTGGAGAGACTTTCGACAGCGTTCTCCGCTGCCTCACGCCACAGGCTGCAGGTGAGGAACATGCCCTCGCCGTCAACCCACTGGCCATCTCGGTACACCCGCGGAGTCGACGCAACGCGGAAATTCGCCACGGCGGTGCCGTTCTGGGTGTACTTAAGCTCCGGGTCAGCAACCAGGTTGCCAACCACCGTGATTTGTACGTCTCCCTGAGCCATGCTTCTTCTCCTCGGTTGTATTCTGTCGAGCTGATGATGGGGCTTTCGCCCGCTATCCTACGGCTTTCGCATTACCGGTGTGCCCCATTCGAGCACTCTGGCTACGCAAATATGACGCAGATTAACGATCAACCCGCAGCACCTTGGTGCGCAGGATGCTGTCGTTCAGATTCAGACGACGGTCGAGTTCCAGCACGGTTGCGGACTCGCAGGTGAGGTCGACGACAACGTAGATGCCGTCTTCCTTCTTCTCGATCGGGTAGGCGAGGTGGCGCTTACCCCAGATGTCCACCTTCTCCACCTTGCCGTTCTCCTTGCGGACAACGTCGAGGTACTTCTCCAGGGACGGGCCTACGGTGCGCTCATCCTGAGACGGATCGATAATAATCATTACTTCGTAGTGACGCACGGACCTCATCACCTCCTATGGTCTAGTTCTTGTATTTCGGCTACACAGCGTGGTGCGCTGGCACTGTCTTTCATGCCAACCGCTATGCAGCAGGAGGATCGTTGCGTCAAGCAACCCTGCCAGGGTACCGCAGGCAGAGGTATATGTCCTAATCGCAGGCGCCATCGGCAAGCAGTACTGGCAAGCGGTGTCAGGGCGCCGAATAGAAAGAGACGCACACAGAGCTACTGCGTGCGCCTCTTTGAATTGTGAAGTTGTCGCGTGCTTGGTGGGCAGTTAACGCTCTAGCAACTGACTACCTGGCCTGCGTCCTACATTGATGTCGAGGAAGCATGTGCCAACGCAATAATCACCGGAATGACTGTCGCGAATAGGAAAGCTGCCAGGCACAGAGCCCAAATGATTGCCGGTTTCCACTTCTGCATGAAGCCCCAAAAGGCCGTGCCGAACATCAGGAAGCCAATCGCGACGCAGACGATGGTGAAAATCACCCACGTGTCCACTTACTGTCCACCTCCAGGGTTACCGGGGTCTCCGCCGCCTTCATTGCCACCGCCGAAACCACCGCCTCCCGGAATCGGGATGGGCAGTAGGTCAGCGATTCCGCCGCCACCGCCTCCGCCATCGCCACCCGGAACCGGAAGCGGTGCAGGCTGCTCCTCGGAGGACTCAGAGGTCGACTCCTCGGCCGACTCCTCTTCTGTGGTCTCCGGGGCATAGCCCTGGTCATAGCCAGAGTCAGAGGTCGACGGCGCCTGGTACTGCGGCGCACCTGCGACACCACCGATTGGCTCCGGCTTGGTGAAGTACTCAAAGTCCTCGTTAGACAGTGCGTTATCCATGGTGTACTTCCACAGATCACCCGGGGTTTGCGAGCCGTACATGATGCCACCATAGGAGTTGTAGAGCGCCGAACCATCGACGTTGCCAACCCACACTGCAGTCGACAGCTGCGGTGTCGAACCGATCATCCACGCATCCTTGTTCTGGCCGGTGTCACCCAACTGCGTAGTACCGGTCTTGGCGGCCGACGGGCGACCACCACTCAAGGGCTTGTTGCTGTAACCGGCAATAGGCTCCATGGCCGATATCATATTGGTGGCCACTGCCTTGGAAACTCGACGGTCGCCCTTGTCAGCGTTGGACTCGTAAACAATCTCGCCCTTGGAGTTTTCGACCTTCTCTACGAAGTGAGTCTGCTGATAGACGCCATCGTTAGTCAGGGTAGCCAGACCAACGGCCATATCCAGCGGACGTGAGAGGTACTGACCCAGGGCGATACCGTCCTGCGAGTGACCGTTGTCGTCCATCAGAGTCTTTTCAATACCCGGGATGGACTCAGCCACGCCCAGACGATGAGCCATTTTGGCGGTGTCATCCGGACCATTCTTCAGGTCGCGCTGCAGGCGAATAAACGGGGTGTTCAGCGACTGCTTCAGGGACTCATAAAGCGGAAGCACGCCACCGCCGGCACCGCCGTCGTTGTGCAGAGTGACGTTACCGGACTGCACAGGTGCCGAAGAGTACTGCGCGGTCAGTGGAATACCTTGATCGAGAGCTGCTGCCAGCGCAAAAATCTTGAAAGTAGAGCCGGTCTGCAGACCGCTGTTTGCGTAGTCCCAACCAGTCGGATCGTCGCCACCGTAGTAGGCGCGGACAGCACCGGTCTTCGGCTCCACCGAAACGATGGCGGCACGCAAACCCGTTGACTGATCGACGTAGTTTTCCATCGCATCCAGGGCAGCCTGCTGCACCGTCGGGTCAATGGTCGTCGTAATGCGTAGACCGCCAGTGTTGACCTCCTGCTCGGAGATACCTTCGCGCTCCAACTCAGCCAGAACCTGATTCTTAATCATGGCAGCCGGGCCGGGCTCCGGAGCCTGCTTCGGCGCCAACGCCGGATCGATGGTCTCCGGGTACTGCATTCCCGCGCGGTCCTGCGGCGAGACGATGTTCATCTCCACCAGGCCATCGAGGACGTAGTTCCAACGCTGCTCAGCCTCCGGGCGGTTAGTCCACGGATCCAGTGCAGATGGACGCTGAATCGAGGCTGCCAGCACAGCACCCTCTTCGGCATTCAGCTCACCGACTTCCTTACCGAAGTAGGCCTTCGACGCTGCCGCGATACCGTATGCGTTACGACCAAAGTAAATCGTGTTGAGGTAGGCCTCAAGGATTTCGTCCTTAGTCCACTCCCGCGCCATCTTCGCCGACATGACCAGCTCCTTGGCCTTACGGGTCAGCGTGCGCTCGTTGCCCACCACAGCATTCTTGACGTACTGCTGCGTAATGGTCGAGCCGCCACCGGCACTGGAATTACCAGTCACGACTCCCAGAGCCGCACGGGCATAACCAGTCAAGGAAAAACCCGGGTTGGTATAGAAATCACGATCCTCAGCTGCCAGCACTGCATTGCGTACAGCATCCGGCACCTTGTCGATAGTGATGTTGCTTCGGTTACCGCCCTCCGGGACGATGCGCGTGATTTCCTTTTCACCAGAACGGTCATAAATCACCGCAATCTGGCTATTGGCCAACTCCTCTGGCTCCGGCACGTCCGTTGTCGCATAAGCAACACCGAACACAACTACCGGCAACAGCACGACCAGCGCCACGGCTAGACCGAGCCACGCTAAAATTCGCCGCTTATTATCAGTCGGCTGTTCTTCTTGCGCCATCGAGCTTTCCTCTTCATGGTCATCTGGTTCAAGGTCATCTGGGGCGTACTGCCCCTTCTCCGGGTCCGGCTCGCTTGCCGACGTCATCTCTGAACCGGTAGCCAGACCCTCGTCATTGCCACCGACCGAAACAGCATCAATGCTGTCGCTGGAATCGTCGTCAAGCGATGCGTCATCGGAGCGTGCGTGCGTATTGAAGGAATCAGCATCCGGCTGATCCCACCACTCGCCTGATGAATTAGAACCCTGGCCCTCGTGAGGGCTGTTAGGACCGCCTGGGCTATCGGGTCGATCATTGCTCACGGGTGCTCTCCCTAGTTTTCTGACTCTTCTCGAGCTGCCTGAAGTGTCCGGGTCAGGAAACTCCACTTGCAGTCGGGGCACACCTCAACTTCTTTGACGGTGCACGAACCATATTCATTAACTATTGCGGATAATTCGTTTTCAGTACAAGCAGAGCCGGAACGACGGCCCAAGTTTTCTCCGAACACCCAGAATACGAGTCGGAGGTCGAATTTGCGACATACTGGGCACTCTTCCTGGGACTTTCTGCCGTGAAAACGCGCGGCAGCGACCAGCCGAGCATCGGCATCACAGAGTGATTTCCGTGAAATCTCCCCTACACGCCACTGCTCCAATAACTGCTTCTTGAACAAGGAGTGATCAATCTCGCCCTGCCATGTCATCACGAAGACAGATTAGCAGGCTCGTGCGGGCTGGTTTCACCCCCGCTTTATCGGTAAACACATGCCCCCTCACGGTTCGGGCATCGGCAAACAACGCATAAAGGTATAACGTCACGCTCGTTACCTCAATGCGCGCACCCACTCACGGCCGCACCGCTGGCGCAAGGCCCTGGTGCGGGGTTCTGATGCTAGGTCTTGATGCGAGTTCCCGGTGTGAGTTCCCGGCGCGAGGTCAAAGCCTCCGAGCACATAGTTTCAAGGAGAATTACTAAATGAGTTCAATTCGCGTCGCTATCGTCGGCGTCGGCAACTGCGCCTCTTCCCTGGTGCAGGGTGTCGAGTTCTACCGCGATGCAAAGCCCGATGAGACCATTCCTGGCCTCATGCACGTCGTCTTCGGCGACTACCACGTCTCCGATGTCGAGTTCGTCGCAGCTTTCGACGTTGACGACAAGAAGGTCGGCAAGGACCTCTCCGAGGCCATTGTTTCCTCCGAAAACTGCACCATCAAGATTGCCGATGTCCCGACTCTCGGCGTTGAGGTTCAGCGCGGCCCGACCCTGGATGGCGTTGGCAAGTACTACGCGGACACCATCGACGAATCCCCGGCTGAACCGGTCGACGTTGTTCAGGCGCTGAAGGATGCCAAGGTCGATGTACTGGTCTCCTACCTGCCGGTCGGTTCAGAACAGGCTGACAAGTTCTACGCACAGTGCGCCATTGACGCTGGTGTAGCTTTCGTCAATGCCCTGCCGGTCTTCATCGCTTCCGACCCTGAGTGGGCCAAGAAGTTCGAAGACGCAGGGGTTCCGATTGTCGGCGACGACATCAAGAGCCAGGTCGGCGCAACCATCACCCACCGCGTCATGGCCAAGCTATTTGAGGACCGCGGTGTTCGCCTCGAGCGCACCCTGCAGCTCAACGTCGGCGGCAACATGGACTTCAAGAACATGCTCGAGCGCGACCGCCTCGAGTCCAAGAAGATCTCCAAGACCCAGGCCGTCACCTCCAATCTCACCGGTCCGCTGGCCGGCAAGATCGACGACCGCAACGTCCACATCGGCCCGTCGGACTGGGTGGACTGGCTGGATGACCGCAAGTGGGCCTACGTCCGACTCGAGGGCAAGGCCTTCGGCGAGGTGCCGCTGAACCTTGAGTACAAGCTCGAGGTCTGGGACTCCCCGAACTCCGCTGGCATCATCATCGATGCTGTTCGCGCTGCCAAGATCGCCAAGGATCGCGGCATCGGCGGCCCGGTCTACGCCGCTTCTTCCTACCTGATGAAGTCCCCGCCGAAGCAGCTTGCCGACGATGTTGCGCGAGCACAGCTCGAAGCATTCATCAAGGGCGAAGACTAAAAGGTACAAGCACTCAAAAGTACAAGCGAGCAGCTCCGAGAGCATGTGCCTTGAAAAGTGCCAGCCGGTTACCCATGCGGTAGCCGCTGGCGCTTTTGTGCTTCTCTCTCCCCTATCCTCCCCGCGTCTCTTCCACGCCTTCTCGCCCTACTCGCTGCTGCGCCCATCTCGTCCCCGCCATGGATGCGTGCGCTGCAGTCGTCGTAAAGCAGACAGCAATACACCCGCGAGGATGAATCTGCGAGACATATCACAAGCCAAAAGCATTCGCGAAAGTAGCCGTATGGCTACCTCCAACCCAACGTTCTAAGTACAGAAGAAGTGACACTTTAGGGGGTTTCTGCCAGCACCGAAAAACCTTATACGCAGATAGGTTTAATGTTTTGTACTGGGGTTTTAGATGTTTGGTGGAAAATTCCTGGTGATTTCATCGCCGAAATCACCAGTTGTAGAAAAATAAATAGCACCCCAAATAAATTTCGTATTGGCAACTAGCACTGTTCGCATATAACATCGTCGCTATGACATTATCTTCGGGCTCGATTGGCAATCCTGATGCCGTTACTCCTCTGTCGCTCGCTAAGCGCATTCGCCCTCTCCTGACTCGCGCTGAGCTGCTCTACAGCCGCCGCTCCTCGGAGTCCCAGCTCAGCCGCGCGCAGCTGTCCATCATGATGACCCTGGAGGCACTGGGCGCCTGCCGTATCAGCCAGTTGGCTGAGGCCGAGGCCATCCGCATGCCCACCGCCTCCAACGCCGTGCACCACTTGGAGGTCGCCGGCATGGTGGAGCGCGTCCGCGACAGCAAAGACCGCCGTGGCGTCCGCGTTGAACTGACCGACCGTGGCCGTGAAGAGCTGCACCGTGTTTCTGAAGAGCGCAATCAGCAGATGGCGGAGATGTTCAGCACGCTGACCCAGGAAGAGCTGGAATTTGGTGCTGGTCTTGAGACGATTCTGTCCAAGATCCTCGAAAACTACCCGGAGCACCCAAAGACAAACCCAAGCGTCTAGTCTCTTTTCCAGCTAGCCCTGCCCGCTTTAAGCCCACAGGCAGGATACATAGCTTTTACACGTCCTCGGTGCCGTTTTAAATATGCCCGCCTATCCACGTAGGCTATTACCCAGAAGCACCACTTGGATATTTCTGAGTAATCACAGGAGGATTAGCGATGGCTTCCCGCCCGCTTCGTATCATGATTGCGTGGCGTCCAGGCGAGTACGGCACCGAAACGCTTGCTTACGCCGCTTGGTTAGCTCGCACCACGAAGGTGCAGATTCGCGTTGTCAGCGCACTGTCGCGCGGCTGGCCGCTGACCTCACTGGCTCGGTTGAGCACCAATGACTCCTGGGTTTCCCACGAAACCGAGTCTCTTGAAAAAATCATCAAGGATGAGCTTAAGCTCGCTGGCCTGCGCAAGGGCATGCTTGACGACGATGCCGTACGGATCATCGAATCCTCCAGCGAATCCACAACTATCTGCAACGAAGCCGAAGAATTCGAAGCCGATGTGGTTTTGCTTGGCACCCGCCGAAGCAATACCAAGGACTGGACCGCCAAGAACCGCAGTCGCTTTACTGCGGGATCAACCTCTGATGCGCTGCTGCATTACTCGCCAATCCCGCTGGGATTGGCGATCCCCGGCGCGAAGCTTTCTAAGCACGGTGTGACCCGTGTCAGCATTTGCTACATTGACACCCCACAGTCGCACCACGCATTGAATAAGGCTGCTGACCTGGCATATCGCTGGGAAGTTCCCCTGCGTTTGGTCTCGTTTACGCCGCGTGGTGCGACCATGTACCCGACGGAGAACGGCTACGGCCCCTCCTCTGACCTGATGATTGAGTGGCGCGAGCAGGCTATGGGGCTGCTCGACCGCGGTATGGACCGCGCGCATACCCGTTACCCAGACCTTTCCATTGATGCGGAAGTAGCCTCCGGCAACGGTTGGGAAGAGGCCATTCAGTCCATCAAATGGAAAAAGGGAGACTTGCTCGTTTTGGGTTCGTCTACTCTTGGCCCATTCGGGCGAATTTTCATCGGCTCGTCGACTAACCACATCGTTCGCCACAGCCCGGTGCCAATGCTGATTACTCCGGCCTAGTATGGCAGGCACATCAGACGGCATTTAGAGGCGAGGGGAGCAGATGGTGGATAATTCACCGAAGCGCAGTACACCAGAGCGCAATGAGGATGAAATCTTCGACGAGCTTGAGCGCAAGATGTATTCCGGCAAGCGCGCCTACATCTACACCGCGGGTGTGATTCTTACGACGCTGCTCGCGGGCCTCATTATTGGCATCGCCGGCGCCATTGTCGGTGGCCCCACCTGCGATGCGGGTAAGTCCAGCTTCCTCTGCTCCCGCACTTGGGAGATCCTTTTCCCCGTTGTCCCGGGCGTAATCTCCCTGGTCGGCTGCCTTTTGGGCTTTTGGCAGACCTACGTGGAGTGGAAAAACTTCCGCAACTGGCGCGCGTGGCTCGCTATGTGCTGGGTGCTCATGCCCTTCACTTTGATGTGGATGCTCTCCACATTCGGTGTCCTGATTCTGGGCGTTAAGTAGGGGTAAGAGGCGGCCAGCTTCGGAGCCACCCCTTGAGGCTTTTGCGAGAAAGTCTCAAGCGAGAAAGTGTCTGGGTTTATGACAAATTTGAGTCGATTTTAGGCCTCAAACTGTCATAAACCCAGACACTTTCTTGTACGCATTAGCCTCCCTGGTTACTTCTTCACAACCAGGTTGACCATCTTGCCCGGAACGACAATGACCTTCACGATATTGCCACCGGCGTTTTCCACAGCTGCGACAACCTTTTCGTCGGCACGCGCGGCGGCCTCGATGTCCTCGCGGGAAGCATCGGTAGCCACGTCAATGCGAGCGCGAACCTTGCCGTTAATCTGAACTGGCAGCTCAACGGTGTCGTCGACCAGCCACTTCTCGTCAACTGCCGGCCAGGGGCCGTGTGCCAGGGACTCGGTGTGGCCGAGACGGCTCCACAGTTCCTCCGCAATATGCGGCGCCACAGGGCCAAGCATGAGGGCCAGCGGCTCCACGGCGGCGCGCGGTGCACCGGCCGAACCGTAGGTCTTAGTCAGGTAGTTGACGTACTCAATGAGCTTTGCGACGGCCGTGTTGTCACGCAGCTCTGCGTAATCGGAGGTAACCCCTTCCACGGTGCGGTTGAGGGCCTTGAGGTCGTCGTCGGAAAGCGCTGCGTCCGTGACGGCGAGCTCACCGGAGTCCTCATTGACCACCAGGCGCCAAGCGCGCTGGAGGAAGCGCTGCGAGCCGACCAGATCCTTCGTCGCCCACGGGCGGGAGGTGTCCAGCGGACCCATGGCCATCTCGTAGACGCGCAGGGTGTCAGCGCCGTAGTTGTCGCAGACCTCGTCGGGGGAGACAGCGTTCTTCAGGGACTTGCCCATCTTGCCGTACTCCTGGAAAACTTCCAGGTCAGAGCCGTCTTCGGCGCCGCCTGGGATGAGGAACTTATCATCGCGCTCAACAACCTGATCGGCCGGCTGGTAGACACCACGGGCATCGGTGTAGGCGTAAGCCTGGATGTAGCCCTGGTTGAACAGACGGCGGTACGGCTCCTTGGAGGTCACGTAGCCGAGGTCGAAGAGGACCTTGTGCCAGAAGCGGGAGTAGAGCAGGTGCAGCACTGCGTGCTCGACGCCACCGACGTAGAGGTCGACGCCGCCTGGGTCGTCCTTACCGTGAGTCTCCGGGCGAGGGCCGGTCCAGTAGCGCTCGTTTTCCAGGTCAACGAACTCCTCAGCGTTGTTCGGGTCGATGTAGCGCAGCTGGTACCAGGAGGAACCTGCCCAGTTCGGCATGACATTGGTGTCACGGCGGTACTTCTTCTTGCCATCGCCGAGATCGAGCTCGACATTGACCCAGTCAGTGGCCTTGTCCAGTGGAGCCTTTGGCTCGGTGTCGGCGTCGTCCGGGTCGAAGGTGACCGGCTTGTAGTCCTCGACCTCTGGCAGCTCGACCGGAAGCATGGACTCGGGCAGCGCGTGGGCGTGACCGTCCTCGTCGTAGACGATGGGGAAGGGCTCGCCCCAGTAGCGCTGGCGGGCGAACAGCCAGTCGCGCAGCTTGTACTGGACCTTCTCGTGACCAGCACCTTCCTTCTCCAACCACTCAATGACGGTGGCGATGGCGGTGTCCTTGTCCAGGCCATTGATGTCCAGGCCGGAATCATTGGCGGAGTTCACGCACGTACCGTTACCGACGTACGCCTCCTTTGCAATGTCACCACCTGCGACGACCTCGCGGATTGGCAGACCGAAGGCAGTGGCGAACTCGTAGTCGCGCTCATCGTGGGCCGGGACAGCCATGATGGCACCGGTGCCGTAGCCAATCAGGACGTAGTCGGAAATGAATACCGGCACCTGCTCACCGCTCACCGGGTTGGTGGCGTAAGCGCCCAGGAAGACACCGGTCTTTTCCTTGTTCTCCTGGCGTTCCAGGTCGGACTTGGAGGCAATTGCGGCGCGGTAAGCGGCGACGGCCTCGGCTGGGGTTTCCTTGCCGAAGGTCCAGCGCTCATCCACGCCCTCGTAGGAACCGCTGCCGGCTTCAACCAGCTGATCCACCAGCTCGTGCTCAGGAGCGAGCACCATGTAAGAGGCTCCGAAGAGAGTGTCCGGACGAGTGGTGAAGACCCTGATCTTGGTGGAGACCTTCGGGCCGACCTCGGCTGTGAAGTCGACCTCGGCACCGCGGGAGCGGCCAATCCAGTTGCGCTGCATGGACTTGACCTTGTCCGGCCAGTCCAGCAACTCCAGGTCGTCGACCAGGCGGTCAGCGTATGCGGTGATGCGCATCATCCACTGGCCCAGCCGCTTGCGGAACACCGGGAAGTTACCGCGCTCCGAACGACCCTCGGCGGTCACTTCTTCGTTGGACAGCACAGTGCCGAGGCCCGGACACCAGTTGACCATCGAATTCGACTGGTAAACCAGACGGAATTCGTCGACTGCTTCGCGCTGCTCGGTCTCGCTGAGCTCAGCGTAGACGCGACCATCCTTGGTAGTCATCTCGCCCGACTCCAGCAGCGGAATCAGCTCATCGATGCGACGGGCCTTCTTCTGATCCTCATCGAACCAGGCGTTGTAAATCTGCAGGAAAATCCACTGCGTCCACTTGTAGTAGTCCTGGTCAGTGGTCGCGAAAACACGGCGGCGGTCATGGCCAAGTCCCAGGCGGCCCAGCTGGCGCTCCATGTTGGCGATATTCGCTTCCGTCGTCACGCGCGGGTGCGTACCGGTCTGGATTGCGAACTGCTCCGCCGGCAGACCGAAGGCGTCGTAGCCCAGGGTGTGCAACACGTTTGCGCCCTGCATGCGGTGGAAGCGCGCGAAGACATCGGTGGCGATGTATCCCAGCGGGTGGCCTACGTGCAGACCGACACCGGACGGGTACGGGAACATGTCCTGGACGAAAAGCTTGTCCTTCGGCGGAGTCGAGCCGTCGGCAGCTGCCAAATCGCCCACCGGGTTGGGGGCGTAGAAGGTGCCGTTATCTTTCCAATACGCCTGCCACTTTCCCTCTAGCTGAGTCGCCAGCTCGGGGGAGTAGCGGTAGTCGGTGGCTTCTGCCGAGGACGAGGACTTTTCGCTGTTGGTCATGGTCTCACAGTCTAATAGGTGCGTTTGGCACGTGCTCAACCACCTATATAAATTGGAAGCATGATTGTCATCCCTGTAATTACCCTGGTTCTGGCTGTTTGCATAGCCGTTGTCGCTGGTTTGGCATGGTCGGCGAAGCTACCGGGTAATAACTGGATCGGAATTCGTGCGCCTGAGGCTCGAAAGTCCCAGGAAAACTGGGATATTACGCACCGCGTTGCCGGCCCACCGTGGGCTGTGTCCGCTGTCGCTTTCCTCGGCGCCGCCATGCTCGGCTTCCTCGCCATACGCCCGGAGGCCTCTGGTTGGATGTGGCTGTGGTACGCCGTCGCTCTGCTCGCCGGTATCGCCATGCTCGGCATTGGTGCGGCTATCGGCTCGCACACCATCGCGCTTTACGACGCCAAGGTCTCCGCCGAGTCCGGCTCCGGTTGTGGGTGCGGTGACGGTGACAGCGGCTGTGGCTGTGACTCCGCCGCCACTGATGCCGCCGACACTGCGACTGATGATGCCTGCTGCTCCGACAACCCGGCAGCAGACTGCGGTGTCTCCGGTGGCTGCAGCTCCTGTGGTCTGGAAGGGTTGTGCACGGACAAGGGCTCATCCGCGAATGTCACTTTCAAGCCTGTGGACAAGGATGCGCTGCGCAAGGCAGCTGAGCAGAAGAAGTAAAAAAATTATTGCAGAGAAAAGCTTCTGCAAAATAGTAAGACAACATCTGGTTGCCCACTAAGCTATTTGTCCATGTGGCAACGAATTGTGAATTGGCGTCCAGATCCCCTCATCGTCGGTATCGTTGCTGCAGCGATACTGGCGATTATTTTTCCTGCAAGCGGCACTACCGCTGAGGTTTTCAGCTGGGCCACAAAGATCGCCATTGGCTTCTTGTTCTTCCTCTATGGCGCGCGCCTGAGCCCGCAGGATGCGTTGGCCGGTGTTAAGCATTGGCGGCTGCACATAACCATTCTGGCTTTCACATTCGTGCTGTTCCCAATCCTCGGCCTGCTGATGAAACCCCTGGATTGGATTCTTTCTCCTGGCCTCTACCTGGGCATTTTGTACATGACGCTGGCACCGTCGACGGTGCAGTCGAGTGTGAACTTCACGTCCATCGCCAAGGGCAATGTCGCCGGCGCCATCGTCAGTGCCTCGGCATCTAACCTGCTGGGCATTGTGGTCACACCGGTGCTGGTGATGCTGTTGATGGCCACCGGTGGCGGCATTCATGTGGATTCGTCGGTGTTCTTGGATATTTCGCTGCAGTTGCTGCTGCCATTCGCAATCGGCCAGCTCACTCGCCGTTGGACCCTGAAGTTTGCCGCCGCGAAGACGACTAAGAACGTTGACCGCCTATCCATCGCAATGGTCGTTTACGCAGCCTTCTCCGAGGGCATGGTGCAGGGCATCTGGTCGAAGGTGCCGGCAGGGGACATTGTCATCCTGTGTGTGCTTTCGGTCGTGCTGGTGGAATTCGTTTTGCGGTTGTCCGGATTCATCGCAAATAAGATGGGCTTCGACCGCAAGGACCGCATTGCGATTCAGTTCTGCGGTTCGAAGAAGTCCCTGGCCACCGGTCTGCCCATGGCTGCCGTTATCTTCGGTGCCGATGCCAGCCTCTACATTTTGCCGCTGATGATTTTCCACCAGATTCAGCTGATGATCTGTGCGGTCTACGCCGCTCGCTGGGGCAAGGAAGCAGAAGCTGAGCCGGAGCCACAACCCGCTTAACGCGGTCTAGCGCATGGACCCGAGGGGCGAATCCGGCTTGGCACATATACTGGGGCGCACAACATAAGGTTCGGTTTTAAACGAGCAAACGAAAGTGTGAGATTCAGCATGGCTAACGAGAATCCGGCTCCGTTCTCCCCGGAACAGCGCGCCGCAGAAGAGACCGCGATCAATGAGTTCTGGTCGTGGTGGAACTCTTTTGGCGCCGATGCGCTCGACTCGATGTTTAGTGTCCAGCTCGGTATCGATGGTGCCCCGAACGCCGCCGATGTGGACATTATTGATGTCCAGAAGGAGGTCGGCGGCCGCATCGCCGCTATTAATGACCGGCTCATCTGGGGGTTTGAGGCTGGCGCTCCGTATTCTCGCCATCTTCTGACTGTGAGCGCTGCCGGCGATCCGGAGCTGCGCCCGGTCGCTCGCCGTTGGCTGGAGGCCGCGCCTGACGACGGCGCGGTGTGGTCTTTCACCGACCTCCGCCAGGCGGATCCGGCGATGAAGCTGTCGCTGGGGGATGTCGCAGCTACGTTGGTTGCACAGGGTGCTCTCGAGGCCGATGCTCCCGCCGAGGTCGATCCGGCAGACGCCCGCGTGGCTGTTAGCAGTGGTCATGGGGCAGTGGACGTTCGCCTATTCCACCCGCTGTTCCCGGCAATTGCTCAGTTGGAGGACGGTGAGCGCTTGGTAGCTCAGCTAGGTTTCACACTGCTGCAGCTGGCTCTGGGGGAGGAGGACTTCGGCCTATGGCTGCGCGGTTTCGCCTTCGCTGGCGAGGAGCCGGAAGATGCTATCCCGCTACCGGAGCTGGGCGGTGTCGTCGAGCAGCTCGCGGAAGAGTGCCCGGAGTGGCTCACCATTGATGCCGAAGCCAACGGCCAGCCGCTCGTCGTCGCTACTCGCGCTCCGATTACGCAGCTGGTGAGCCCGACTATGACGCAGCATGTGCTGATTCAGCTCATGCTCGCTCACATTGACGACAAGGGCTTGCCGACGGACGAGTCGAAGGAATCCCTCTCCGAGTTCAATACCGCTGCCGCTGAAGCCATCGCTGAGGACAAGGGTATTTTTGTCGCAACTGAGCAGTCCGACGGTATGGCTCTGCTGCACTTCTTTATTGACCCGGCATCTGATGCGGAGGCGGGTCTGCGAGCTGTTGCGCAGACGTGGACCGACGGAGAGCACGTTGTCGACACCGCTTACGATCCAGCTTGGCAGCGCGTCGGCCACCTGCGCGTGTAGATTGGTTTTTTGTTATGAACGCTCGTCATCGTCTTACTCCACGGCCTTCCCGCGCGATTCGCATGGGTCTTACCGGTGTCATCGCTGTCACCAGCCTTCCGCTGGCAGCTGGAAACGTCGCTGCGGCTCCGCAGCCGAAACTGACTCCACAGGGCACTATTAATGCTCCGGGGCGCACCCAGATCAGCTTTACCCACACCCCGACCGGCGCTCACTACGGTACGGCCAACGAGAATGAAGCTCGTCCGGGGCTGTCGATTGTCAAGCTCTACATTGCCGACTACGTCTTCAAGCACGGCACCGAAGCGGACAAGGCGAAGGCCACACAGATGATTCGCTACTCCGATGACAACATTGCCAGCGAGCTCTACGGCCGTTACCCGGACTCCATTAACGCCACGGCGCGTGAGTACGGCCTCAGCAACACCCACGGTGCGGGCCACTGGGGCAATTCCACGACTTCCAGCGCTGACACCGTGAAGTTCCTGGAGGCCAAGAAGCGCGAGAACCCTTCCGACCCGGTGCTGGTTGCTATGAGCACCGCGTCACCTGTGGCAGCGGATGGCTACCGTCAGGATTACGGCACCGCCACGCTGCCTGGTGTTATTGGCACAAAGTGGGGTTGGTCCGATGACCGCCAGAGCGTTCACGCCTCGGCGTCCATTGGTCCTGACTTCAGCGTCGCTGCTAACACCTACGGCACCAAGGAAGCTCACACCAGCGATGTTCAGAATGCGTTCGGTGGCACGGTGGGCACTCCACCACTGCCTGGTCTGCCCGACAGCCCGAGCCTGCCCAACATCCCAGGCGTCCCGAATCTGTCCGAGAGCCCGAATCTCGGCGAACTACTGAACTTGCCGGAATCCCCGCAGCTGCCGCAGATTCCGGGGCTGCCGAACTTCACAGGCCAGGTACCGGCGCAGTTCTAGCCACTGACCGCTAGCCGCTGGCACCGTCTCACACAGCGCTTACGCAGCGCACCTCACGCGACAAGGTTCACGAGGGCCATATACAGCGCCGTGCCTACGAATATCGAGATCACGGTGTTGCGCCGCCACCAGTGCAGGAAGATGGTGACGACCAGCGCTACAGGCACGGCCCAGGCAGCGCCGGGGTCGCCACCCTCACCGCTGAGCCCCAACCGTCCAAAGACGGTGTAAACCACCAGCGCCATCATGACTCCAACAGGCATGGTCGTGCCGAGGAATTCGAACAGGGGAGAGCCCTTCAGGGTCCGCACGAACGCAAACGGCAGTGCGCGCAACGCAACTGTCACTGCGCCCATCGCAAAGAGCGCGGCTAGCACATAGCCAGAATCGGGCATCGCGGTCATGCTCGCTCTCCCTCCGTTACACGCTGATTGCTTGACGACGTCATGCGCATCACCCGATCTACTCGTGGTGACCACACGCGCAACAGCAGCATGCCGAAGTACATCAACAACCCGATGACCAGCATCTGGTTCGGGTTAATCAGCCACCCGACCAACGTGCAGACGATAGCGGCCAGGGGCAGTGACCAATCCTTGGAGGTCTCAAACGCGTCCATGGCCAGCACCGTAAAGAGCGCCACCAGTGCGAACTCGGCACCGCGGATCCCTTCGGGCAATGCTGCACCGGTTAGCGCCCCGACAATACCGGAGCCCACCCACAGCAACTGGCAGAGAATCTGAATCGTCAGCAGGCGGCGGCCCGACATCTTTTCAGCCGGATTTGCCGCAGAGACGATGGCATACGACTCGTCGGTAAGCGCGTATGTGGAGTATGCGCGGCCGAGACGAGACTGTATCCGGTCGCGGGGGAACGTCAGCCCGTAGAAGACGTGGCGGAAGTTGACCATAAACGAGGTCACGGCACAGCCGAGCAGACCCGTATGGGCCATAACCAGGCCGACAGCGAGGAATTCCATCGACCCCGCGTAGACCACGAAGGAGAAGATGGGTGCCCACCACCAACTTAAGCCAGTCTGTGCGATGAGTAGGCCGAATGCGAGCCCCAGCGGAATGAGACCCATGCCGACGGGCAGTGTCTGC
Source organism: Corynebacterium sp. HMSC063G05 (assembly GCF_001810555.1). Classification (NCBI taxonomy): domain Bacteria; kingdom Bacillati; phylum Actinomycetota; class Actinomycetes; order Mycobacteriales; family Corynebacteriaceae; genus Corynebacterium; species Corynebacterium sp. HMSC063G05. Next base: position 165,169 of record NZ_KV801861.1, on the reverse strand, counting down.
CGAATGCCGGCAGCTATGTCGCTGCGGTCACTAGTTGCGGCACTGTTTCCTTCGGCATTGATGTGCTCACTCATCTAGTTGTCACGTACATCTACGGGGTAGGTGCCATACAGCGGCAGCGGCCAGGGCTGACGGCGCATGCAATCACCCCAGATGTCAGCGGCAGCAGGCGCGAGTACATCAGAGGGCAGGGCAGGGGCGACGTACCAATCACCGCGATCGAGCTCTTCTTCCAGCTGCCCCGGATCCCAGCCCGCGTAACCGGCGAAGATACGCGCGCCATCGATGCGGTCGCGTACATCCTCCGGCTCCGCGCCGAGGTTGACCAGCGCAAACCTATGGGCGATGCGTTCCATCAGCGGTGCACCGGTAATACTGTCGGTCTCCTCTGGGAGGGTAGCGCCATTTCGCACCACACCAATGCAGATTGGCTGCGTCTGGTTGACCGGACCCCCGACGTAGAGCACCGGCGGCTTAGTCATCAGTGACGCCCAGGGCTCGAGCACATTGTGCACAGGCGTCTGCGAACGCTGCGTGAGATCGACACCAAGGGTGCCGTGCTCATCGTGTTCAATGAGGAAAATCACCGAACGAGCGAATTCCGGCGAGAGCATGCCGGGTGCTGCGAGCAGCAGCATACCGGCGGCCGGGTCGTTGCGCTCGAGGCTGGTAAAAAGCCGGTCGCCATAGAGATTCTCCGGATTAATCGATGCCATTAGCTCTCACTTTCGCTTTCAGCCTGCTCACCGGACTGCTCGTACCACCATTTCTTCAGCGCCAAGATAGCATCCTCACGCTCCAGCGGACCGGACTCCAATCGCAGCTCTTTCAGGTAATTCCAGGCCTGTCCGACTTCCTTGCCAGGCTTCAGGTCCAGAATCTCCATGATTTCGTTGCCGTCCAGATCGGGGCGGACGCGTGCGAGGTCCTCCTGCTCAGCGAGCTCCTTGATTCGCGCTTCCAGGTTGTCGCAGGCTCGTGCGAGGCGTGCTGCTTTACGACGGTTTCTCGTCGTACAGTCGGCCCGCACGATTTTGTTGAGTCGTTCCAACAAATCTCCGGCGTCGTTGACATAACGTCGCACCGCCGAGTCCGTCCACTTGCCTTCGCCATAGCCGTGGAAGCGCATGTGCAAGTAGACCAGCTGGGAGATTTCATGGCTAATTTTCTTCGGAAACTTCAACTTGCGCAGGCGGCGACGCACCAGCTTCGCACCGACGACCTCGTGCTGGTAGAAGGTGACATTGCCCTGCTCGTTGTAGGCGCGGGTAGCGGGCTTACCACAGTCGTGCAGCAGTGCCGCCCAGCGCAGCACGAGGTCCGGTTCACCGGGTTCTTCCTGATCAATAGCCTGCCGCATGACCTGCAGGGAGTGTTGATAGACATCCTTGTGCTGGCGGTGTTCATCCTGCGTCATGCGCATATCGGAAATCTCCGGCAGCACGCGGTCGGCCAACCCCGATTCCACCATCAGGTCGATACCACGGCTGGGATCTGCCCCCAGGATGAGCTTGTTCAGCTCAGTGGAGATGCGCTCAACCGTGATGCGGTCAATTTCGCTGGACATTTCCTTCAACGCCTTGAGTACGCGCGGCGCCACGTCGAACCCGAGCTGGGATGCGAAGCGGCAGGCACGCAGCATGCGCAGGGGATCATCGCCAAAGCTGACCTCCGGCGCCCCCGGGGTGTCCAAGACACCCGCGACAAGATCCTCGAAACCTCCGAGCGGGTCGAGGAAGGTGCGAGTGCCGTCGCCATGCAGTTCAACGGCGATGGCGTTACAGCGGAAGTCACGGCGGATTAGATCGCCTTCCAGCGTGTCGCCGAAAGTGACCTCCGGATTGCGACTGACCTGGTCGTACGTATCCGCACGGAACGTGGTGATCTCCACCTGACGGCCATGCCGCTCTGCGGACAGCGTGCCAAATTCAATGCCGGTATCCCAGACAATGTCCGCCCAGTCATCAAGAATCGCGCGCGTCACCTCCGGGCGTGCGTCGGTGGTGAAATCGAGATCCACGCCCAGTCGCCCTAAGAGAGCATCGCGCACAGAACCGCCCACAAGGTACAGACGGTGGCCAGCTGCACTAAACGCAGCTGCCAGCGAATCGAGAATCTCCGACTCCTTGGCAATCGCCTGATCCGCCACTGCCAGCATTGCCGTCCTGCGCACCTGTGGGTCCGCATCAGCAGCCGCCGGAGTAGCGCCGTGAGGTGTAGTCGCCCCGGGCTGGTCACCATTTGTCGTTGAAGGAGTCGATTGTGTCACGACCGACACAATACCCGCTTATACCTATAAACCCGGTAGTCTAAGTGGAATGAACAACGTGGTACGCAATGACAACTCGGCGGCGAAGAGCCGTCGACGTCGTCGGCGACCGCGCAGAAGGGGTGGCGCTTCCGCGTCCACCAACACCAATAGCGCTACTACCAGCGGAAATTCCGCAAAACGCAGTGGCTCCAGTGCCAATGGCCCCAAATCGGCCAAGCCAAACTCCGGTGGCGCCAAGAAATCTTCCAAATCACCGAAGTCGGCACGACCCTCGAAGCAGTCGAACAACCGCGGTGGCCGTAAGAACGGCCAGGATAGGAACAATCGCCGTCGTCACGCACAGACGAAGCGCACGAACAATCGCCGTGCGCACTCGTCGCGCGCGCAAAATGCAGCGCCGATGCAGACCTCGATTGAGACTTCGGCGGGCGGACTGGTCGTCTCGGGTCTGGCCGAGGCGGTCGGCGAGGGCGGCAAGGTCGACCTGTCGCGGATTTATGTCGCGCTGATTGGTCGGCACGACCGCCGCGGGCGCCTGCTGTGGTCAATGCCCAAGGGCCATGTCGAGCCCGGCGAAGCTTTCGATTCCACCGCCGAACGTGAGGTGTGGGAAGAAACGGGCATTCGCGGCGAGGTCATCGAGGAGCTCGGTGTGATTGACTACTGGTTTGTCTCCGATGGCACGCGGATTCACAAGACCGTGCACCATCACCTTCTGCGCTACGTCGATGGCGATTTGAACGACGAAGATCCCGAGGTCACTCAGGTCATGTGGGTCCCGGTAGACACCCTGGTGGAGCGGTTGGCCTACGCTGACGAACGCAAACTGGCCCGGCGCGCGCACAATCTGCTGCCCGATCTCGCCCGCGCGGAAAAGCGAGCAGGCCGGCAGACGCCGAGGTGATTGCGCATGTTCAGGTTGCAGTTGCCAAGAAATGTTGTTCGTAAAGTCACGGCCGCCACCGCAGCGCTCATACTGTGCTTGCCGACGACCGTTGCGCCCCCAGCTTTTGCGCAAGATGAGCAGTTGTGGGGCAGTGGCACCAATCGTGTCGGTGAACAGGGCCCCCTTCGGCTTTCGATAACCAGCTTCACTCCGCATGTCGCGGCTCTACATTCGACGCTGACCATCAAGGTGCAGGTGCACAACACCTCCGATGCGGATATCAGCAATGTTGCGCTGCGCCCACAGCGGGCCGGCGCACTGGCTTCCTCTGCAGATGCGCGGACGATTCTCGCTGAGCCTGAATCGGTGTTTGATGTGGCTGGGACCTTCAGTGCCCCCATCGAGCTGAAAGCGGGGGAGAAGCGTGAGGTTACGCTAAGTGTTCCTATCTCCGCACCGGCTCCAGAAGGACTCGACATCACGGAAGCCGGCACGTTTCCGCTGCTCATCAATGCTAACGGGCAACCGGCAGATGACATCGACCGCCTGCTGGCGGAAACACGCGCACTGCTTCCGGTGACGGATCCGCAAGCGGAAGGTGATGAGCCGGAACCGCCTGCCGGTGATCAGAACGACAACGATGAGACCGACAATTCCGATGCGCCCACCCGCCGCGACCCAGTGCCGTTTTCGCTGATTTGGCCCATCAGCCAGCCAGTGCCACTGGTCGGCGGTGAGACCGGTGACGCACCCTCGTCGCCGAATCTCATCCTCACCGACAATTCTTTGGCCGAGTCTCTCGAACGCGGTGGCCGCCTCGACGGTTTGCTCACCTCGTTGGAAAAGGGCTTTGCCGGCCCGGATGGGCAGAGGTTGCGGGAATCAACCTGCATCGCCATCGACCCGGAGACCCTCGACGCAATCTCCAGGATGACCCGCGACTACTGGATTGGCACCAGCCGCCCAAGTCCTGTGGAGTCCTCTCCGCGACTGCGGGATTCCTGGGGAAACGCGGATGACACCAATCTCACGCATATGCCCGCCAGTGACAATGCTGCCGCCTGGCTCAATCGGCTGCACGATCTCACACAGGACACCTGCACACTGTCACTGCCGTGGGGCGGCACCGATGCCAGCGCCGTGGCTCGCGTGGGGGATCACGAGCTTTCGATGGAGGCACTCGCCGCTGGTCGGCAGACTATCGCCAAGCATTTGGACGTTCAGGCACTGCCGGGCCTCTATTTGCCGGCCGAGGGATACGTGACGTCGGAAAGCGCCCCGCTGTACTCGGCGGCGACGGCCCTGAGCGGGACCGCCCCGGAGCGCGCATTCGAAGACCGCGTAGATACCGGCGAGGCGATGCCACCGTCGCCCACTCCACCCGAAGCCGCGCACGACACCACCGTGTTAGTCGCAGACAACACCGCCGTCACCGCCGATGGTCAGACACTGCGCCCCGGCCATAGTGGCGTGCTTGCCGACGGTAGCCGCGCCTTCGCCCTCCCTGGGGCACTGACAACCTCTCTGGCTGCAACAGGACGGTCTCCCCAGACTGTGGCGTATTCGAATCTGCTCGGACGCTACGATTTCCGAATCGACTCCGAAGCTGCACGGATGCAGACAGCGATTGGCACTCTGTTCCAATCATTGACTGATTCGGATGACCCTCGCGCGGCTGTGGTGGCAGCACCGCCGTCCGGTTGGGATCCACGCGCTAGCGACGCTGAAGATTTCATGGCTGCGGTCAGGAAAGCCGTGGACGATAACCTGGCTGAGCTGACTCCGCTGATGGACTCCATCACCGCTTCAGCTCACGACCTGGATGCGGGCTCGGTTACTCCAATTGACAAGCTTGCCGATCCCGCGCCAGTGAGTGAGACGCTCGTGGAGAAGGCTCAGACGGCCTCCCGCGAGATCACCGACCTGACCACAATCATGTCCAACGATCCCAATGTCGCGCTGACGCGGTATGAATTCACCCGTCCCCTGCGGCACGACTTGCTGCGCTCGTTTACAACTCTCGGCCGGCGAAATCAGCTGCAGTCAACTGACGTGCAGCGGCGGAGCGAAGAACTCAGCGACCAGGCACTGATTATGAATCGACGCCTGCGCAATTCGGTGACGTTGGTAGCTCCCGGCGGTGTCTACACCCGCGCAACGCAGCTGTCGCCGATTGCGGTGCTGGCTCGTAATGGCCTGCCGCTGCCGGTTCCCGCGTTCGTGCGCGTCGGCGCTGGAGATTCGGTGTTGGAGGAGAAGTATGAGGCCGCCATCCCCGCCAAGGGGTCGGTGACTGTTCAGTTCACTCCGAAGTCGGGTGATGATGCAGAATCCACTCCGGCGACCAATGCTCCAGAGGGAGACCGGCCACGGGATAGTGGAGACAACTCCCACAACCTGTTGCTGTGGCTCGAATCACCTGGCGGCACGCCGATTTCTCGATCAGTGAGTATTTCCGTGCAATCGGGCGCTTCGGTTGGGGTTTTGGCTATCGTGACCCTCGTCATCGTCACTGTTGGTGGGTTTTTTGCCGCAAAACGGTCTCAGTACTTTCGGAAATAGACCCCCTTTTAAGCAACAATAGGACATGTGACTGACTCAGACGCGCATAAATCTGGACTTCGAGGCCGCATTCGTCGCCCCGCGCCACCGGCCCCAGTTCCGGCGGCGCGGCCAACGGCTGAATCTCAGCCGGCCGAAGCGGCCCCGGACCTAACTCGCGTATCCGGCCATAAGGCAAATGCCGATACCGCCGCTGACGCGATGACGGAATCGGCATCACCATCGCCAGCAAAGGCGGCAACTGCGACAGCAACCGCTTCCAGCGATTCCTCCGCAGGCTCGACGGCGGACGCAAATCAGGGACAGTCGAACTCGGACATCGTCGCCTCCACGGGCTCGATGGCAATCGCTACCCTGATTTCGCGCATTACGGGTTTTTTGCGAAACCTGCTCATCGGCGCGACGCTGGGTCCGGCTGTGGCTTCAGCCTTCAACGTCGCCAACACACTGCCGAACCTGATTACGGAAATCGTCCTCGGCGCAGTGCTGACTTCTCTGGTGGTGCCAGTGTTGGTGCGCGCGGAGAAGGAGGATCCAGATCACGGTGCCGCCTTCATTAGACGTCTCTTGACTGTCTCTATGACGCTGTTGGCAGTGGTGACGGTGCTGGCGGTGATAGGTGCGCCACTGTTGACCAGATTGAGCCTTAACGAGGCCGGTAAGGTCAACGTTCCGCTGGCAACGTCATTTGCGTTCTTACTATTGCCGCAGATTATCTTCTACGGCATATTTGCGCTGCTCATGGCGGTGCTAAACACCAAGGGAATCTTTAAACCCGGTGCGTGGGCACCTGTCGCTAACAACGTCGTGGCCATTGCCACGCTCTTGCTATATCTGTTCCTGCCCGGCCAGTTGAGTCCGGATTCGGACGGTTCACTCTCCGATCCGCACATCCTGCTTTTGGGTCTTGGTACCACCCTGGGTGTCGTCATTCAGGCAGCCATCATGATTCCCTACCTCAAGCGCGCGGGCATTGATTTGCGTCCGCTGTGGGGTATCGACGACCGCATCAAACAGTTCACCGGCATGGGTGTCGCGATTATCACCTACGTGGCAATTTCCCAGGCTGGTTACTTCATCACCACCAATATTGCCTCGACTGCCTCCAAGGCAGCGCCGACGATTTACCAGCAGGCTTGGCTGCTGTTGCAGGTGCCCTACGGCATCATCGGCGTTACCTTGCTGACCGCCATCATGCCGCGACTGTCCCGCAATGCAGCCGACGGCAACGATGGGGCAGTGGTCCGAGATCTGTCCATCGGTACCCGCCTGACCATGATTGCGCTGGTGCCGATCGTTGCCTTCTTCACCGCATTCGGCCGCCCCATCGCCGTCGGTCTTTTCGCGTATCTGGAGTTCCCCCGCGAAACCGCAGAGATTCTCGGCTGGACGCTGTCCTTCTCGGCGTTCTCGCTTATTCCATACGCCATTGTGCTTTTGCACTTGCGTGTTTTCTACGCCCGTGAAGAGGCCTGGACCCCGACTTTCATCATCCTCGGCATTACCACCGTCAAGGTGATTCTGTCGTTCTTCGCTCCTCGTCTGGCTTCTGACGATGAGACCGTCGTCGTGTTGCTCGGTGCCGCCAACGGTTTCGGTTTCGTCGCCGGCGCAATAATTGGCTTCTTGCTCTTGCGCCGCACTCTCGGACACTTGGACAGTAAGGCGACCGTCCACACCGTGCTGTGGGCACTGGGGGCGTCGCTTGTCGGTGTCGCCGTTGCTTGGGGCGCATTCGCATTGACCGACCTTGTGCTGTTCGATTTCTTCGGTTCCTTCGGTGTGCTACTGCAGACCATCGTCACCGGCGTGGTCTTCCTCATCGGTACCGGCCTGGTGCTCGCTCAGGCTCCATTGGAAGAGGTCCGCGTTCTGGGTGGCTTCCTCGGCCGCATTCCGGGTCTACGTCGCTTTGCTCCGCAGCCTCATGCAGCCGACAATGCCGTCGCCGACCGTGAGGATATGGAGCGCGAACGTGGCTTCGCCGCTGATGCTTTCTCGATTGCCCCGTCGAACCTGATTGGCGAGGCCACGGGTCTGGCAAACGAGGGCTTCACCGCTTCGCCGCTGTTGCCGCCGATGCCGACGCAGGGTTCTCGCCCGACCCGCTATGTACCCGGCGAGATGGTCTCAGGTGGTCGTTTCCGTCTGCGTTCTGAAGTCGCGACCTACCCAGGTCTGCGCCTGTGGCGCGCCATGGATATGGGAGATCCCGACAACTCAGATGTCGCACTTGTCTTCGTCGACACGATTGCACTGCCGTACTACGACACTTCGCCATCGGTTGCCGCCCAGAAGATTGCCACGACGACCAATGAGCTGCGTGACCTGGCTGGCACCGGGATGTCCCGCATTCATAGTGTGGCGAAGACACGCACCGAGGTGCTCATCGTCGCCGACTGGACCAGCAGTATCGGTATTGAGCGGTTCGATCAGGCCGCCCACCCGGATGCCCTGGCACTCGCAATAGCATCACTTGCCGAGACAATCGCCGACGCCCACGAATCTGGGCGCTGCCTTGGCCTGACAAACAAGCCTGGACAATTGCGCATCAGCAGCGACGGCCACATCTACGACGCTTTCCCCGTCGTTTTGCCCGATAGCTCGCAACGTTCGGACTACAGCGCGTTGCTTTCTGTCATCGACGAGCTGTTCTACAGCGTGACGAACATCCCCTCCGATATTTCTGCTGCTATCGACCGCGCGAAGCAAACACGCCCGGAGGACTTCAATGGGCAGGAGTCGCCAGCTCGCACGCTCGCCGAGGACTTGCGCGCCGCAGCGCTGGGCCCCGATTCTTCGGAGTTTCTCGCAATCGACCCCGACACCGGTGCGCGCGAATCCGTCGATGCCGGCGGTGCAGCCCAATCAAACGCTCATCACACCAAGAATCGCACCCGCGCATTCAGCACCGGCGCAGTCGTTGTCGGCGTAGTCATTGTCGGTGCACTCGTCGCCGCGGGCATCTTTGGTCTGGTTAACCGTTCCTCGGACGCACCGATTAACTCCGAGTCCGTACGACGCGGTCCGGCTCCGGTCACGACGCTCTCGCTTGCCGACGCTAGCGAGTGGCAAGCCGACACCGACAACCCTGCAGCAGGTCCGGACAATCCGGACATGGCTGAGCTGACCATCGATAATGACGAGGAAAGCTTCTGGGTAACTTCTACTTACCTCAGCCAGTTCGGCAATCGCCCAGAGGACTTCAAACCTGGCGTTGGTATTCGGGTCACTCTCGATGAACCGGCAACCATTCGAGAGCTTAAGGTCGCGGCGACCCCGGGCGCACACATTGAAGTTCGCGGCCTACGAGATGCTGACTCGACGAACTTGGATGACACAACGGTTCTCGGAAGCGCTACTGCCACCTCAGGTACGACGACCATCGAAATCGATAGCCGCGACACTGAGTGGAAGAACCTTGTTGTCTGGATCTCCGGCTTGCCGACGGCTGCGGAAGCGGTAGCCGACAGCGACTCAGACACTGACGCTGATACAGATGCTGATACAGATGCTGAGTCGCAGAATTCCGATGCGGACAACCCACTTGTCGGCGACCGCAATCTGGCTGAGCAATCTCCGGATTCGTTGCTGCCAGTTGCTATTGGCGACATTCAGGTGCGTGGTACGGAATAACGCTCTGAGCTTGCCTTAGGTGGCAACAGTTCAAGTTGTCCCAAGTTATCCACAGCTACTGGGACGTTTTGAAATTCATCCACAGCCCGCGGTCTCCACGGCAGTTTTGCCAAGCGGAGAGCGCGGGTTTCGTGTTTGCATAGGAGCCATGAACTTTGGGGGAAGAAATCGAATTGGGGACAGTCACCGTAAGGCCCGCATGGGTCGGCGACTGGGGGATTGTGGCGTCGTCGGTATGCAAAAGCATGCATCTGCGGACGAGGTCGATCGTGAATTATTGAAGGCGCACCTGGCGGGGGATCGTCGCGCGTTCGCGGTGTTGGCACGGCGTTATTATCCGCAGTTGGTAGCGATGGCGCGGCGCTATCGTCGGGATGATTTCGATCCCTTGGATGGGGTACAGGAGGGGCTGGCGCGGGCAATTGCGGGGGCGGCGAATTTTCGCGGGCGTTCGACGGTGGCGACGTGGCTGACGTGCATCGTGAAGAATGCGTGTATTGACCACAACCGCGGTCGTTTCGGGGAGATCCCTCTCTGCGATAAGGAGGAGGATTTTGAGACGTTTATGAGTTCACAGCCGATTCCCTGCCCGGATGTTCCGCTACGTGTGACTATGGCCGCCGCATTGGAGCAGCTGCCAACGGATCAACGGGATGCCCTGCTGTACTTGGACATCTTTGGATATTCGCTGCAGGAGACCTCTCGCAGTATTGGGCAGCCGAGCGGGACGTTGAAGTCTCGGCGGGCGCGGGCGCGTCGTACGCTTCGGCGACAATTGGAAGAAGTGCAGGTGGCCTAACAACTGCGGAGCAGGGGAGAGGCTGGGGGAATAGAGATGGCTAACCTCACGTTGGTTGAGGTGGCTGGTTCCGGTAATTTCTTTCCCGGAGCTGAAAAATTTGCTTACTACTGAGCATCACTGTGCGCCATGTGATGTGAGAGATAAAAATTATAGGAGTCTTCATGAGCGATATCGTTCACGACCTGATCATCGTCGGTTCCGGTCCCGCCGGTTACACGGCTGCCACCTACGCAGCCCGTGCCGACCTGAAGCCTGTGGTGTTCGAGGGCATCGAGTTTGGCGGCCTGCTTATGACGACTACCGATGTGGAGAACTACCCAGGTTTCTCCGAGGGCATCATGGGCCCAGAGCTGATGGATCAGATGCGCGCACAGGCAGAGCGCTTCGGCGCTGACCTGCGCATGGAGATTGTCGATCGCATGGATCTCACCGGCGATATCAAGTCTGTCTGGGTTGGCGAAGAAGAGCACAAGGCTCACGCTGTCATCCTGGCAACCGGTGCCGCTCCGCGTTATGTCGGTGCTCCGGGTGAGCAGGCGCTGCTTGGTCATGGTGTCAGCGCCTGTGCCACCTGTGATGGTTTCTTCTTCCGCGACCACGATATCGCCGTCATCGGCGGCGGTGACTCCGCAATGGAAGAGGCAACCTTCCTTACCAAGTTCGCCCGCTCGGTGACGATTGTCCATCGCCGCGATGAGTTCCGTGCGTCGAAGATCATGGTCGAGCGCGCGCAGAACAATGACAAGATTCGCTTTGCGACGAACAAGGTTGTGTCCCAGGTTCTTGGTGAGGACAAGGGTTCGGTTACCGGTCTCGAGCTGGAAGACACCGTCACTGGTGAGAAGTCCGTCCTGGATGTGACTGCCATGTTCGTAGCAATTGGCCACGAGCCACGTTCGCAGATGGTTCGCAATCAGCTGGATTGCGATGAGAATGGCTACATTCAGGTAGCCGCTCCGAGCACCCAGACCTCTCTCAAGGGCGTCTTTGCGGCGGGCGATGTTGTTGACTCGCATTACCAGCAGGCAATTACCGCCGCTGGTTCTGGCTGCAAGGCTGCGCTGGATGCTGAGCACTACTTGGAAACTGTTACTCGGTAGATGACAGCAGGGCAGTCGCACTAGCTGGATAAACACCTAATAGTTGGGGTATCGCAATTGTTGGATAAGCCCTACGATTGCAGATATCCAACTATGGGGAATATCCGATAGTCGGTAAGCCCAATTGTTGTTAGCTGTAGCTCAATCAGGGTGCAGCGGGACGTGTTATAGCCCGGTACGCCCCGTACTCATCGAGCACTTGCAGCGTTCTCAAGAACACCATTAATTAACAATTTAGTACTTCACTCGCACCACCGGAAGCCCTAATTTTTGACGCCTTGAGCGCCAAATCCGTACGCGAGGCTGAAGAAGCTAGGTTGAAAAATTAGAATCAAGACCACAAAACAAAACCACTAAGAACTCAAACGAGCTCATTCTAAGGAGAAGAATTTCATGGCTCCGGTAACCGTCACCGCCAACACCTTTAAGTCCGATGTCCTCGAATCCGATAAGCCGGTGCTTGTTGATTTCTGGGCAGAGTGGTGTGGCCCGTGTAAGAAGATTGCTCCCGTTTTGGACGAGGTTGCGACCGAGCTCGATGGCAAGGCCGTCATCGCCAAGGTCAACGTCGATGAGGAGCGTGCACTGGCTGGCATGTTCCAGATTATGTCCATCCCAAGCCTGCTCCTATTCAAGGACGGCAAGAAGGTCGAAGAGATTCGCGGAGTCCGCCCGAAGGGCGAAATCACGTCGCTCATCGAAAAGCACCTTTAAAAGAACTTGGGGTTGCTCCTTATCCGATACGAGGTTACGACTGCCCACCCGTCACTTCGCCACTGCCACCTTCGTTGGACACACCCCATTATGATGTGACTGAAGTTGTGGTTGTGATTTAGAGTTAGTCCTGGGGTTCTGCCGTCGGGCTAGCCGACGCGCCCTCGTAACAATCAATTCGCGCCTGCGACCTGGTAATCTTGCTGGAAATGGCGGTTTACGTCTTCCTTAATACCGTGAAGGAACCAGGTTGCCGCCAACTTGAGAGGTATTGCTGACCATATCCTCTGAGAGTGCGCGGGATTTCTTAACTGAAGTTTCGTTTAGCTCACTGGCCAGTAATACTGATTAAGTGTTGTGAGGACCCACAACGGCCTAAACATAATTGTGGAGTTCGGAAGGGAGTTTTCGTGCCAGAGTTTCTGAAGGTGGGCGATAGGTCACCTCGTGTAGCCGAGGTACGTTCTACCCTGGCTCGTCTTGGGCTTCTGCCCAATTGGGAGGGCTCAGCCGCGGAGGAGAACTCGCCTCAGTGGTCTGGTGACGATGACCTCTTTGATGAGGACATGCGCAACGCTCTTCTGGCGTTCCAACAGTCCCGCGGTGTCTATGCCGACGGGATTATCCGCGACAGCACCCTGCGCCTACTGCGAGAAGCCTCGTACACTCTGGGCACCCGCGTACTGTCCTACGATCCACTGTCACAAATGACCGGTGAGGACGTAGGCGTTCTCCAAGCTACCTTGCAGGAACTCGGCTTCCACGATGCCCGAGTAGACGGCCACTTTGGCCCGAAGACCGATGCCTCTGTACGTGAATACCAGCTCAATTACGGGCTGGAGCCCGACGGTATCTGTGGTCCCGTTACTCTCCGGGCGCTCAGCTACTTGGGCAGGAGGGTTACTGGTGGCTCTGTAAACGCCTTCCACGAGAAGGAAATACTGCGCACGATGGGGCCGAAGCTCTCTGGAAAGCGCATTGTCATTGATCCAGGTCTTGGGGCAGGGGAGCCCGGCATTGTGGTCGACGGCCCTTACGGTCAGATTTCTGAAGAAGAGATTCTTTGGGATTTGGCCTCTCGCATTGAGGGTCGCCTTGTCGCGGCAGGTGCAGAGACTATTCTGTCTCGTCCTCGTACCGACAATCCGTCCATCGAGGATCGCGCTGAGATGGCCAACGCATTTGGCGCTGACGTCTTCATCTCCCTGCAGGCTGACCACTATCACAACAACCGCGCCAGCGGTATTGCGACCTTTTACTTTGGCTCGATGAAGGGCTCCAACTCCATTCTGGGCGAACAGCTCTCTGGCCTTATCCAGCGAGAGATTGTTGCCCGTACGAGCCTGGTAGACTGCCGCTCGCACGCCCGTACCTGGGATCTCCTCCGTCTGACCAGGATGCCCACGGTGGAAGTCGCCGTTGGTTACCTGACCAACGAGGATGACGTCGCAATTCTTTCTTCCCCAGATCAGCGGGACGTAATTGCCGAATCTATCGTTGTCGCTGTAAAGCGTCTGTACCTGGGCGATGAAGAGCAGCAGCCAATGACCGGCGCTTACAGCTTTGCGCAGCTGATTGAAGAGGAAAAAGCCTAAACACGGCTGACCAATGAAACCCAGCGCTAAAGACTGAACAGCTTTGAGCGCATAAAGGGTTCTTTCGCACTTAGATCCAACGCATGGCCGATTTCTTCGTCCCAGTCCAATTCCGCATCCAACTCGATACGGAGTTTCGGATGAATCGGATGTGGAGTCACCACCCGAAACCCGGAGTCAAGAAGGGTTCGCGTACGAATCAAATCACCGGCGTTATGGTTAATCGCCGCCAACGAATCTGAAATACACGGCTTTGGATTCAGCTTTTCTTCGAGTTGCGCTTCGAAATCAGCGATTAGATTCTCCGTACCGTCGTCAGGCGTTGGCGACGACGGCGTGGATGCCGACATAGAATCCGCCGTGCCACTGCAACCAAACGCTTCTACCGCTGAAATCCCGCGCAGCGCGAGCTTGTGCAGAGCGGTCACAATGAGCACGCGGAGCATGTCATCGTCAACCTCTAAAGCGTTGTAATGCAGACTCGTCAGCGCAATCGCATCCGGCGATATTGGTCCGGAAGGCATGGAAAATGTCGTCGGGCAGAAGCGTGGCGGAGCAAAGAGCAGCGTGCCGACGGTCTCAAGTTTCCCATCGATAAGTGATGCCGGTGGCTTTCGTCGTAGTGAATATCCGCACGGTCCCCAGGAAAGGTAGACGGTATTGAGCCATGCTTCCTTCTCCAAGCGCACCTGGGCGGCTAAATCAGGGCTTAAATCGCCATTTAAGAGGCTTTCACTAGCTCCGCCTGGCCGAGTAGGGGGTTGGCCGTCCGAATGCTTTAAATCACCGTTGAGCGCTTCATCCTCTTCTGGCGTGCTGGGGTCCAAATTAGGTTCGCGCGGCTCAGTCGAGAACTGGGGTAGGGCAGTTGCTGTACGGATATGCTCCATGCCCTGTTCCCAAAACAGGCTTAACATCGTCTCTGGATAGATTCCTTCGATGTCGGCCAGCGAAATTTTCTCGATGAATACTTCAGTCACAGTAACCGGGTTTACTCTTCGTCGAGATGCATCAGTGACATGATGCGATCAAAGTCCTCGAGGTTGCCGAATTCGATAACGATTTTGCCCTTACGCTTGCCCATCTGGGCAGTCACCTTCGTATCAAAAGAATTGGACAGGCGGTCAGCCCAATTGTGAAGGACCTCCGGCTGCGGAGTGGGCTCGCGGTGCTGCTTTTTCGGTCGCTCGCCGGCATTGAGTAATGTCACTGCTTCTTCGGTCGCACGGACGGATAGTCCTTCAGCAACAATTCGCTCGGCGAGGCGCTGCTGTTCTTCCTTACCTGCCTTAACTCCAAGCAAGGCACGTGCGTGACCAGCCGACAGAACACCGACCGCTACTCGTCGCTGTACCTCCACCGGCAACTGCAAGAGTCGAATCATGTTGGTAATAACGGGCCGCGAGCGACCGATTCGATCCGCCAGCTCTGCCTGAGTTACACCAAACTCTTCGAGTAGCTGCTGGTACGCAGCGGCCTCTTCGAGTGGGTTCAGCTGAACGCGATGGATGTTCTCTAGTAGGGCATCGCGAAGCATGTCCTGGTTTGGAGTATCGCGAACGATGGCGGGAATCGTGTCGACCCCAGCTCGCTGAGAAGCACGCCAGCGCCGTTCACCCATGATGATTTCAAACTCGGGTTGCGGCGCGTTCGGATCTTCCTTGCGCGCTGCCTCGAGTGCGGCCGCACGACTATCCTCAGAGATTGGTCGTACGATAATCGGCTGCAATAGACCGAACTCACGAATAGAGTGAGCGAGCTCATTTAGGGGCTCCTCATCGAAGACCTCTCGTGGCTGCTTCGGGTTCGGCGTGATCAGCTTCAAGTTGATTTCGCGATAGGTCGCGCCAAACTCGTTTGCGGCCGAAGTGTCAACATCGGTCGGCTTGGCGCCGCTATGGTCCGCTACTCCCGATGTCGTCGAGGGCGATGTTTCACGTGAAACATCGCTACACTTACCAATAGTCTTATTGTCACTGTGACGTTTCTGCGCCTCATTGGTATGAGGTTTGCTCTGGCCGGATTTTGCAGATTTTCCGGCGTTTTTCCCTTCAGTCAACGAGGTGCCGGATCCCGTCGCGGCTGCCCCCAGTACGTCGGCAACTCCGCTACTTCCAGGCTGCTTCGTCCCCTGGGTACGGCGGGGACCGAAGATAATATCCGCGGCACTCTCACCTACCGAGGGGTTAGCCGCCGGAGCAGTTGGGATCAGCGCGGCGATACCGCGACCGAGCCCTCCCTTGCGGTTCTCCTTTTTTTGATTCGACATCGGTAACTACTCCTAGTGGCTTTAATTTGTCTCAGTGGAATTGGACGGGGTAGGGGAGGAAGCTGGTTTTTGCCCAATCGCACTTCCACCCGAAACTGCTGAATAGTCGCCACGCGTTGCCAATTCCTTCGCGGCGTCAAGATAAGCAACTGCGCCCCGAGACCCTGGATCGTAGGAAATTACGGTCTGCGAATATCCCGGCGCCTCCGATACCTTCACAGATCGAGGGATGAGATTACGTAGCACAACCTCACCGAAGTAGTTACGAACCTCATTGGCAACTTCTTCCGAAAGCTTGGTGCGGCCATCGAACATAGTGAGCAGCACAGCAGAAATATGTAGCTCCGGATTGAGATGCTGACGAATCATCTGCACGTTATTCATCAGCTGAGTCACACCCTCCAAGGCGTAAAACTCACACTGAATCGGGATCAAAACCTCGTTGGCGGCAGTCATCGAATTCAGAGTCAACAGACCGAGCGAAGGAGGGCAGTCAATAATGAGAAAGTCAAAGCCGTTGTCAATCAGGTACTGATCTGACACTGCATCGAGAAGTCGGCGCTCACGGTTCAGGAGCGAGACCAGCTCAATCTCGGAGCCCGCCAAGTCCAATGTCGCTGGCACACAAAAGAGATTCTCAGATTCAGGGGAACGCTGGATGACATCGTCAATCTGTAGTTCGCCAATTAGAAGCTCATACGTCGACGGGGTCCCGGAAACATGCTCAATCCCCAGGGCCGTAGAAGCATTTCCCTGCGGGTCATTATCGATGACTAGCACCTTGAGACCATGCCGCGCGAGCGCCGACGCGATGTTGACTGCCGAAGTGGTCTTGCCCACGCCACCCTTCTGGTTGGCGATAGTAATACGGCGCGGGCGTTCGGGGCGTGGAAGCGATAAACGGTTCGGGGCCTTAACTTGCGCTGCCCGTTGAGCTGCCGCAGCGATGGGTGTGTCTTGCCAGGACTTCCGGCTCATTAACTATTCCCCTTACAAGCACAGCAATCACCAATCATGGCCACTGGAGTGCGAATAAAAACTTAGTAACTATCTGCAAAAGCGTAATCATCAAGCCCCAACAAGCGTTAGACGCCGACGATTGTGGAAATGTTTCACGTGAAACATCCACCTTGGCCGGTAGGACTTTGCCATACCGCGATACTTATCCCACTCTAGCCCGACGGCACTACGCGCCTCAATGTCGAAACCAAAACACAAGCGAACCGGCAGTGGAGTAGGGGAGGGGGACTTACAACCTACTTCTTCTGAATAATCACGGCGTACGTCGAAGTTCCCAACACGGAACCGCCAACCTCTACAACGCGGGGATTAGTTCCCTTCGCCTTGGCAATAAGCTTTGCGTCCCGATCAATCTCCTCTTGCGCAGTTCCACCCTTCAGTGCAACCATCGCGCCTCCGGATTTAACTAAAGGAAGCGACCAGCCCGCCAATTTCCCAAGAGGGGCAACAGCGCGAGAAGTGACGACATCTACTTGGCCAACCTCAGCGCGAACCACTTTCTCCTCAGCGCGGCCGCGAACCACGGTCACATTGTCCAGCTCGAGATCTTCCACAACCTCGTTCAAGAAAGTCGTACGGCGCAGCAATGGTTCCACAAGAACCACCTTCAAATCTGGTCGTGCAAGAGCAAGCGGAATCCCGGGCAAGCCTGCCCCCGAACCAATGTCCGCAACTAGAAGCCCTTTGCCTATCGCTTCTCCAACTACCGCAGAATTGATAATGTGCCGATCCCACAGCTTTGGAGTTTCACGTGGCCCAATCAAACCTCGGACTGTAGCCTCCTCAGCCAACCATGAATGGTAGCGGTATGCTCGATCGGCATTCCCTCCAAACACGGTATCTATCACCGAACGCAGATCCGGATCGACCAAACCTGCGGAGGCTTCTTGATTATCGACGTCTTTCGCGGAGTTACTCAACAGTTCCACTAACCTTTCCAATGGGGCAGCTGTGCCGTCACCCGTCGAGCTTTTCATTACCCCTAGTGTACGACAGTGCAACAGCCATGTTTCACGTGAAACATTGACCGGAGTTGGATGCCAAACTCCAGGCCCCACAGAAAATTACATGCCTGTAATAACAGCGACGTTGTCTGCGCGATAGAGTACCAAGGCAAGCAAAAACGCCCCGCATCAACTGCGGGGCGTTTCGATTAATTAACTTATGTAGACGAAGGGCGATTCCACTTCAGCTATTTCTTTTTCCGCTTCCGGTTCTTCCGATTTGCGGGTTTCTGTCCTGGCGCTGGCTTCGAGACTGGGCCCTGCTGTCCCTTCCCCGAATTACCATCCGGAAGATGGCTAGAAGCCTTGTTCGCTGCAGAGGCCTGACCGGACTGCGCCTGCTGCGCATTCTGCGCTGCCTGACGCTTGCCACCCTTCTTCGGATTGATTGGCTTCTGGCCAACCTTCGGAGCGAGCTTCTCCTGTGCCTCGCGCTTGGCAGCCTTCTTAGCTGCGACAGCTTCCTTCTCTTCCTCATCCAGCTTGCCGAAGATGTAGCGCTGCTGGAAGTAGGTCCAGACGTTGTTAGTCACCATGTAGACAAGAAGGCCGATGTGCCAGAAAGCACCGGTAACAAGAATCATGATTGGGAAGAACCAAAGCATCATCTTGTTCATCATGTCCATCTGCTGACCCATAACGCCTTCCTGGCGCTTCACCAGACCGGCTTCCTGGCGGGCACGCGTGCGGTCAACAGACATGCGAGCGTTGAAGTGCGTTGCAAGTGCCGCGATAACAATCAGCGGAATGGCAACGATCATGATGTCCATGCGGGTGAAGTCCGCAGGCGTACCAGGCACAGTAAAGGCTGCGTATTGATCCTCACCCATACCAACCGAACTGGACAGTGGAGCATTGAGCACACGAGCCAGCAGGAAGGACCGCACCTCATCTACACCGAAGACGTAGTTAGGCGTATTCCAGTTCTGCTCCACCGACATGCCGAGCGCATTGCCCGTCGTACCCGTTCGGTTGAACGAACGCAGCACGTGGAAAAGGCCAATGAACACAGGCATCTGAACCAGAATCGGCAAACAGCCGCCGAGCGGGTTGACACCCATTTCCTTCTGTAGCTGGCGCATAGCAAGAGCCTGAGCCTGCTGATCGTTCTTGTACTTCTCCTTGATGGCCTGCATCTCAGGAGCGAGCTGCTGCATCTTGATGGCAGAACGCTGCTGGTTCAGCATCGGCTTAAACAGGAGGATACGGATGGTGACCACAAGCAAAATAATGGCCAGCACCCAGGAGATACCCGAGGAGGGATCGAATAGGAAACCTGAGGCCTTATGCCAGAACCACAGGATGGCCGAAATCGGCACATACACGAAATTGAGCACGGTCTAAGATCACTCCGTTCTTTAGGGGACAGCGCACTCGCGCCTTCGTCTACAAAGCCCCGTCAAAGGCTAAGCATTACTAGAGGTTACCTGTGCATTCGCCTCAACCACGAACCCAGGCCGGGGAATGTGGCAGGAACTGGATCCCAGCCACCCGGATGCCAGGGTGCGCAACGGAAGATGCGCAAGAAAGTCAGCCACAGGCCACGAATAGCTCCGAAACGGCGCACAGCCTCAAGACCATATGCGGAGCACGTCGGTTCAAAACGACATGTGCTCGTGGGCTTCAGATTAGAGATACGACGGCGGTAGAAGAGAATCGCCCTCTCAGCCACACGTGCGCCGGGGGTCTGAGCGAGGGGGCCGTCGTCAAGCGAATTAGCGCCGACGTTCGTATGTGGCGAGTGCCGATTGCACATCGTGGGACAGCTCCTGGCTGGTGGCTGTGGCAGATGCAGGCAGCGCGCGAACGACAATGTCCATGGTGGACGGAAGATTCTGCGCGGCCGCGGCCATAACATGGCGGAGCCTGCGGGATACAGCGTGACGAGTCACGGCGTTGCCCACAGCTTTAGATACGACAAGACCGACACGCGGACCACCAAACCTGGCAATCTGCGTATCGGTCTTATCTTCACCGCCAGAAGCGGCGGTGTCACGAATATGCAAGACCAAGGTCTTGCGTCCGATTCGGCGTCCACGTCGTACGGTGACCGTGAAGTCACGCGAAGAACGCAGCTTATTGCTCTGAGGGAGCACCGAAATCGGTGTCCTCTTGCTTAAGCGGACAGGCGGGCACGGCCCTTGCTGCGGCGTGCTGCCACAACGGCGCGACCGGAACGGGTACGCATACGGGTACGGAAGCCGTGCACGCGTGCACGACGGCGGTTATTCGGCTGGAACGTCCGCTTCGACACGGTTGACACTCCTTGAAACTCAAACGACCACGAGTCCACGCTGAACACACCGCAGTAAACTCCTCGCTTCGAGTGCGAGGCAGCGATGCGTCTGACGCATTCCCGTGATGCACGGAAAAATTACTTACCGACAGATTGAAAGCTACATGCGTTCTGTCGGGTCCAAGCACAAGCTCGGACTCATATCTCAATGGATATGAAACACCCAGATAGGTTACGTCGAATCGAGCGAGAAATTCAA
This sequence comes from Corynebacterium sp. HMSC063G05, assembly GCF_001810555.1. NCBI lineage: Bacteria > Bacillati > Actinomycetota > Actinomycetes > Mycobacteriales > Corynebacteriaceae > Corynebacterium > Corynebacterium sp. HMSC063G05. The sequence goes on along the minus strand of NZ_KV801861.1, from coordinate 144,814 downwards.
ATCAACACGCCGGATTTACCTGGAGAATCATTTTCCAAGTTTTCCGACGGTACCGATGTTGACCTGTGGAAATACTAACCTATGCACTGCAATCCACAGGGCGTTTATCCCATCAGCTGTGGATAACTTCCACACCATGAATCACAGCGAGCAGGGGAAATAACGTGTTTACCTAGGTAAACGCAGACTAGGGGGCTATTTTTCATTGTGGGCAAACTGTGGATAAACTGTTAGTCAATTAGCGACAAGGTTTATCCACAGGTGTGGACAAACATGTGGAAGTCCTGCTCGGGGCGTATAGCACCTTGTGTAGAAACACCCCACAGGGCGAATTACAAGAAATAGCCCCCAAATGGGCAGATATGGCGCTCTCGCCATGCCAAAAACACTCCACAAAAACAGGTCGCCTCGATAAATTTGATGAACGTAAACATGTAAAAGGACATTCACACAGTGAGCGAACAACCAGAATTGCCAGGTGGACTCTGGGAGCAGGTCGTTTCTATCCTGACTTCACCAGAAGGTGCGCCGGAGTTGGGCATTGCACCACTACGCCCGCCACACAAGGCACTGCTGCGGTCAGTGACGCACACTGGTGACTTTCCAGGTTTTTTCCTGCTCAGCACTCAATCGCCAGTGGTGCAGGCACTGGTAAAAGAAGAGCTCAAGGGCATTATCGAGGCCGTCTTAGCCTCGCTGACCGGCGAGGAGTTGGAAACGGTCATCACCGTTGCCGATCCTGCTGACGACGCTGAAGATAGCCAGGCAGCAGAGACCACTCAACCATCTGCACAGCACTCGGGGCAGATGCCATCTGCAGCTTCGCGTCCGCAGCAGGCTCAGCGTCAACAGCCAAACCAGCAGCACCAACAGCAATCTGGCCGCAACTACCCGTTCCCCAGTGCAGATGCGAATGACTTCAATCGCCACGAGCAGCACCAGGGATCGACGCAGACGCCACAGGTGCCGCAGACACACCAGCAGAATGTCCATAATCAGCAGAGTGCCCAGTCACAGCACCGATCGATGGACGCAGTGGATTCAATGGCGCAGGGGCTTTCGCACTCATCTGCCGAGAATCCGATGACTATTGCTGATCAGCGCCAGGTCACAAGTCCTTTCCGTTCCGAGAGCCACGGCACTCCAACCGAGATGAGCATGCCTTTCGAGGAGCCCACCCTCAACCCGAACTACACCTTCGAGACCTTCGTTATTGGTCCGCAGAATAAGTTCGCCGCTGCAGCCGCCGTCGCTGTTGCGGAGTCTCCGGGGCGCACCTACAATCCGCTGTTTATCTCCGGCGGTTCGGGTCTTGGCAAGACGCACCTGCTCCACGGCATTGGTCACTACGCCAAGCATTTGTACCCTAACCTGCGGGTTCGTTACGTTTCCTCGGAAGAGTTCACCAACGACTTCATTAATTCCGTGCGTGACGACGCCCAGGAATCCTTCAAGCGTCGCTACCGCGATTTGGACATGCTCATCATCGATGACATCCAGTTCTTGGAGGGCAAGGAAGGTACACAGGAAGAGTTCTTCCATACGTTCAATGCCCTGCACCAGTCCAATCACCAGATTGTGCTGTCGTCGGACCGCCCACCGCGGGAGCTTAAGACTCTGGAGGATCGCCTTCGTACCCGCTTCCAGTGGGGGCTCAATCCGGATCTGCAATACCCGGACTTGGAGACGCGAATCGCAATTCTGTCGAAGAAGGCACAGCTGTCTGATCTGGTCGTTCCGCATGATGTACTCCAGTACATCGCGGAGAACACCTCATCTTCTATTCGTGAGCTCGAGGGGCGTCTACTGCAGATTAGCGCTCACGCGTCCATGATTCATGAGCCTGTGACCTTGAAGTTTGCACAGGAGATCCTCGGTGCCGACGAAATCGAGGTGCAGATTACTCCGGAGATCATCATCTCCACCACGGCTGAGTACTTCGACCTAACGGTTGCAGATTTGGTGGGCCCGGGTAAGACTCGCCCGGTCGCTCATGCACGCCAGATTGCGATGTACCTGACGAGGTCCTTCACCGAGCTTTCGTTGCCGTCGATTGGCCGGGAGTTCGGAAATCGTGACCATTCGACGGTTTTGCACGCTGAACGCAAGATTGTTAAGGAAATTCAGGAGAAGAAGCCCTCAAAGGACCAGGTCAACGACCTGACCACACGCATTCGAGATCGAGCTCGTGGAACGGCTTAAAAACCTTGGGTTCGGCGTGCGGAATTCTTGTTATTAACTGCGGTTTTTCCGTGCACAGAGCTGTGGACAACTCGTAAATTTTGTGGATGAAAGATGAAGCCCGAACACTATCCACAGACACCCCAAGTTATCCACAGTTAGACGCACTGGTTATCCACAGCGCGAAACCAGCGAAGACCAGCGGGAATCATGTAATTTCACAATGTGCACACCCCCTATTACTACTCCCGACTTTAAAAATCTCTAGAAACTTCTAGATAAAAGGGGGCCTGCGCACAACCCCGAGCAAACAACCTCTGGCGCACAACTTTAAAAATGCCAAGAACGAGTAAGAACTACGATTAAGCACTAGACGGACTACAAGAATCCCAGTGAGGTCTTTGGCAGTCTGCAGTAGAGTTGTACGATGGAATCTTTGTAACTCCAGTCATGTGTGCTGACATAGCGCGCTGACAACACAAAAGACGGCTAATAAACGGCTAATAACAGACATCCAATACCGGTGGAGGAACGATGGAGCAGACCGAAGTCCGTATTCGCGCGGCTAAGGACGATCTCGCGGGTGCGGTGAGCTGGGTTGCTCGTAACCTGCCTGCACGCCCGACTCAGCCGATTCTGCGTGGCATGATTTTTCTCGCGGATGACAATGGTCTGCAGCTCGCTGGCTATGACTACGAGGTCTCGACTCAGATTCGTATTAGTGCAGAGGTCGATGAGCCCGGTCGCTTCGCCGTCAATGGCAAGTTGGTTTCTGACATTGTCTCTAAGTTGCCGAATAAGCAGGTAGAGATGCACTTTGATGGCACGAAGGTCATCGTTCGCTGTGGTTCTTCCCGCTTCGAGCTACCAAGCCTGACCTTGGAGGATTACCCTCAGCTACCAGAAGCTCCGGCTGCTACCGGTACTGTCGGTGCTGCTCTGCTGGCTGAGGCTATTGGTCAGGTCGCTATCGCTGCCGGCAAGGATGAGTCGCTGCCGATGCTGACCGGCATCCGGATGGAAACCGAAGGTAACGAGGTCACTCTCGCTGCCACCGACCGTTTCCGCCTGGCGGTTCGCAGTTTCGAGTGGGAGCAGATCCCGGAGGGGGAGACCAAGCTGCTCATCCCGGCAAAGACCTTCGCGGAGACTGCCCGCACTCTCGATACCACTTCCAGCGAGCCAGTGACCTTGGCATTCGGCGACGGATCTGATGATCGTGAGGTCGGCTCCGAAGGTCTGCTGGCTATCCTCGCCGATCCTCGTCGCACTACCACGCGACTGCTGGACGCCGAGTTCCCGAAGTTCCGTCCGCTGCTGCCGAAGCAGCATTCCTCCATGGCTGTTGCTCGTGTTGACCAGCTGCAGGATGCCATCCGTCGTGTGTCTCTGATGGCGGATCACGGTGCGCAGATTCGCATGGACTTCTCCGACGGCCAGGTTGTCCTTTCCGCTCATGGCGACGAGGTCGGTCACGCAGAAGAGACTGTGGCCTGCAACTTCTATGGGGAACCACTTCTGATCGCCTTCAACCCGCAGTACCTGCTCGAGGGGCTCAGCGCTGTTCGCTCCCACCGCGTTCTGCTGGGCTTTACGCAGCCGTCGCGTCCCGCGATTCTCATTCCAGAGCCGGAAGCTATCCCGGAGCTCGGTGAGGACGGCTTCTACCCAACGCCGGAGACCGACTTCACTTACCTGCTGATGCCTGTGCGCCTGCCGGGCTAGTTTGCGGCTATGCACATTCGGTATTTGTCCTTGCGGGACTTCCGCTCCTGGCCGGAGTTGGAAGTCGAGTTCACGCCTGGAATTACCGTATTTACCGGGCAAAATGGCTACGGCAAGACCAATATCGTCGAGGCCGTTGGGTATCTCTCCACGCTCGGCTCGCATCGAGTGTCTACGGATGCTCCGCTGGTTCGTTCGGGGACCCCGTCGGCACGCATTTCGGCGACGGCGGTCAATGATGGCCGCGAGCTGACGGCGCATCTGCTCATCAATCCGCATCGCGCGAATCAGGCGCAGATTAATCGCACGCGGCTGAAGTCTCCGCGGGAGCTGCTGGGGATCGTTAAGTCGGTCTTTTTCTCGCCCGAGGATCTCACGCTGGTCAAGGGCGAGCCCGCTTCCCGTCGCCGATACATCGATGATTTGCTCGCTTTACGACGGCCACTGTCCGCCGGTATCCGCATTCAATATGACAAGATTTTGCGTCAGAAGAATGCGCTGCTGAAGTCGGCGGGCTCGACGCTGCGCCGTGGCTATTCTTCCTCGGAGGGGCAGGCCGCACTGAGCACGCTGGATACCTGGGATGCGCAATTGGCGCAGGTGGGAGCGGCGTTAATGGCTGCGCGTATGGATTTGATCGCCGAGCTTTCCGAGCATGTCAGCGAGGCCTATGCCACGCTTGCCCCGCACTCGCGCCCAGCCACGATCGCCTATGCGCCGAAGGTCGACAGCCTGGATGGCGGGCCATTGCCCAGCGAACCGGAGCTGCTCGAGGCACTGCTGCTGACGAAGATGGCGGAGCGCCGCACCGCGGAGATTGAGCGCGGTTCCTGTCTCGTTGGTCCGCATCGCGATGATCTCGACCTCATTCTCGGCAATGACCCCGCCAAGGGCTTTGCTAGCCACGGCGAAACCTGGTCTTTTGCACTCGCGCTGCGTCTCGGCGCGTACTTTTTGCTCCGGGCCGATGGACCCGACCCGATTTTGGTGCTTGACGACGTGTTTGCGGAGCTCGACCGGCATCGTCGGGAAGCTCTCATGGAAATTGCGCAGCAGGCTGAGCAGGTGTTGATCACCTCGGCGGTGGGAGAGGAGTTGCCTCAGGCACTGGTCGAGGATTCTTCGGTGACCCATCACACGGTAACGGTGGCGCAGACTGAGCAGGGGCGAATCTCACTGCTGGATGAAAACCCAGTCGCGGAAGAGTGACGGGTATGGTCGAGAACATGGAGCCGGATAACTCACCGGAAGAGGAAAACGACCTGATCAGTGACGCTTTCTTCCGCATGCGCGATGCCGCTAAGGAGGGCGGTCACAAGTTACCGAATCTCCAGCGGCCACCGAAGAAGAAGGGCTCGTGGTCTGGCCTCGATAGCCGTGTGCCTGTGAAGGCCGCGGAGGGGATCGTTGCGGACGTCGATAAGCAGCGGGCAGCGCAAGCAGTGGTGCGAGATCGTGCCGGAACGGTGATTTCGCCGAGCCTATTGAAGGAGGCGGGGATTCGGCTGTACCGGAAATATGACCGTCGACCTGCGCCGATTGGTGCGGTGCTGAATAAGGCAGTAGTCGATCGCGGCTGGCAGATCCACATTGCCCACGGTGTGATTATGACGGAGTGGGATTCGATGGTCGGCAAGGTTGTCGCGGAACACTCCCAGGTCAAGGAGTTCAAGGACGGCACTTTGGTGGTCGAGTGCCAATCGACAGCATGGGCAACACAGCTGCGGCTGGCACAGCGACAGGTTTTGAAGTCGATCGCGGAACGCGTCGGGGATGGAGTGGTTGAGGAAATTAAGGTGCTGGGGCCGAAAGCGCCGAATTGGCGCAAGGGCAAATTGCACATCGAGGGCCGAGGACCGCGTGATACTTACGGGTAAAGGTCGGTAAACGGTCTACGATTAGCCGTCGGTATGCGTAAAACTGCGAAATTTGGTCCTTTGAGCGCATCGGCTATATCCACAGTAGGGGACTACGTTGGGGTAAGATGGGCAGGAGAAAACCGGCAGGCGGTTCTTGAGACGTTATCGACTTCCAAACTAGCCAGACCTATCTAGTAGTCCTATGTAGTTCTGGCTGGCGCTGATAGCGCTTGACCGCCGGCCTATTTTTCGCGCGCTGACGAATGTTGCGCGGGGAGAGAACCAAGAATAGGAGACGCGCCGAACCGTGGCTGCTACCGAACATCAATATGACGCCTCATCGATTACCATCCTCGAGGGCCTCGAGGCCGTGCGTAAGCGGCCGGGTATGTACATTGGCTCGACTGGTGAGCGTGGCTTGCACCACCTGGTGTGGGAGGTTGTAGACAACTCCGTCGACGAGGCGATGGCGGGTTACGCCACCGATGTTGAGGTCACTCTGCTGGAAGACGGCGGCGTTCAGGTCCGCGATAACGGCCGTGGTATTCCTGTCGAAATGCACCCGTCGGGTATGCCGACGGTGCAGGTGGTTATGACTCAGCTGCACGCCGGCGGCAAGTTTGACTCCGAGTCCTACGCTGTTTCCGGTGGTCTGCACGGTGTGGGTATTTCGGTGGTTAACGCGCTGTCGACCCGCATGGAAACCGAGGTCATCCGCGATGGCTACACCTGGTACCAGAACTTCGACCAGGCTGTTCCGGAAGAAATTATCCGAGGTAAGAAGACTCGCGGTTCGGGTACCACGCAGCGTTTCTGGCCGGATCCGGAGATTTTTGAGACCACCGATTTCAAGTTCGACACCATTTCTCGCCGCCTGCGCGAGATGGCGTTTTTGAACAAGGGCCTGACCATCACGTTGGTGGACAAGCGTGTCTCCGAGGAGGAGCTCGAGGCTGAGGCTCTGGCGGAGCAGGCGGAGACCGAATCCGCTGAAATCGCCAAGGATGCGGTTGAGGAGCAGAAGGAGAAGGCAGAGAAGACCACCAAGCCGAAGGAGCGCCGTAAGGTCTTCCACTACCCGAATGGTCTGCGGGATTATGTCGAGACTCTGAACAAGTCGAAGAACATCATCCACCCGACCATCATTTCCTTCGATGCTGCAGGTGACGGCCACGAGGTCGAGATTGCCATGCAGTGGAACTCGGGTTACTCCGAGTCGGTGCACACCTTCGCCAACACCATTAACACCATTGAGGGTGGCACGCACGAAGAGGGCTTCCGTTCTGCGTTGACATCGCTGATGAACCGCTATGCGCGTGAGCACCGCCTGTTGAAGGAGAAGGAAAACAACCTCTCCGGTGAGGATTGCCGTGAAGGTCTCGCTGCCGTGATTTCGGTGAAGGTCGCCGATCCGCAGTTTGAGGGCCAGACGAAGACGAAGCTCGGTAACACCGAGGTGCGTTCCTTCGTCCAGCGCATGACTAATGAGCACATCGGTCACTGGCTGGAGGCCAATCCGGCTGAGGCCAAGGCCATTGTTAACAAGGCCATTGCTTCGGCACATGCCCGTCAGGCGGCTCGTAAGGCCCGTGACCTGGTGCGTCGTAAGTCCGCGACCGATCTTGGCGGTCTTCCGGGTAAGTTGGCGGACTGCCGTTCGAAGGATCCGAAGCAGTCCGAGCTGTTCATCGTGGAGGGTGACTCCGCAGGTGGTTCTGCAAAGGCAGGCCGAAACTCGCTGTTCCAGGCCATTTTGCCGCTACGCGGTAAGATCTTGAACGTCGAGAAGGCGCGCCTGGATAAGACGCTGAAGAATAACGAGGTCCAGGCCATTATTACGGCGCTGGGCACCGGTATTCACGACGAATTCGACATCGAGAAGCTGCGCTACCACAAGATTGTGCTGATGGCCGACGCCGACGTCGATGGTCAGCACATTGCCACGCTGCTACTGACGCTGCTGTTCCGTCTGATGCGTCCGCTGATTGATGAAGGGCACGTCTACCTCGCCCAGCCGCCGCTGTACAAGCTCAAGTGGGCCAAGGGTGAGCCGGGCTACGCCTACTCCGATGCTGAGCGCGATCAGCTGCTGGAAGAGGGGCTGGCTGCCAACCGCAAGATCAACAAGGACGATGGTGTTCAGCGTTACAAGGGTCTCGGTGAGATGAACGCCGCTGAGCTGTGGGATACCACCATGGATCCGGATCACCGCGTGCTGCGTAAGGTCGCCCTCGAGGACGCGCAGAAGGCGGACGAACTGTTCACCATTCTGATGGGCGATGACGTCGCTTCACGACGTTCGTTCATTACCCGTAATGCGAAGGACGTTCGCTTCCTCGACGTCTAAGCCGATACCAAGTCTGGTTATCGGCTTGTCGGTTCCCCTGACAAAACCTCCGTTCAGCCATTAATGTTTATGAAATGGAAGATACTCGGGGAAGCATGGTCAACGGGGAACCGCCAGTCGTGCCACGTATTGTGCAGGAGACATTGCCAGATGGCTCCGTGACCCCGATGGCGCTTCGGTTTCCCGAAGGTTCGCCTCGGGGCATTGTCGTTATTTGGCCGGGCTTTGGCATGGGTGCTCGCTACTACCGGCCGATTGCCCAAGAGTTACAGCGTCGGGGTTTTTGCGTCCTGACCTCGGAGTTACGCGGCCAGGGTAACCAGACTGCGGTGGCCACCCGCCGTCACAATTGGGGCTACCAGGATCTCGCATCGGTGGATTACCCGCTGGCCGTGGCGCGGGCTCGCAAGGAGTTTGATCACCTCGCGGCAGGGGAGAGCACAGGGGAGAAGCTACCCGTCTACTTGCTGTGTCATTCCATGGGCGGTCAGATTGCCTCGCTGTATCTGGCCCGACCGGAAGCGGACGTGGCCGGCGTAGTGATGGTCGGCTCCGGTACTCCGCACTACAACTGTTTTACTGGCAACGAGTACAAGCGGCTTCGCTACGGTGCACCGTTTATGCAGGTGGTGTCCCAGATCCTGGGCTATTGGCCAGCGGGCAGGCTTGATTTGGCCGGCTATGGCCGCCAGGCTCGTAACCATGTGGTGGAGTGGGCGCGGTTCTCGCGCACGGGTCTTCTGCGACCGCGCGGTGCGGATATCGACTACGCCGCTGAGATGCCGAAGGTGACCACCCCGGCGCTGCTGCTGAACTGTGGTGGTGACCGTGACTGCCCGGAGGCTTCCGCACAGGCGCTGGCACGGATGCTGCCGAATTCGGCAAAGTACGAGTTCATTGAGCAGCGGCTGGGCCACAATCGCTGGGCGCGTGAGCCACAGGCTGTGGTTGACCGTCTAGAGCAGTTTATTGAGGAAATTTAAACCGCAATTTTCCAGCTGGTAATCTGCGCTTCTTAACGTAGATGCCTATGGCAACTTCACCTAAAAATATATCTGAATTTTCCCGTCGGCACTTCCTGCAGACCGCCGCAGGAGTCGGTGCTGTCACCGCTGCGAGCACGCTGCTGCCGCCATCATTGCGCCATGCACTCGCGCAGCCCCGACCGGCTGGCTCCCTCGACCAGGTTGAGCACGTTGTCGTGTTGATGCAGGAAAACCGCTCTTTTGATCACTACTTCGGCACTCTCCGAGGTGTGCGGGGGTACAACGACAATTCCGCTTTGCCGGGCGTTTTCAACCAGAGTGGGGTCAGTCCATACCTGATTCGCAACGCCGCTAATCGCGGTGATCTCTCGGTGGAGTACATTGCAAGTTTGCCGCACGGTTGGGAAGACGGGCAGGTTGCACTAAACGGCGGCCGCTGTAACGGCTGGATCGAGGCTAAGGGCAAAGGCACGATGGCCTGCTATGACCGTCAGGACATCGCGTTCCAATTCGCACTCGCAGAGACATTCACTATCTGTGATGGCTACTTTTCTTCAATGCCTACGTCGACAAGCCCGAACCGCAACTACCTGTTTTCGGGTGATACCCGAAAGGAACCGTGGGGGACTGGAGCGGTTGGCAATGCGGCGTACGAGCCGACGCACCCGGGGTACAGGTGGCGCACGTATGCCGAGGATCTCTCGGCGGCTGGGGTGCCATGGCGCGTCTACCAGGAGTGGGATAACTACACGGACAACAACCTGGATTTCTTCGCCGCGTTTCGAAATATTGGCCGCAAGGTCATTCGTGAGGCCGGGCTGCCTGGTCTCGACATGACGGGCTTCCACGAGGAGCTGCTGGAACTGGGCGATGGGATGCCGCCAACTGCAGAGCAGCAGGAGATGGTCGACCGCCTGAATGCCGCTGTGGAGAAGCTGCCTGAGGCGGAACGGAATCTCTACGATCGTGCACTTTACCGTCGCCAGCCGGGCACGCTCGCTGATGCTTTCCGACGGGACGTTGAATCCGGACAGCTGCCAAAGGTGTCCTGGATTGTGCCGTCGGCCGCGGAAAGCGAGCACCCGGGAGCGTCCTCGCCGATTCAGTCGGCGAATATCACTTACCGCCTGTTGGATGCGTTGGCCTCCAACCCGGAGGTGTGGGCCAAGACCGTCTTCCTGATTAACTTTGACGAGTTTGATGGTTACTTCGACCATGTGGTGCCGCCGCTGCCGCCGAAGAATGAGCCGGGGGAGTGGTACCTGGGCAAGCCGAAGGGGCTCGGTTTCCGCGTCCCGATGACTGTCATTTCACCGTGGTCGGTGGGTGGTTTGGTGTCCTCAGAGGTCTTCGATCACACTTCGGTGATCCGTTTCCTGGAGCAAGTCACCGGCGTGAGCTGCGGAAATATCACTGATTGGCGTCGTCGGGTATGTGGTGATTTGGTATCCACACTGGACTTCTCGGCGTCTACGGGAATGCAGCTTCCAGAGCAGCCGGGACCAGCGCCGGAGTTTGTGAAGCGCTGGGAGGCGGAGCCGGCCGGTGACTATCCTGTGCAGGAGTCCGAGCAGGCGACCGCGCTGCCGACACCGTACCGGCTGCACGCCTACCTCAAAGACGGCAATCTTGTACTGGTCAATGACGGTTCCCGTGAGGCTGTTTTTGCTGTTTACAGTGGCAATAGGGTGGAGCATCACACGGTGCTCGGTACGTTAGAGCTGCGAATTGGACTCCTGGAGCGCGAACTTACCGTGTGCGGCCCGGACCGCTTCCTGCGTGTATTCAGCAAGACGGCGAAGGCGTTGCCGGAAGTCACTTTGGAGCACGCGGCGGGACGTGTTCTGGTTGGCGGGCAAGACCGGACGGCTGATTATGTCCGTGATGGCTGGTACGAGGTCGAGCTGACTGAAGGTGAGGCCACGGCGTATTACACGGGCCGGCTGGAGTCCGGCAATCGCATTCCGACGAGCCCGTTTACCCGAAAGGGTGACTAGGCCCTGTCCCCGGCTAAGTGCCACCTTTGACTAGCTCCCACGTCTCTGCGAATGACAGCTCTTCGCCGTTGGTGGTGAGGAGTATGTGTGCAAGTAGTGCGCCCAGTGCGGTGTTGCCAAAACTTAGTGGTTTCACGTGAAACGTTGCGTAAGCGACCGCCTGCGCTGCCGCAGAAATCGCGGGAAAGCTACGGTGACCAGCAATGACTCCTGAGCTGGCGGCGACAATAGCGCTGATTGTCCACGGCCTCGCAAGTGTAGCGTCGGCCAATTCCGGCACTGTGGCCACCAGTTCATCGGTAGCCGCCAGGATAGCGGCCTCGCTGAGAGGCTGAATCTGGGGCGCGCTCATTCTTGTACTCCGCGGGGCCTTGGGGAGCTCAACTTTCGCAGCAGCGCCATGTCGGTATCAATTACGCTTGCCGTAATTTCCCGGGCCTGACCTTGTTGAAGGGCTCTCGTGGCGGCGGATTCGATGGCGCGAATGACGGCCTCGTGTTTAGACACGCCCTCCATGTGCGCCAGCAGAGCCAAGGCGGTGTCCTGTTCTTTCGTGAGCCTCAAGGTCATCGCCATCGCATTTGCTCCCTGCTATCTAACTGCGCTTCTTAACTGCGCTAGTTTGTTTCTCGCTATCAGGCCTAAAACCCAGATTTGATACCACAATGGTATCGAAAAGTTGCACACGGCGTCGTAAAGCGGGCTCTAAAGCCCTGTAGAATGGATGCGAACCTCTTTTAAGTAAAGGAAGCAGTCATTGAGCGACGATAACAACAACGACGGCTCATCTTTCGGAAGTGGAGTATTGGGCCACCAGGTTCGCCCGATCGACATCAATGAAGAGATGCAGTCGAGCTATATCGACTACGCCATGAGCGTGATTGTTGGCCGTGCGCTGCCGGAGATCCGTGATGGTCTCAAGCCGGTGCACCGCCGCATTCTCTACGCCATGTTCGACAACGGCTACCGCCCGGAGCGCGGCTATGTGAAGTCCGCAAAGCCGGTTTCGGACACGATGGGTAACTACCACCCGCACGGCGACATCGCTATTTACGGCACCATGGTGCGCATGGCGCAGCCGTGGTCCATGCGCTATCCGCTTGTCGACGGTCAGGGTAACTTCGGCTCCCGCGGTGACGACGGCCCCGCAGCTATGCGTTACACCGAGGCCCGTCTGACGCCGTTGGCCATGGAAATGGTGCGCGACATTCGCGAAAACACCGTCGATTTCCAGCCGAACTACGACGGTCGTACGACAGAGCCGGTTATTCTGCCGTCGCGTGTCCCGCAGCTGTTGATGAACGGCTCTGGCGGTATTGCCGTCGGTATGGCCACCAATATCCCACCGCACAACCTGCGTGAGGTCGCGGATGCCATCAACTGGTGCCTGGACAACCCGGAAGCGGATGAAAAGACCACGCTGGATGCGGTCATGGAGCGCATCAAGGGCCCGGATTTCCCAACTGCCGCCCAAATTGTCGGCGACAAGGGCATCAAGGAGGCCTACACCACCGGCCGTGGTTCGATTCGCATGCGCGGTGTGACCTCGATTGAGCAGGAGGGCACCCGTCAGTCGATTGTCATCACTGAGCTGCCGTACCAGGTCAACCCGGACCGCATGATTGCCAACATCGCGGATCAGGTCAAGGATGGTCGTCTGCAGGGCATTGCCTCGATTGATGATGAATCCGACCTGAAGTGGGGCATGCGTATCGTCGTCAAGCTCAAGCGCGACGCCGTACCGCGTGTGGTGCTGAACAACCTGTACAAGCACTCCCAGCTGCAGACCAGATTCGGTGCGAACATGCTCGCCATCGTCGACGGTGTGCCGCGTACGCTGCGCATTGACCAGATGGTGACGCTGTATGTCGCCCACCAGATTGAGGTCATCGTTCGACGGACCCAGTTCCGCCTGGACGAGAAGGAAAAGCGCGCCCATATCCTGCGTGGCCTGGTCAAGGCCCTGGATATGTTGGACGAGGTCATCGCCCTGATTCGCCGGTCTGCCACGGTTGATACCGCGCGCACGGGCCTGATGGGTCTGCTCGAAATCGACGAGATTCAGGCTGACGCCATTTTGGCGATGCAGCTGCGTCGCCTGGCTGCTCTGGAGCGCCAGAAGATTATTGACGAGTTGGCTGAGATCGAGCTCGAGATCGCCGACCTGAAGGACATCCTGGCCAAGCCGGAGCGTCAGCGCGCCATCGTTAAGGAAGAGCTGGGCGAGGTCGTGGAGAAGTACGGCGATGACCGTCGTACCCAGATCGTGGCCGCTGAGGGCGACGTCACCGAAGAGGACCTCATCGCCCGCGAAAACGTGGTCGTGACCATTACCTCCACGGGCTACGCCAAGCGCACCAAGGTCGATGCCTACAAGGCACAGCGCCGTGGTGGCAAGGGCGTACGCGGCGCGGACCTGAAGCAGGACGACATCGTCCGCCACTTCTTCGTCTGCTCCACGCACGACTGGATTCTGTTCTTCACCAACAAGGGGCGCGTCTACCGTCTCAAAGCCTACGAACTGCCGGAGGCCACTCGCGCCGCCCGCGGTCAGCATGTCGCCAACCTGCTGGAATTCCAGCCGGAAGAGCGCATCGCCGAGGTGCTGCAGATTCAGAGCTACCAGGACAGCCCGTACCTGGTGCTGGCCACCAGCGAAGGCAAGGTCAAGAAGTCCCGCCTGGAGGACTACGAGTCTGCTCGCTCCGCTGGCCTGATTGCCATCAACCTGCGCGAAGGCGACTCCCTCATCGGTGCTCGTCTGTGCTCTGCTGACGATGACCTGCTGCTCGTCTCTGAGCGTGGCCAGGCCATCCGCTTTACGGCTTCCGACGACGCGCTGCGCCCGATGGGCCGCGCCACCGCCGGTGTCCAGGGCATGCGCTTCAAGGGCGACGACAAGCTGCTCAGCATGGTCGTGGTCGAGGAAGAGCACAACCTGCTGGTCGCCACGACCGGCGGCTTCGGCAAGAAGACCAAGCTCAGCGAGTACACCCCGCAGAACCGCGGCGGTATGGGCGTGCTGACGCTCAAGTACGACCCGAAGCGTGGACCGCTGATGGGTGCCCTGGTGGTCGACAACGACGACGAAATCTTCGCTGTCACCTCCGCCGGCGACATCATCCGCACCAACGTCAACGAGATTCGCGCCACCTCGCGTGCCACTAAGGGCGTGCGCCTGGTCAACCTCGCTGACGGCGTGGAACTGCTGGCTATCGACCGCAACGTCGAGGATGAGGGCGAAGAGACCGCTTCTAAGGTCTCTGAGGCCGGAACCTTGGACGTAGTCCCGAAGCGCACCGGCGCGACCAAGAGCACCGGTGCCGCTGAGTCCGGTGACTCGGAGGCGGAGAAGGAGTAAGCGTATGGCCGAAACTAACTTGGTAGTCGACAAGGTGAGCCCCTGGTCCGCCATGCGCATTACGGCGGCCACTGGTTTCATTGGCTTCCTCGTCTGGCTTGCCGCGGTTGGCCTGCTCTACCTCTTGCTCTCCGGGATGGGATTGCTCGCTCCGATTAGTGAAATGGTCGGCGGGGAGGATTCCATCAGCGCGGGTCTCGTCCTTGGCCTGGCGGCCGCTGTAGGAGCGCTGTGGTGGGTGCTGTCGATTGGGCTCATGGCCCTCGGCGCGGTCATCTACAACGCTTGCGGCGGTCTCGTCGGAGGTCTCAAGATTTCGCTTGCCGACGACGACTAGGCTGCCTAGCCTCCCGCTGGCCCCGGTGTCACCCCCGTTCGGTGGCCCCGGGGCCGCGTTGGTTCAGAGGTGTTTTCAGTGATCTGGTTATGGAGTAGCCGTAATGACTACTTAATGACTGCTTTTTAACTCAATATTTAGGCCTCTGACCAGGCGATTTGTGAAGTGTCATGGTTACGGGTTAAGTTATATCTCGTTCCACGGGGCCTATAGCTCAGGCGGTTAGAGCACTTCGCTGATAACGAAGGGGTCGGAGGTTCAAGTCCTCCTAGGCCCACTGCCGAACAAGGTATAATTGCTCGGTGTACGGGGCTTTAGCTCAATTGGTAGAGCACCTGCTTTGCAAGCAGGAGGTCAGGGGTTCGATTCCCCTAAGCTCCACAAGGAACAAAATCCCCCGGTCGTAAGGCCGGGGGATTTTTGCGTTTTGGGGATGTAGAAGGGGAGGGGGCAAGAACGCCGAGTTACTGACTGCGTTTATGACAAAAATGGCGTGAAAAATGGCTTGAAACTGTCATAAACTTGCACAGTTTCACATTTGCAGCCCGTCTTTCTGAAGTTGTCAGGTTTGCTGCTTAACCAAAAACGCCCGACCGCCTGCGCATCAACTGCACAGAACAATCGGGCGTGAAAAGGCTTTTGGCTATCTAGCTGTACTGACCGGGGACGTTAGTTGACTTGCGTGGCATCGCCCGGGCTCTGTATCCTCGGCCGCATGTACTCAGGCATCGCCTCGATGAAGCTGCGTTCCGTCCGCTGACGGCGGCGGGACCCCTTATGACCTCTCGTCTGCCGTCCTGGCCATCTGCCGGGCGGCCGCTTCGTGGTGCCCGGCTCCATGACGAGCTGAAAGTACGCAATGCCAACCACAGAACCTTTACGATCATGTGCCTGGATCGGGACATCCCAAGGGCCCGCTGCACACATCCGCGCTGAATCACTCCACCTGACACTCGGCGACAGGCCGCTGCTGAGTGGGACTGACGTCACCGTCTCCACCGGGTCGCGACTGGCGATCGTCGGCGACAACGGCCGGGGCAAGACCACCTTGCTCCATATACTGGCGGGGATCTTGAAACCCGACTCGGGAGTGGTGACCCGGGTGGGTTCCCTCGTCCTGGTCAAGCAGGACATGGCCACCGAGGGCGATCGCACGGTCGGTGACCTCATTGCCGAGGCGACCGCCCCATCCAGGGCCGCTCTGCAGGCCCTCGACGTGGCTACCGCGGCGCTGGCCGCGGGCGATGACGCGGCCGACGCTTATTCCGCCGCACTCGAGGCGGCCACGCGGCTGGACGCCTGGGATGCAGACCGCCGTGTTGACATCGCCCTGGCGGGCCTGAACGCCTGTAGCGACCGCGATCGGGTCCTGTCGACCTTGTCGGTCGGCCAGCGGTACCGGGTACGGCTGGCGGTCGCCCTCGGATCGACCCCTGACCTGTTGCTGCTGGACGAGCCCACCAACCACCTGGACGCTGCAGGGCTGTCCTTCCTGACTGAGCGCCTGCGGGACCACCCCGGTGGCCTGGCCTTAGTCAGCCACGACCGCGCCCTGCTGCGCGACGTGGCGACCAGCTTCCTGGACCTCGACCCGACCCGCGATGGCCTTCCGCGCACCTACGCGGGCGGTTACGAGGGCTGGATCGAAGGGCGGCAACGAGAACGGGCCGCCTGGGAGCAAGACCATGCCGCCCAGGTCGCCCGGCATCAGGAACTGACCCGCGCCGCCGCCGACGCACGCTCCCGCCTGTCCCAGGGTGGATGGAGACCTGAAAAGGGCACAGGCAAGCACCAACGTGCCACACGCGCTGCTGGAGTGGTCCAAGCCTTCAACCGACGTATCGAAGACCTGAAAAGTCATGAAATCGGCGTCCCGGCGCCGCCACTGCGTCTTGCGTGGCCCGCCTCGGCAACCCGTGCCGGACAGAGCATCATGAACGCCACCCAGGTTACTGTGAAGGGCCGATTGGACGCTCCGGTTTCGGTCGACGTGAACGGCGGTGACCGGTTGGTGGTCACCGGACCGAACGGCGCGGGAAAATCCACCCTGTTGGCACTTCTCGCAGGGCGGCTGGCCCCCACCACGGGACATGTGCGAGTTAATCCGAGAGCGCGCATCGCTCTGCTGTCCCAAGAGGTCCCCGACTGGGACCGCTCCAGCCCCGCACACGAGGTCTATGAGGCCTACCTGGCGAAGCTAGGCCGTCGAGCTCAGGCGCCGTCCCTCGGCTCGCTCGGGCTGCTCGAAGCCTCCGCAACCGGCACGCCGGTGGGGCGCTTGTCGCAAGGACAGCAACGCCGTCTCCACCTGGCCATGTGTCTGGCCCAGGATCCAGACCTGCTGCTCCTGGACGAGCCCACCAACCATCTGTCATCGAGCCTCGTCGACGACATCACCACCGAGCTGCTGCAGACCTCCTGCGCGGTGATCGTTGCCACGCATGACCGTCAGATGCTCCACGACCTGGCCGACTGGCCCCACCTGAACCTTGACCTGAAGGACATGCCATGAACCCGCTTCACCCCTTGACCATCCCCACGTACCGTCAGCTGTTCGCAGCGATGGTGCTGACCATCTTCGCCCAGGGTGCCTGGGCCCTCTACCTTGCCATGCAGACCCTCGACCTGGGCGCCACGCCAGCCGCCCTGTCGGGTGTCGTAGTCTGGAGCGGCATTGGCCTGCTTGCAGGATCCCTCCCAGCTGGCGTAATCGCAGACCGGTTCCCCAATAAGTCCGTCATCGTGAGCGTGCTCACCCTGAACCTCACCATCGCGACCGCGACGTCCACGGCAGCAATCCTCGACATTGTCACCTTCTGGATGCTCGCGGTCTCCGCGTTCATCATTGGCACTTCAACCGCATTCTTCTTCCCCGCCTACACGGCGCTGGTGCCAGTCCTGGTGGACGGCGACGACTTAATGGCCGTCAACGGCCTCGAAGGCGCCGCCCGCCCGTTGGTCGGACAGGCAATTGCGCCCGCCGCCGTCGGAGCGGTCATCGGTGCCAGCATGCCCGCCGCGGGCGGGTACCTCATCGCCGGCGCGCTCGGACTCGCCCTGATCGCCGCCCTGCGGCTTCCTGCCCCTTGCTCAGCCGAGACCGACGCCGAAGCTCCGGCCACCTCTGCGCTGCGGGACCTGCTCGACGGGTTCGGCTACGTCGCCCGCACGCGCTGGGTTCGCTCCAGCGTGCTGTTGGCGGCCGCCATGGGCCTGGCCGTGACCGGTCCGCTGGAAGTTCTCCTGCCCGCGGTCATACGCTCGACCCATGACAACGGTCCGGCTGTGTACGGAGTCGTCCTCGGAGTTCTGGGCGTCGGCGGCCTGGTGGGTTCCCTCGTCGCCGGCTCATGGCCCACCCCCTCACACTTCCTGCCCGTAATGGTCGGCGCATGGGTACTCGGCTGCCTTCCACTGGCCATCCCCGCACTCACCAACAATCCGTGGATCATCAGCGCCGGACTGGCGGTCTACGGTGCGTCGATCGGAGTCGGGATGGTCATCTGGGGCACGGTCCTGCAGGAACACGTACCGCTGGAGATGCTCGGCCGAGTCGCCAGCCTCGACTTCTTCATCTCCATCGCCTTCATGCCACTGTCCATCGCACTCACCGGACTCCTCAGCCGACACATCGCCGCTGCCAGCTTGTTCATCGCCGCCGGACTCGTGCCGCTCGCCACGACGATCCTCCTTGCAGTCCTGGGGCAACTCCGAACGCCGCGGACGACGCCCGTCGCAGCAGGTGAGGAGTGATGCACGCCAACGCCACCCTGACACCTCGCCACCGGCTCAAGGTGGCCCAGCTCGTCGTCGACGACGGTTGGCCCATCAGCGAAGTCGCCGCCCGCTTCCAGGTCTCCTGGCCGACCGTGAAGAGGTGGGTCGACCGCTATCGCGCCGGCGAGTCGATGCAGGATCGCTCGTCCCGGCCGAAGACCTCACCGAACAAGACGGACAAGGCGACGACGAAGCGGTGCGTCAGCCTGCGGATACGGCTGCGTGAGGGCCCCGTGCAGCTCGCCGCCCGACTCGGCATCGCGCCCTCGACCGTCCACCGCATCTTGGCCGGTGCCCGACTGAACCGGCTCTCCTACATGGACCGCGAGACTGGCGAACCGATCCGCCGGTACGAACACCCCCACCCCGGCTCCCTGGTCCACGTGGACGTGAAGAAGCTCGGGAACATCCCCGACGGCGGCGGCTGGCGCTACGTCGGCCGCCGCCAGGGCGACCACAACCGAACGGCGACACCGGGTAAGCCGAAGAGCAAGTGGCACAACCCCAGGCTCGGGTACGCGTTCGTGCACACCGTCATTGACGACCACTCCCGCGTCGCGTACACCGAGGTCCACGACGACGAGACCGCCGTCACCGCGGTCGGGGTCCTGCATCGGGCTGTGGCGTGGTTTGCCGATCGCGGCGTCGCCGTGGAGCGGGTGCTGTCCGACAACGGTGGCGCCTATCGCTCGCACCTGTGGCGGGACACCTGCGAGGCCCTCTCGATCACCCCGAAGCGGACGCGTCCGTACCGGCCGCAGACCAACGGCAAGGTAGAGCGCTTCCACCGGACCATGGCCGACGGGTGGGCCTACGCCCGCTGCTACACCAGCGAGCAAGAACGACGCGACGCCCTGCCGGATTGGCTGCACCAGTACAACCAGCACCGCCCGCACACGGCCTGCGACAACCAGCCGCCGTTCTCACGATTGATCAACGTCCCCGAGCAGTACATCTAGCCGCCTATTTACTTCTTGCGAGCCTGACCCGGCTTCGGAGCCGGCTTGGACGGCTTGGAAGAGATCTTCTTAGCGTCGTCAGCGTTCTTCTTCTCGGTCTTGACCTCGTCGACCTTGATTTGAGCCTGCTTGGAAGCCTCTGCGGCCTTCTCCTCAGTGGTCTCCTTGGCCTCAGCAGCCTTGTCCTTGGCCTCGTCGGCCTTGTCGGCTGCCTTGCCCTTTACCTCTTCAGCCTTTTCCTTAGCCTCGGAAGCCTTCTCTTCAACGGTCTCCTTGACCTCTGCGGCCTTCTCTTCGACCTTGTGCTTAACTTCCTGGGCCTTCTGCTGGTACGGAGCTGGGTCAACCGGGAGCTTGTCGTCCTTGCGCAGCTTCCAAACAATGACACCGACGATTGCTGCAACAACAGCGAAGACCAGGGAAGCGGTTGCGATGCGACCGTTCTTGGCGCGCTGCTCTTCCTTACCGGTTACCTTGTCGATAGCCTTCTGGGTACGCACCTCGAGGTCCTTGCGAGCCTTCTTGGCCTTCTTTTCAGCCTTCTTAGCCTCGCAGCGAGCCTTGCAACGGGTCTTCTTGCCCTTGCGCTTAGCGTCCTTCTCGGCCTGCTTCGCAGCCTTCTTAGCCTGCTTCTTGGTCTCCTTGGACTTCGTCTCAACCTTGCCGGTCAGTTCTTCGGCCTGCTCAGCGAGCTGATCGCGGGCGTCGGAAACCTTTTCCTTAACGTCTTCCGCCCAATTGGTTGCTGCGTCCTTTGCTGCCTCGTTCTGTGCAGCTGCCACCTTCTTAGCCTCCTGCATCGTGTCGTAGAGCTCTGCAGCCTTCTTGTCCCGGTAATCCGAGTAGCTGTCGTAAGCGGACTTCAGTCCCTTGACAGCCAGCGAGATTGCGTTGGGGTTCATGACTCTCCTTTATTAGTGCGTCGCCAACAGGCATCGCCTTTAATTCTCAATCAATGATTAATACTGCTGCGGCGCCAGTGCCTCTGAGACCAAGATGCTTCTAAGTCCAAGAGCTAGGGCCCAGATAGGCCTAGCGCCGAAATATTTGCAGCAGGCTCACATTCCAGCTTAGGCACTATTTGGCCTCCATGGGGGTCAACGAAGAACTCTTTTCCTTATCTTGAGAAACGTTTTCGCTGGTTTCTGCCACGGAGAAACTCACCAGTAGGAGCAATTGGCCACCAAGGTCGGTATCCTAAGGAATGTGACTATTAAGACTGCTACTGCAACTGTGCACACCAACCATGGCGATATCGTGATTGACCTGTTCGGCAACCACGC
Source organism: Corynebacterium sp. HMSC063G05 (assembly GCF_001810555.1). Classification (NCBI taxonomy): domain Bacteria; kingdom Bacillati; phylum Actinomycetota; class Actinomycetes; order Mycobacteriales; family Corynebacteriaceae; genus Corynebacterium; species Corynebacterium sp. HMSC063G05. The sequence goes on along the minus strand of NZ_KV801861.1, from coordinate 124,002 downwards.
GCCGAATACCGTCGACAACTTCATCGGCCTGGCAGAAGGCACCAAGGAGTACAAGGGGCAGAACGCCTCTGGCACCGAGTCCGGCCCGTTCTACGATGAGGCCATCTTCCACCGCATCATCGCTGGATTCATGATTCAGGGTGGTGACCCGCTGGGCACCGGCACCGGCGGCCCGGGCTACATGTTCGACGATGAGATCCACCCGGAGCTCCAGTTCGATCGTCCGTACCTGCTCGCTATGGCAAACGCCGGCAAGCGCGGCGGTCGTGGCACCAACGGTTCCCAGTTCTTCATCACCGTTGTTCCGACCCCGCACCTCAATGGCGCTCACACCATCTTCGGTGAGGTCGCTGATGACGCCTCGAAGAAGGTTGTCGACGAGATCGCTCGTGTGGCTACGGATCACTGGGATCGCCCGCTGGAGCCGGTCGTGATTACCTCCATCGACATCGAGAAGTAATCCGCTAGCTTCTACGCTCTTTAACCCGTCCGGTTGTTCCGGGCGGGTTTTTTCATGCCCATTTTCGCTTTACGACGGCCCGTAACTTCAATGTTGTGTTTAGGGGTAGTGGGGGTAGTAGCACATCGTGTTAATTCTCCACATGTCCACAGCCCTGTGGACAAAATACTCCACTGTTCACCTAGGTGAACACGGGCCAAGAAGCACGTTACGGGTCCCAATTTTCACAAATTACAACAATTCACAGTTGTCCACAGACTTGTGCACATGTGTGGATAATTCCATTCTTGTAATTTACGAACCAGCGTTCGAAAGTGGTCGAACTCCGCAGAATATTGGAGTTACGCATAACTTGACTTGCAACTATGTTACTTGTTCACAGAGTTATCCACAGGCTGTGGATACTGTGGACACAGGGGATAGAACCAAAGTTGTCATGCTTTACGGTTTCTGTCACGTAACCCGTGAGAAATTTGGGACGAAATCTCTCCACAGTTATCCACAAATTACATGATTGTTACACAGGTTTCTGTGGATAACTTTTTTGCGTGATCAGTAGGAGGGAAATCCTCATTCGCCGAAAAACGTGTGGGAAACGGGGGTATTGACGGGGGTGAATTGACCTGGGTTTTTAGGCATGAAAAAGGCGCATCCAATAATGGATGCGCCTGAGGAGTGCGGTGTATTAGAGCTGACTAACGCCAACCCATAGTCATCAGCAGACCAACAATGAAAAGACCAAAGCCGATGACGTAGTTCCATGCGTTCAAAGTCACCATGAACGGAATATGCGGACCCGCGATGTAGTTGACCAGCAGCCAGCCCAAACCAATCAGCATGAACCCGAACATCAGCACCTTGTACCACACCGGTGTCTGAGTGCTATTGATTTTGACCGGGGTACGGCTGACAGAGGAGCCACCGGATTGTGGTGAATTAGTGCTTTCAATCTTTGCCTTAGGCATAGCGCTTTAAACTCCTTAGGTTGTGGTCAGCAGGTTGCGATCAGCGCGGTATCTACACTCCCGCGGTATATGCATAATTGTAAACTTTGCATCCGAACTTACCAGTGAAGTTCGCAGGCAGTAGAATTCCCAGTTATGCAGATTCTCGTCGTCGATAACTATGACAGCTTCGTATTCAATCTGGTCCAGTACATAGGCCAGCTCGGCGAAACGGTTACTGTCTGGCGCAATGATGATGCGCGTCTCCGCGATGTTGACGACGTCGTAAAGCAATTTGATGCAATCCTACTGTCGCCCGGTCCCGGTGAGCCGTCCAATGCGGGATGGACAGAGGACATTATTCGCGCGGTGAGCAGGCAGGACGAGCCGACACCGGTGTTGGGTGTGTGCTTGGGTCACCAGGCGATTGGTGAGGTCTTTGGTGCGCAGGTCGTGCGTGCCGACGAGCTGTTGCACGGCAAGACCTCCCCGGTCACTCATGACGGCACGGGTGTTCTGGCCGATGTGCCCAGTCCTTTTATTGCCACGCGCTACCACTCGTTGACGGTGGATCCGAAGACGTTGCCGGAGGAACTCATTGCCACGGCATTCACCGATTCGGGCATGCTGATGGCGATGCGCCACCGCGACCTGCCGATTCACGGCGTGCAGTACCACCCGGAGTCGGTACTCACCCAGTACGGGCACCGCATGCTGGTCAATTGGCTGCGACTGGCCGGCGGCGAGTACACCGAGGAACTCCTGGCGGAGTTGGAAGAGCAGCAGGCGGTGTACCAGCGCGCCTTCTCAGACGTGCTGGCACACTAGCCGCTAGTTAGGCAGCAGATCCGGCAGCCTTATGGGAGGTTCCGGAGCAGGCCGTTCCTCTGAAGAGCTCTCCGGGGCGACCCCCAGCCGGTAGACGCGCAGGGTGACCTCGCCGTCCTTGTTGAGCTTGGAGCCGGCTGACGGGTTGGCCTTCTCCACGTGGTCGACCTTGGACAGATCCAGCGTGGTGACTTCCTCGGTGCGGATAGTTCCCTCGAAGCCGGCATTGGTGAGTGCCTTCTCCGCATCACTGCGAGTCTGGCCCTCAACTCGTGGCATCTTAATTTGGTTGCCGCGCGAAACGTGCAGCTCGACAGTCGTTCCGACGGTGAGCTCCGTGCCCTTCTGGGGAACCTCAACAACGGTTCCCTGTTCCTCAGTGGAGTCAACCTCCACCACCTCGACAACGAAACCAGCGGATTCGAGGGTCGTGCGGGCGGAATCCAACCTCTGACCAGTGACATCCGGAACAGTCTTGGTCTCGATACCGGAGGAGACAGTCAAAGTTACGCGGGTTCCCTTCGACACCTGAGAACCGGCAGCTGGAGACTGCTCGATGACATTGCCGCGCGGAACGTCCTCACTCGGTTCCTCTTGCAGCTTCGGATTGACGACAAGCCCCGCCTCCTCGAGCAGGCGGCGAGCTTCCTCTGCCTGTTTGTCGCGTACATCCGGCACATTGGTCAACTCTGGGCCCGAAGATACGCGCAGCTTGATACGAGATCCCTGCGGCAACCCCGATCCGACACCCGGTTCGGTGGCAATCACCGTGTCTCGGGGCACATCTGGGTTCGGCTCGTCGACGCGGTTGACCACGAAACCAGCCTGCTCGAGAACCTGCGTTGCCTCATTGACATTTAGGCCCTCGACCTGCGGAATGGCGACGGTCTCGACCTCGGTGGACGAGTTGAAAAGCTGGTAGGCGCCGTAGCCGACACCGCCGAGAGCGACCAGCGCAGCAGCCGCCAGTGCGACAGTCTTTCCTGCGCCACCCTTCTTTTTCTCAGGCTCGTCAGTGTTAGCGATCTGAGCAGGGGCTTCCGGCTGGGCAGCCACTCTCTCCGGTTCCGGAGCCGGAGCCGGAGCAGGGACAGCGGCCGGAGTTGCCTGCTGCGCAGGGGTCACCCGGGTCTCAGCATCCGACGGAGTTGCCGGAAGGAATTCGGTGGTCTTCGCGTCGTCGTCATGCGCGCCGTGGTGCGCCAGCGCCAACGGATCCTCGCCGCGTGCAAGACGACGCAAATCCTGGGCGAAGTCCTCTGCAGAGTCGTAGCGCTCCATCGGATCCTTGGCCATCGCGGTCAGAAGCACCGCGTCGAGGGCCTGAGCCGTGTTCGGGTCGGTGTTGAGCTTCCCTGAAGGCCGCGGCGGCTGGTCCTGAACGTGCTGGTAAGCGACAGAAAGAGGGGTTTCACCGGTGAATGGCGGGGCGCCCGTGACGGCCTCGAAAAGTACGCAGCCGACAGCGTAGATATCGGAACGGGCGTCGGCGGTCTTACCGCGCGCCTGCTCCGGCGAGAGGTATTGCGCGGTACCCAGCACCGCCGCAGTCTGCGTCATCGTGGTGGAATCACCGAGCGCGCGAGCGATGCCGAAGTCCATCACCTTCACCTTGCCGGTGTTGGTCAGCATGATGTTCGCTGGCTTGATGTCGCGGTGAATAATGCCCGCATGGTGGGATGCCGTCAGCGCATCACACACCGATGCCATGATCGATGCGGCTTTCTTCGGGTCGAGCCGCCCCTCACGACGAACAAGATCACGCAGGGTCTCGCCCTGAATCAGCTCCATGACAATGAAAGGCACGCGCCCCATCGGGCTATCCGTCTCGCCGGTGTCGTACACCGACACGATCGACGGGTGATTCAGCAGCGCTGAGTTTTTCGCTTCACGACGGAACCTTGCGAGGAAGTTCTCATCCCTGGCAAGGTCGGCCCTCATCATCTTGACCGCGACAGAGCGACCGAGAACAGTATCTTCAGCGCGGTAGACATCGGACATGCCGCCAACGCCAATGAGCTCGCCGAGCCGATAACGGCCGGAGAGGAGATCGTCATTGCCAGACATTGTTCGTCAGTCCCTTCGGAAGGATTTCCACCAAAACATCTTGTACCTGAATATTACTGTGCATCTGGAGTCCCCAAGGTATTACCGGAGTCATTTCCCAAGGGCAATTGAATACCGGGTAGACCACCGCCACTGGAGTCGTCGCCACTGTCGTCGCCACTGTCGTTGCCCGAATCCTGAGTCGGTTCGGACGTATCCGGAGCGGTCTCGCTGGTGTCCTGCTCAGTGGAGCTGTCAGAGGCACCGTCATTGTTGCCGCCGTAGTTTTCACCAGAGTTGCCGCCGTCGTTATTTCCCCAGTTACCGGAATTGTCGCCCGACCAACCGTAACCAGAACCGTCGTTGGGGTCGGTGTTTTCCTCTGTGGTCTGCTGCTGTGACTGGTTCGGAATGTACTGCTCCAAGTTCGGAATGGTTGGCAGTGAACCGGTAGTCGACAGCGAATAGACGACCGCGATAGCACCGGCCAGCAACACTAGCAGCACCAACAGCACAATGCTGCCGCAGCCACAACCGCAGCCGCTGCGCTTCTTTGCCGGCTTACGCTGTCGGGCGGGTTGCTGCGGTGGCCGCTGCGGTTGCTGCGGTGGCTGCGACACCGGCATGGGCGGTCGCGTCATGGCACCGAGTTCGGTGGTCGCCGGGTTGGCAGCGTTGGATTGACGGTGCACCGTTGGGGTCACACCACGCGGCTGTGGTGGGCGGTGCCCCGCGCGCACTCGCAAAACAGCCTGTGCCAGCTCACGGCCATCGGCATAGCGACGCTGCGGATCCTTGCGCAGCATAATGCCGATAAGTTCGCGGATATGCGGATTGACCGTCGGCGCCAACGCAGGCGGAGCCTCGTTGATGTGTGCCACGGCAACCGCGACGGTGGAGTCGCCCTGGAAGGGCCGGGCGCCGGCCACCATTTCGTAGGCGACACAGCCAAGCGAGTAGATGTCAGTCGCCGGACTCACCTGTTTGCCCTGCGCCTGCTCCGGTGAGACATACTGCGCGGTACCGACGACCATGCCGGTACGCGTCAGAGGCACCGCTTCAGCGGCTTTGGCAATGCCAAAGTCGGTAATCTTCACGGTGCCCTCCGGCGTCACCAGGAGGTTGCCCGGCTTAATGTCGCGGTGGACAAGGTTCGCAGCGTGAATTGCCGACAGGCCGTGTGCAGTCTGCTCCAGCACGTCGAGCATCAGGTGCTCTGGCAGGGTGCGACGTCGCTGCAGCACCTGCGACAGAGATTCGCCACGGATGTACTCCATGACGATGTAACACGCGCCGTGGCTGCCGATGTCGCCTTCCTCGTAGGTGACAATCTTCACCACGTTTGGGCTGTTGACGCTGCGCGCAGCGGCGGCTTCGTTCTGGAAACGCTGCCGGAACTCGTAGTTGTCCGAGTACTCCTGGTTCAGAAGTTTGATTGCAACCAGTTCGCCGCTGGTGGCGTCGTCGGCAAGCCAGACGGTGGACATGCCGCCACGGCCGAGCAGACGGCGAACGTGATATCGGTCGCCAACGATGTCTTGAACTTGGTGGGCATCCATGCTTATCGACCCGCCTGTTCGACCGCGTCAATGAGTGCACGGCCAATCGGGGCAGCAACGGAGGCGCCGGTAGCGCCCTGGCCCTGGCCGCCACCGTTTTCCACGACGACAGCCACGGCGACATCGGAGTCCGGCGCGAAGGCGATGTACCAGACGTGCGGTGCGTACTCGCCGCGGACAGCACCGTGTTCCGCGGTACCGGTCTTGGAGGCAATACGCGAACCGTTACCGCCCGAGTGCGACTCGGAGCCGCGCATCAGCTCAGTTACGGTCTCCGCGACCTCCGGCGAAATCGCCTCGCCGGCTTCAATCGGCTTAAAGGACTTGATTTCGGAGAGGTCGGCACCGCGCACCGATTTGATGATCTGGGGTTCCATGCGCACGCCGCCGTTGGCAATCGTGGCGGCGATGATGGCGTTGTCCAGCGGCGTGAAAGACACGTCGCGCTGACCAATGGAGGTCTGACCCAGCGAGGACTGATCCGGAATATCACCGACAGCGGAGGGCTGAATCGGCAGGCCCGCGTCATCGTGGGTCTCACCGATGCCGAATCGCTTAGCGACGTCCTTGAGCGCATCGGCCCCGTACTGCATACCGAGCTCAGCGAATGCCGTATTACAGGACTGCGCGAAAGCCTGGCGGAGAGACGTAGTAGCCCCACCACAGGTCGAGCCACCGTAGTTCTCCAACGTAGTGGTGGTATCCGGAAGCGTAATCTGCGGTGCGCCAGTGACCGAGGTGTCCGGGGAAGCGCCTTGCTCCAGTGCCGTGACCGTGGTCAACACCTTGAAAGTGGAACCCGGCGGCAGCGGACGCTGAGTGGCGTGGTTGAGCAGCGGTGCGCCCTCATTGTTATTGAGGGACTGCCAGGTACTCTCGTCGCCGGCGGCGATGTCATTCGGGTTGAACGACGGTGTGGAGGCCATCGCGAGAATTTCACCCGTCGATGGGCGAATGGCGACGGCGGAGCCGACGTAGCCGCGTTCAGCGAGTTGTTGGTACGCAGTCCGCTGAGCGTTCGGCAACAGCGTCAGCTCCGTGGAGGCCCCAGAGGGTTCCTTGCCCGTGACCATGTCGAGGGCGCGGGAGGTAAACAGCGAAGGGTCGCTGCCGTTCAAGATCTCGTTCTGAGAGCGTTCGATACCGGCGGAGCCGTAGATGTCCGACAGGTATCCGACCACCGCGGCATATGCCTCCGGGTCGGTGTCGTAGCTGCGGTCATAGAAGCCGCTCTCGCCCTTGACCGAGTGGGCCAGAATGTCGCCGTCAGTGGTGATTTGGCCGCGAGGTTTGGACTTTTCCTCCAGGAACTGGCGGCTATTCAGCGGATTGTGGGCGTACTTATCCTGCTGGAAGCCCTGGATGTAGGTCAGGTTCGCCAGTAGAAGAACGAAGAGTCCGAGAACGACAACAAAGATTTGGCGAATGGTTTTATTCATCTACTGGTTCACCTCCTGAGATGCGGTGGCATTGTCGTTGAGGCCCGAAGGGTTGCTTGGAATACCCCAGGGGCGGTTGGCCTCGTCAGAGACGCGCAGCACGATGGCCAACATGATGTAGCTGGCCAGCAGTGAGGAACCACCGGCTGACATGAACGGAGTAGTCAGACCGGTCAGCGGCATCAGCTTGGAAACACCGGCTGCAACCACGAACAGCTGAATGGCCATCGAGAATGCGACACCGGCCGCCAGCAGCTTGCCAAAGGAATCACGTACCGCCAAGCTCGCCGAAATACCGCGGGAAATCAGAATCGCGAACAGCAGGATGATGGCACTCAGGCCGGTAAAACCGAGCTCCTCACCAAAGGCCGAGAGGATGAAGTCAGAGTGTGCCACCGGAATGTTCTGTGGGTAGCCCTGGCCCAGACCGGTGCCACCGATGCCACCCCAGCTCATGCCGAACAGACCCTGGGAGAGCTGGTAGCCACCCTCGTCGTAGGAGCCCAACGGATCCAGGAAATGCGTGACTCGCGCCTGAATCTTGTCCGAAACCATGTAGACACCGACAACGCCGACGGTCACCAGCACCATGCCGATGATCAGCCAGGAACCACGACCGGTGGCAGCGTAGAGCATTGCCAGCACAGTGCCGAAGAGCACCAGCGCCGGGCCAAAGTCATTCTGCAGAGCCATGATGACGGTAGCGATGCCCCAGATCAGCAGAATCGGACCCAGGTCGCGAACACGCGGGAAATCAATGCCCAGGAAACGCTTGCCCGCCACATTGAACAGCGAGCGCTTATTCACCAGCAGCTGAGCAAAGAAGATCAGCAGCATGACCTTGGCAAACTCACCCGGCTGCATGGAGAACGGGCCGATGGAAATCCAGATGCGGGCATCAGCATTAATCGACGACGGCCACACCAGCGGTAGCGCCAACAGAATCAAGCCGCCGAGACCCAGCAGATACGAGTACTGCGACAGCGAGTGATGGTTGCGCAGCAGGACGATCACGCCGATAAACAGTGCGACACTGAGTACGGTCCACATGATCTGGTTGCGCACCAACGAGGTGTCATTGGCCAGGTCGAGGCGGTGAATCATCACCAGCCCCAAGGCATTGAGCGTTGCTGCAACCGGCAGCATCACCTGATCGGCGTTGGGCGCCACAAAGGTCAGCGCGATATGCGCCACTGCAAAAATCACAAAGAATCCGCCAATGATGTAAAAGACATCTCCGGTCAGAGAGTTACCCTGAGCCAGTTCCAGCGAAATTAGTGCCAAAAGCAACAATCCTGCCGACAGCAGCAGCAGGAGCATTTCCTTCATCCGAAGCTGTCGCTTCGTGGTAGTTTCACTCATTTTCGCACCTGCCTACAGTTGACTCCTGGCTTCGAGCCCAGCTTTTCATCCTTCTTGTCATCGTCGGAAACGGACAGACACACCGGCAGCGCCGACTCCGCCAAACGTCCAATCTGGTCGCTGACACCGTTGTAGGAATCAGCTGGCAGACCTTCCAGCGAATTGCGTGCCGCCGGTGAGAGATCTTCCGGCGTCATGATGTGGCAGTCGACCTTCTCCTTCGCCGTCCCAGCCGGAGGAAGCTGAACTTTATTGTCATCGGTCAAACAGATGAACTGATGTGGCTCTTGCAGATCGAAGCCCAGCAAACTGCCGGGCACGCCGTGCATCAGCTGCACCTGCCCGTCGACCACCGCGAGATGGTACATCGACTCCTTCTTCTGCCAGCCCCAAATACCAAGGCCGACCAACCCGGCCACCAGCACCAGCACCACAGAAATAACTAGCCACTTGCCCTTGGAAGCTTTCTTCTCCGGCGCCGAAGTCACTGCAATTTCCTGTGACTTCCGCGGGCGGAGTGCCGCCGCGCGTCCCGCTGACGTATTGGGGCGGGGGAGTTCCTCCTCCGCACTCTGCAGGGCACCGGCCAGGGCGGGCTCGTAAGGCGTGCGTGCCGACGAATCGACAACATCGGCAACCACCACGGTGATGTTATCCGGACCACCGGACTTCAACGCGTAGTCAATGAGCTTGGTAGCGGCCTCGTCCGGAGTGCCCTCCGAGAGCACATCCTTGATGGTGTCCGCGGATACTGGATCGGATAGACCATCCGAGCACAGCAGGTAGCGATCGCCCTCGTGAACATCGCGATAAGACAAAGTAGGCTCCACCGGGCGACCGGTGAGAGCCTTCAAAATCAGTGAGCGCTGAGGGTGAATTGCCGCTTCTTCTTCGGTGAGATTGCCCTCATCCACCAGGGACTGCACATAGGTGTCATCCCGGGTAATGCGGATGAGCTCCCCGTCGCGCAGCAGATAGCCACGCGAGTCACCGACATGGCACATGCCCAGGCGGGTGCCGTCGAAAAGCAGAGCAGTCAGCGTAGTGCCCATGCCTTGCGTAGAGGGGTTCTGCTCAATTTCATCCGCAATGGAGTTATTGCCCTCCATGCAGGCGCTGCGCAGGGACTCGAGCAAATCGGGGCCGGGCTGATCATTGTCCAGCCGAGAGACGGCCGCAATCATCAGCTGAGATGCGATTTCTCCGGCGGCGTGGCCACCCATGCCGTCGGCAAGCGCGAGCAGACGCGAACCCGCATAGGCGGAGTCCTCGTTGTTCTGTCGGATGAGGCCGCGGTCAGAGCGGGCCGTGTAATTCAGAGCAAGACTCATGGTTGCAACCTCAAAGTTGTACGGCCAATACGAAATTCCATACCCGAAGCCAGGCGTTCCGGCTGTTCCACGCGCTGGCCATTGAGGAATGTGCCATTGCGGGAGTCCAGATCCTCCAAGTACCAGATGCCGTCGCGGTTGATGACGCGAGCGTGCTGGCCCGAGGCGAAGTCATCGTTGAGAACGAAGGCATTCGACTCTGAACGGCCAATAGTGATGTCGCGTTGGTTGTTTAGGTTCATGCGCGAACCCGCCAGCGGCCCGGAGGTGACAAGGAGCTGATGTGGAGTCTGCGAGCGCTGGAAACGCTTGGCCGGAGCACTGCTGGCCTGCCGAAGTGGGCGCAGCGGAGCCGAGCCTGTTGTTTCTGTACGCAGGGTGCGAAGCGTCATCCAAATGAAAAACCACAGGACGACCAGCACGCCGATGCGCGAAAGCAGAAAAACGATAGCTTCCACGTCCGAGGAACCTCCTTATGTAGAGCTGGTGGGTCCGCAAACCGAACACACGGACGTAATTATTCCAGGAATGTGTCGGCAAACCTAGGGCAGTGGCATGTGAACCTGGTGAACCTCACTACTTAGCGGATCTGAATCAGCGGATTTAACTAGCGGATCTGAACTTCGAGAACAGAATGCCCCAGCGAGATTTCGTCGCCGTCAGCCAGCAGCCAGTTCTCAATGGGTTCGCCATTGACAATGGTGCCGTTGGTCGAATGCAAATCGACGAGCACAGCGTCCTGGCCATCCCACGTGATCTCGGCATGCTGGCGGGAAACACCAGTATCCGGGAGACGGAAGTCGGAAGCGGTGCCGCGGCCGATGATGTTCGAACCATGGCGCACCTCAAATACGCGCGAGGAGCCGTCCTGCAACAGCAGGGTGACGGTCTTTTCCTGGGACTGGTCTTCGCCCACGGTCGCGCTGCTCAGCTCAGTTGCAGCCTCTGGGTCGACCGCGGGGATGGGGCGGGAAGCGGTGGGGAACTGCTCAGCTTCAGGCTGCGGGTGGTAGGCGGCAGAGGTCTCTGCAGCTTGGGGTTCATCATCGCTTTGCGACGGGGCTGCGTCAGTGTTGGCATCATCGGCACTGTCCTCGAATGGGGCGAACTCCGAGGTGCCCACGGTGTCCTCGGTGAAAGTGCTGGCCGTCTTCAACTGGCCGGTGTGGAGAGACTCCACTGCCTGCAGGTGGACGCTAATGGAACCGGTGAAGCCCCAGCCGTTGTTACGGCAGTAGCGTGTCATGCGGTCAGCCAACTGATTCGGCAGGTTGGGCTCGGACGCAGAAAGGTTCTTGTAGTCGGCAGCGCTGATGCCAATGCGGAAATCATTGGGTGCCAAGTACTGACCGTTGGCGTCCTGCATCAGGAAGTCTTCAATTTCCTGCTTCAGGCATTCTTCTAACTCATTCGGGACAACCTTGCCGCCGAACACGCGCGCAAAGCTGTTATCGAGCCCGCGCTGAAGCGAGCTATCGAGCTTGCGGATGCGTCCTAGGAAATCCATCTGACTAAAGAAATTCGCCTTCTCCCGCCAAACCGCGGCGGGTTACGTGAAAAAAATGTGCACAAAAATTATCGATACTTAAGCAACAGTATAGAGCCCTACACCTTCAGTTAAGGGCTAGGAACTACTGAGGTTTATCAAATAGTGACGACGGTTGTGGAGGAAGTTGCTATTGCTAAGTGCTGAAAAGTGGTGGAAAACGCGCGCTGGCCTGGGGATTTGGTGGTGTATTAGCGCGGGGTGTTATAGTTCTATTCGTTCCCACGGGCGAGTGGCGGAATGGCAGACGCGCTGGCTTCAGGTGCCAGTGTCCTTTACGGACGTGGGGGTTCAAGTCCCCCTTCGCCCACAGCGAAGATCCTCGGAAGTGTAAAAGCTTCCGAGGATTTTTTTGTTTGCGGTGGCGGTTGGAGTGGGGTTTGGGTTGAAGCAGAGGCAGATGCTGAGCTGAGATTGTTGGCTTGTCCTTTACCCCCCCTTTAACCCTGTCCGGCACTTATGGCCAGGTTTCGGGGACTTATCGATGTATTCTCGACTTATCGATGCTTTTTCGGCACTTATGCGCACGCTGTGGGCCAGGCTCTTTCACTTGTCGATGCGCTATTCACTTGTGGACACGCTGTAGCGCATCGATAGGTGAATAGCGTGGCCATAAGTCGTCGGATGCGTGGGCCAGCGAGCATTGCAGCCAGCTCGCGAGAAGAAATGTAGAAATCTCAAAACTCATTTTGTATTGAAAGTAGAAGAAAACTTGAATAGTTTTGAGATGAGCATGAGGGCGGTCGGCCCCCATCTGCGACATTGGTATAGCGGTGTTCAGTCATGAATTTGGCTCACGGCCATATTTTAACGATTGTTTGGTACCTGTTTATATCGTGAAAAATCAACTCAAGAATGTGTAAGAAATATTAAGAGAGAGCTTGCATGGTGAGGAATCTTCTTCCGAGGAAAGCCTGTCAATTCATAGTCGGAATGTAGGCATGAAAATTATATTTAGAGCAATTCTGGTTACCGCAATTATTCTTGAAGCAGTTCTTTTCCTTCTTATGAATGTGGTATCTGGTTTGCCGGGTTGGGTATTCCTGTTACCACTTGCCGTGGTGGTTGCGGCTTTTCTCTTACTGTTTGGAGGTATGTGGCAAGACTATCTCAGAAATGGCAGGTCATGGGCTTCTTCGCTGTCCGAGACGTCAAAGAAATTTGGCGTACCTCGAAAAATACTAGCGTTACTCGTTTCGGAAGTTGGTTCGCTGCTAGCTGCTTTCACCTTTTTTAAGCCTCAGAGAAATGTCGACAGTGAAGTCAGATCCTTCACAGCATATAGAAACCTTCGAACTGTTGTTTTTATGATACTGGCGCTGAGCGTTGCAGAAATAAGCATAGTGCATTTTGCTATTTCTAATGCGTTTTGGCGATATTTATTGCTGGTAATTAGTGTTTATGCCGTAGTTCTTTTATCTGGATTTTACGTAACTGTTCGGGATCATCCACATCTAATGACACCGCAAGGACTCGTACTGCGAAATGGGCGAAGGCTTATTTGTGAAATTCCGTGGTCACACTTACGTCATGCGAGCTCCGTAACGGCAGGTGAAGGAGGGGACGTAGCAATTGACGAGCACGGCAATCTCAGGGTGCCTGTTTTGAGTGAAGTGAACGTCAGGTTAGAAGTCGATTCGCAGGTCGTGGCAGAAGATCTTTACAAGGGACCAATGATGGTTTCCTCGATTGAGATTTACTGCGACGACAAAGACACATTCCTGCGCGATCTCGCTGAGAAAAGGAATGCTCATTAAGTGCTTGGTAGCTTCCAGGGCTGGTAATCGACCCCGACCTATCGCCAAAACTTGGTCATCCCGAGCTTGTCCTCCATGTTGAACTCGATCATCTTGGCCAGCAGGTCGAGCGGCATCGACTCGGCCTTGCCATCTTTTGGCCAGGGGAAACGGACCATCATTTTTCCGTAGGAGAGGCCGCGGGCATCGAAGTCGTCGGAGAACTTTTCAATACCAGCGCGTTCCGGGGCAATCGCCATGTGCTTCTTGGCGTAGGAGAAACCGATGATAAAAGTGCCATCGAGCGTGAACATCGGCTGATTCCAAGCGTTGCGAACGCCGAGTTCCGGGTACTTTTCGTGAACCCATTCCAACACTTCGAGAGCGACAGTGCGCTGCGTGTCATCATCTACCCGCGAGAGGTGATTGGCGAAGAACTCGGCGGTGGTTTCATCGGTCATATGCTGAACAGCCATGGCCTGGATTTTACTGTGCCATCAACTAACACCCGAGCCATCAACTAACATGACTCCGAGTGGCTACAGATTTGAATACTCAGTTTGATCCCAAAAAGGCGTGGCCAGCGCTATGGACCGTTTTGCTCGGCTTCTTCATGATTCTGGTCGACGCCACCATTGTCACTGTTGGCATCAACACCATCCAGCATGAACTGGGCGGTGAGCTCAACCAGGTCATGTGGGTGACCAGTGGTTATCTGCTGGCCTATGCTGTGCCGTTGCTTATTACCGGCAGGCTTGGTGACCTCTGGGGAGTCAAGCACACCTATGTAGCGGGCCTGGTTATCTTCGTGTTGGCGTCGCTGGCGTGTGGGTTGGCGCCGTCGTTAAGCATGCTGATCATTGCCCGTGTGGTGCAGGGACTGGGGGCCGCGCTGCTGACGCCGCAGACGATGGCGCTGATTACGCAGATGTTTCCGCCGGCGCATCGCGGTGCGGCGATGGGCCTGTGGGGTGCGGCGGCCGGAATTGCCTCGCTGACGGGGCCGCTGGCCGGTGGTGTGTTGATTGAGCTGCTGAGTTGGCGCTGGATTTTCCTCATTAATGTGCCGATTGGGCTGATCGGGCTCGTTTTTGCGTTCCGCTATCTGCCGACATTTGAGACACACCGCAACAAGATTGATTATCTCGGTGTTGTACTCAGCGCGATTGGTATGTTCCTGCTGGTCTTCGGCATTCAGGAGGGGGAGAGTGCCGGCTGGTCCGGTTGGATCTGGGCACTGATTGCCGGTGGCGTGGTGGTTCTTGGACTATTCACCGCGTGGGAGGCCAAGACCACGGCCGAACCGTTGATGCCATTGTCCCTTTTTAAGGATCGCAACTTCACCATCTCCTCGCTGGCGATTGCTGTGACGGGGGCGCTGGTGGTCGCGGTTGGTTTCCCAATCATCCTCTTCGCCCAGAATGCTCGCGACCTATCGACCATCCAGGCCTCACTACTGCTCGTGCCGCAGGCGGTCATTTCCGGTGTCATGGCACCGTGGACTGGGCGAATGCTGGACCGGCTGAAGTTCCGCGAGTTCGCGCTGATTGGTTTTGGGTCCTCGCTGGTGGGCATGCTCGGGTTCCACTACCTCATCCACGAGGACCTCTCCGTGCTGTGGCTGCTGCTGCCGGGCGCCGCATTCGGTGTGGCAAACGCGTTTATTTGGGGCACGCTGTCGACGGCTGCCACCCGCAACATCGACCCGTCCCTCGCCGGTGCCGCCTCCGGTGTGTACAACACCATCCGCCAGATTGGCAGTGTGCTGGGCAGCGCGCTGATTGCTACCGTCATGGCCGCAGCTCTCAGCAGCAACCGTGGCGACTTCACCACCGCCATGAGTGACGCGATGTGGTTGCCGGTGGCACTGTCGGCCCTGGGTGTCGTGGCGGCGCTGGGGCTTAAGAATCCGAAGTAAAACGCTCCACCATGTAGTCTGCGATGCCGACCGGATCGGCCAGGAAATCCCTGGTTGCCCGTACCGCGAGGGTGTCTTCGAAGTGGGTGGTGTCGGCGTCGTCAAGCGAAATAATCGTTGCTTCTGGCGTGGCGAGCAGGATGGGGGAATGCGTCGCCATGATGATTTGTGCGCCGGCTTCCGCGAGCGCGCCGAGGCGGCCGAGGAGCTCCAGTTGGCGTAGGACCGACAGTCCGGCCTCGGGTTCGTCAAGGAAAATCAGTGATTCGGGACTGAAGCGGCGTTCGGCCAGCGTCATGATGGATTGGCCGTGGCTCATCTGGGTGAGGTCTGCCATTTCTCTGCCACCTGGTAGCTGCCCAAGCGACTCGTAATAGCGCGCGAGGTTCAGGTGCGCGTCGCCGCGAAAGAAGAACGTGTCCGGGGGATTGCGCCTGGTCAGCGCCAGTGGGACCGGGGAGGTGCGCTCTTGCGTCTTGTATCGCGAGCCACCGTCCGTATCGACACCCATCGCCGACGCCAACGCCTCCAGCACCGTCGACTTTCCCTTGCCGTTTTCGCCGGTCAGAATGGTAATCGGCGTGGTGAAGGCCATGGGGAAGGGCAGGGCGAGCTTTACGACGTACGCCGGGAGCTCGGCATCATCGTGAATACGGGCATGGCGGAGGTAGATCATGGTTGCGGCAGTTGGTCGATCTGTTTGAGCAGTTCAAAGCCGTCTGCGCCCTCGATGAACGGGACCTCCTTGTTCTCCAGCTTTTCAATTGGCACTGCCGTGCCGTGAGAGAGCACGTGCTCGCTGGGAGTGAGGTTGCGGATTGCGATGGCCGCGACCTTGTCCGGATGCTCCGCCGCGGCCGTGCCGTAGATGAGCGGGTCGTACTGGCCATCATCGCCGACGAGGATCCAGTTGATTTCGGGGAAGTCAATAAACAGGTCGCGAAGTCGCACCTTCTTGTGTTCCTTGCCCGAGCGGAACAGGCCGGTGGGCGTTGGCCCCCAGTCGGTGAGCAGCAGTGGGCCCTTCGGCAGGTTGTTGCGGTGTAGGAATCTTTTTAGTGTGCTGAAGGTGTTCCACGCTCCGGTGGAAAGGTAGATGACGGGGACGTCCGTGTCCTCGTCCGTTTTGCTCGCGTAACGACGGCGAAGTTGCGCATAGAACTCGCCGAAGCCAGCGACGGCCTTGCGCTCATCTGTCTCCTTGACCCAGGAGTTGTAGGCGGCGATGAGGGCGCGCGGCAGCATAGTGACCAAAACGGTGTCATCAATATCGGAGACGATGCCGTATTTGGTCTCCGGGGAGAGGATGAGGACCTCTGCAGGAGTGTCGTTGATGGTGATTTCGTGCCAGCCGGGTTCCAGGCCGTGATTCCTGATTAGTACCTCGATATAGCCGTTGCTATCCGTGGTGGTTTCCACCGTGCGGTCGCCGGCAGTGATGGTGACGGGAAAGTCCGCGAGTTCGACGGTAAAGAACTGCCAAAATCCGCGTTTTTTGTTTCGTTCTTCGTCTCGTTTTTTGGCCGGATCCTTCAGGAGGACACGGCCGAATACGCGCACGCGCTCTGCATTTCCGTACCCGGTGAAACCGATGATTTCCGGTTCCCAACCAGCGTTTTTGGAACGCTTGGCGGCCAGCGCGTTGATCCTTCTCTCGGTCTTGCGGACGACATCTGCCACGGACATGCTTTCCAGGATACGGGTTGACAGGACGGGGGAGGGTGCGCGTAGGTTGGTCGCCCAAGAGAAAAGTCAACCCTTTAGGAGTGTTCTCTTTTTATGCGTTTTTCCGGTAAGTTCATCGCATCCGCCGCTGTGGCAGCAGGCATGATTGCTGCCCCGACCGCGGCCGCTAACGCTGCATCAGTTAGCGCCTGGGATCAGGTTGCGGCTTGTGAGTCCGGCGGAAATTGGCAGACCAATACCGGTAACGGCTACTACGGCGGACTGCAGTTCTCGCAGCAGACCTGGAGCGGCCACGGCGGTGACCAGTACGCACCGACGGCTGACCAGGCCACTAAGGAGCAGCAGATTGAGATTGGCGAGCGCGTGCTTGCCTCCCAGGGTGCTGGCGCATGGCCGAACTGCGGTGGTCCGCTGGGTTAATCCTCCCCATCATCAAAGACCAGATCTGGCACAGCCGCGAATGACAGCCACCACTTCATGTAGTGGTCATGGCGTGCTTTCGTCTTCTGGGTAGCGCGTTTGTCAAAAGTCTGTCGGCCGAACCCGGCTAATGGTCCGGCCGGGACGGTCGCCGCGGTAACGCCGTCGGCAGAGGACCACACCTCTGAGCCGTCCTCATAAGCGGTGATATCCCAGAGCTTGTGGGTTTTCAGGTTGTGGTGCTTCCTGCATAGGCAGTGCAGATTCTGCGTGTCGGTGGGACCACCGGCTTCGGGGTCTTCCTGGTTGTACGGCGCGATATGGTCAATATCGCACTTGTACGCTGGGACTTCGCAGCCGGGGAAGCGACATGTTCCATCGCGACCGTGGACGCGGGCGACCTGCGCTGGAGTTGGGCGGTAACCATTGGTGGCGCTGTCTGCTGAGAGGCGGACATGCGTCACCTTTTGCATCCACTCCTCCGTGACCAGCGCGCCTAGCCAGCCGGCACCGTCCAGCCAGGCGTCATCACTGTGGGGCTCGCGGAAAACATTGAGCACAACTTCCGCATTGGTGCGCTGGTGGATGAGTTCCACAAATGCATCCGCCTGCGTCATTTCCTCATTCGCGCGGAAGACCGTTTCAATTGCGCACATGGCGAAATAGGCGCGGTCCGGCCGCAGTGTGAGAATGATTTGGGAGTAGCTGTCGGGACGTTCCACCAGAGTCACCGATTCCGTGTCGGTGATGGTGGGAATTGTGCCGTCGGCGCGAGCACGGTCATCCAAGTCCGCAGCAATATCACCAATTTTGGTGGTGAGCGTGCGAGGACCAATCATTGCTTGACGACGCTTCCGTGGCGTAACCAATGCCAGAATCTTCTTCTCTGCATCGGGTATTTGATCAGGCTCGATGCCGACTACGCCATGTGCAATGATGCCGAGTTGCCGCATGGATAATGCGCAGCTTTCCCGGGCGTATTCCGCCAACTGTGGCATTTTCTCCAGCAACAGGCCAATGTCACAGATACGCAGTGCTTCACTGCGGGTGATTCCCAGCCGAATGCTGATGCGAGCGGCATGGTTTTCAACGTCATCATCACCTGCAGGGCAGCAGGCTTCAATCAACTCAAGTTGGGCGCGGTTGGTAGCCCGCGCGAGTGCTGAGAGCTCATCTTCAGGATTTTCGTGAGCCCAATATGGTTCGGGTACTTGTTCGGACTTCATTGGATCCCCCTGGTGCTCCAATGGTTGTCGGTTTTCTTTCGAACTTACTTGCTATCATACGGGCGCTTTTCTGGCTTGTAAAGAGGAATGAAAGAGAATTTTGAGGAGTTTTCAAAGGTGCTCGGTGGAGGCGGTAAAGCGCTATCTAGCTGCATATTTGAGGGAGTAGTGTGAGCTGTATGCGAGCTAGCGGACGGAAAACAAAACTAAAACACCCGTTCGAAAAACGAAAGCTTGGTAATCTCGCTTTCATAAAAGCGGAGCTGTAGAAAACAGGGAGCAAAACCATGATCATCCGGAAAGCAACGCGGGAGGACGTCGCGGCTGGCGGGCTTATGCCTCAATGAAAGGCTGCCACCGAAGTGGCAGCAACGTTACCGAACTGCAGAAACCCGCCCTGCGCGTCCATGCCTCAATGAAAGGCTGCCACCGAAGTGGCA
>NZ_KV801861.1:104572-104961 GCF_001810555.1 Corynebacterium sp. HMSC063G05 | reverse complement strand
TCAATGAAAGGCTGCCACCGAAGTGGCAGCAACCAGAACGCGCCGGGCTTCTGATTGCGACCTACTGGCCTCAATGAAAGGCTGCTACCGAAGTGGCAGCAACGGCAGAACTTGCGAATTTCCGCCTCACTATATTGAGCCTCAATGAAAGGCTGCCACCGAAGTGGCAGCAACGCAGATTGAGTGGTGCCTGGTGGAGCGTGACGCTGATCGCCTCAATGAAAGGCTGCCACCGAAGTGGCAGCAACGGTACACGCCGAGGACACCGAGCGCTGCGGCGAGGCCGCCTCAATGAAAGGCTGCCACCGAAGTGGCAGCAACGATGGCGAGCAGGGTTTCCCATTGGAGGTCTGTGCCGCCTCAATGAAAGGCTGCCACCGAAATGGCAG
>NZ_KV801861.1:0-104472 GCF_001810555.1 Corynebacterium sp. HMSC063G05 | reverse complement strand
CTCAATGAAAGGCTGCCACCGAAATGGCAGCAACAGCTTTCCCAGGCCATGACGGGAACATCACTTGACTGGCCTCAATGAAAGGCTGCCACCGAAGTGGCAGCAACAGCCCCCTTGAATATAGCCTGCTGAACAGGCTTTTCAAGAAGGTTTGCGAGTATCCTACCTCTGGCTTTCGACGGCACGGCATTTCAACATGCGGAAGAGGCGGAAAAACAGGGTTTGCCTGCATGTTTTGAGGAGCGAGCATCTACCATCATTGTTGGAGAGTAAGGAATGCTCGTTAGACGATTAACGGTCCACTGCTGGTAACCGTGCGTTCTTGCCCAAGGTAGGAGTAGTGAGTTTCGCTGAGGCGGGAGACTAGACCCAAGTCACAGAAGAGGATTGAGTCTTCCCGGTCGTTTATTATCTTTCGCACTTCCTCTTTGAGACGAAGTAGCGCAGCTGGGTGGATATCAATAACAAAGACGCTGTACTGGACTCGATCACCGTAGCTTTCTAGCGTCTTGGCCACTTTTGTTCTCCTCCGATCATTCTGGATGTCGTAGGCGATAATGGTGCGACGGGTGTCTTTTCGCATCAGCGTGTCACGATACCTTTGTACGACGGCTGCGTCCCATCGATGACTCCGAGCAGCATTCGTGCTTGTACTTCGATGGCTCGACGCCATGTCACTTTGTATCCAAATGTTGGATGTGTGAATTCTTCTTCAAGACGGTTTTCCATTGATCGGACTATGGCCTTTTTGCCGTCATCGGAAAGCCTTAGAGTCTCACCATTCCTACTGAATCCGCGTAGCGGAAATGCCAACTTATTCAACATCCTAATGACAGCTGAGTCAGCGACGATTGGTCGGAACTCCTCCATCAGGTCGAGTGCCAGAGCCGGTTTATTTCGGCTACTACTGTGTAAAACACCAGCATGGGGATCTAGTCCGCACGAGACAAGCGCACGGATACATTCGACCGTCAACATTCCGTAGGCATAATTCAACAGAATATTCATGGGATCTGTTGCACCTCGGCCGTGTCGACCAACCCATTCGAAGGAGTATTTCTCCATTGCGCGTATTTTGACTAATTCACCAAAATTCGAGAAGTAGTAGCTAGCGCCCTCTCCTTCAATCCCAAATAGTTGGTTTATGTCGGTGCACTCCAATGCAGCGCGGGCCAGCTCACGCAAAATTGTTGTATCGGGTGTTGTACGGGAATTCCTTCGTAGAAACGTTGCCTGGTTGTGTAACTTGGCAAAAATCATTTTCTGGGCAATTGGGAGATAACCGTTTTGAAAAAGAACATGTTGTCTCATTCTCGAAGCACCATTGGGACCATCGGCTGGTTGCGACCACCCATACACACGCCCCGTAGAAGAACACCACACTACAGGGTTTCGTCGCCACAGCATCTGACGAAGTAATGGTGCAGAAATATCAATGTTGCCGTGGACGACAATGCCATCGACGTGTTCGGCGGCGACCGTCGCTAACTCTTCCTTGTGCTTAGAAATGCGAACTCGACCACGGGACAATGAGACACGACTACCAGGGACCGTAACGTGCAGAAGCTGACCACCGGAATCGGTAGAGCGGATACGCCGCCTCACTGTTTTCTGCTGGCGTTCGTCTGGGAGACATACTGATAGGTGGGAGCATGAATTGCAGCGGGCATCATCGATATGTGGGGCAGGAGCATTCCTTGACTCGACGATTTCCTGCGTCTGAGCCACGTAATCAAGTGCTGTTTCACGGAGGCGGCTGGAAAGGTCTACCGGGATGGTTCGGTTGTGATCCGTGAATCGGACTGACGCACCGGAAACCAAGAACCCACTTTCTTCGAGGCACAATGCTTGAAGAGCAAGCTGCACCTTTTGAGCCTGGGTCACTGTGGCAGTTTTTCGAAGGGGCGTTGCCTTGTACTCAACCAGGCGTACAGAGACGTCATCTGTATGGACGAGATCCGCTTTGCCGACCACCCATGTGTATCTGAGCGGACGGTTAGACTCCGCAGTTCGTTGGGGCGCGATTGCCCTGGACTATCTACTCGACGATGGGCAGAGTATCTTGCCTCCATCTGATAGGTATCCGTCTTCTCACCATTAGCTTCGAGCCATGTTCGCCGCGGACAAAATACCGTGTGGCATACAAGGCTGATTGGTAGGTATTCGGTATCGGGAAGAGTCATAAAACCACCAGGTTTCCGTTGAGGACTTGGCGTTCAGGTGCAGAAGCACTACCGGCTTTTAGGATGGAAAAGACCGCCACGGCAGGCACGCCGCGATTACGTAGCCAGATTTTCCCAGCCTCGGGTGCGCCGAGTCGATCACCGTTTATTTCGAGCACAGACATGGCTACTTCGTCGAGCTGCTTTGACAGCAATATGCTGCGCAGCCGTTCGCTCGTGACCGGAGTTGTGGGGACTGGCAACACCATCCAGTGAGGATGTGTGATGTTTTGTGGATAGGCTCCTGGGGTTACGCTGAGCGCATCGATATTCCGGATTGGTGGCACCATACCCATACCGAGTAATGCAGCGAACGCTAATGCGTTATCTGTCGGACGTGGGGCGGTAAACCCTGATGCGCTGCGTGAGTCGGCTTTGTTCTTCCCGATAACATCATTGAGAATCTTGCCTTCCAGGCCACCTAGAATCTGTCCCACAGGCCACGTGGCTAACTCGGTTACTAACGGTGCCAGGCGATGAACGATAAACTCTTCCCCGCGGTTACGTGTTTTCATTTCCCATCGCGAAGCTCCCTCGTCGGGACGTGGGGAATTGGATTCTTGACGCCAATACGCTGCTTCACCTAATCCTTGGATGAATTGGAGCGCAATGGAATCAGTGGATAAAGAATCCAGGTACTTGTTGCGAAATGAACTGTGGAGTTCCCAGACTAGAGAATCGCCGAACTGTTTGATGCGCGGTGAGAAAGGTGATCGCGCTACGGTTTGTTTTCCATCGGGATATTCCATTGTTGCCTGTGCCCAGGATTTTCTGTCTGCCCAGCGCTGAGCAATAGCACTCAACGCCGTTGCAACATCGAGGGGCGTGCATCCATTAATTTCAAGAATTGCTCGTGGGTAGGTCTCTTCGGTAAAAAAGACACGTGACTCAGCGCCATCAATATCTGAGTCGATGAGAAGAGCTAGACCATAGGTCGCGAAATGTGTCAACGCACTTGACACATTTCCGGCAATTAACATGCGTTGCGTCACTTCGTCTCCTTCGAAATCTGGGCATCAGCAGCACGCTCAACTGCCTCAGCGAAAGACACCGCGTAATGGCCGTATTTCCGATTCGTCCGCATAATCAACGAGTCCCAACCACCTGTGGTGAATAAGTGCTCAGCAATATCACGCAAAATGGCATCATTTTCCTCATCAAGAATTTCCGCACCTACGTGAGGAAAACTCAGTCTGCCTCGCCCATGGCTCGTCCCGACTACTCGCAGTGCTATTTCATTGTCAGAGGCCAATCCGTGCTTCTGTGCGAGTAGTAGCGCAGACAACTGTTCATGGCGCCACCCTGCGGGTAGCCCACTGAGCATGCGCGCCCTGTGCACCTCTTGCTTTGTTCGTTCGCGACTTTTCGCAAGTTCCGCTTCGTCCTTGATACGGCCTAGCATCGCTTGGAATCGTGGGTCAGATTTACCATCGTCGTGGTGTAGCGCAGCCCGCTCAATCTGTTCAGCGTAAGGATTTGTAATTCCAAGTGCATCTGCAATGAGTCGGGCACGTTCCGCAACCTCCTTTTGATGTTCTTTCAAAAAGACGGCACGGGTAGACGGTGTCCACTCTTGCAGAATCTCTGAACCTACTGCTACCAGGGGCTTCAGGGCGTACCAGGCAACGGCATCGCGGCGATTCGAGTCGACTATCGTCTTTGACAAGACGACTTCCCAGTTCTGCATATCCACGCCGAGTTTCTCTGCGGCCTCAGAGGAATTTAAATTGACGAGCTGGCGGAATATATTTTTCTCTGCTTCGCTGTCACTCGGTGAGTGCACTTTTACTAGGGGGCGCGATGCGTCGTCGATGACCACTTGACATGGGGGATCATCTGACGGGTGTTCATCAACAACAAATTCAGTTGTGAAACGTAGCCCTTCGTCGACGATGATGATGTCACCCGGTTTTAATCCGTCCTCAGATGCGTCAAAGGTGACAACATCGTCGTCACGGTATAAAAATACCCGTAAGTTTCTATCACGTTGGAGGATACTTCGAATCTCAGAAAACTTGGCGGGGAAGACTTCCTCCGCAAAGGGGGGAAACTCCTTCAGAAGTTCGAGGGTTGCTATGCCATCAGTCGGAAGATTGTCGCGTACAACAATTCCGAGTGCTTTTGTGTCATCTTCCAGACTGTCGCGCAGCCAAAGCTCCAAGCTTGGTTCCGCGACAAGAGGGTCAGAAGTTCGAGATAAGAAATCAAGGTCAGCCAGTTCAATTCGCTGCTCGACTACACGGGACAGTTCGCTGGGAGGAGGTGGAATCTTTTCCAGGACAGCGGGAGACGCAGATTCTTCCTCTTCGAGTTTTTCTACCCATTGCCTTGCGGAGCACATGTCGCTAGCGGAATAGGGAGGTGCATCTTTGGTGACTTTTTTATCTGATGGCGGACCTATAACGATGATGTCGGCATTGTCATATTTGCCGAGCCGGTTAGTTCTCCCGAACCGTTGCGCAAGCGATGAAGGGGGAGCTAATTCGGTGACAAGGGATGTAAAACTTATATCTATGCCCACTTCAAGTGTTTGTGTGGCAACAATGACATCCACCGTTGAGTCTCCGGTTACGGTGAAGGCATTTGGATATTTCTTACGCAGCTGCTCAAGGTCCCATGGCCTCATTCGTCCGACAAGGGTCAAGGTCGTGAGACCTGCTTTTCGCAACGTAGAAGCAATGGAAGTGGCGGTCTTTATATGGTTCACTATGATGCCGACAGTGGCGCCATGTGTGCTGTGGAGGCGTTGAGCATGTTCGACTGCAGCATTAATAACTTGCAAGTTTTTTGGACGCCCGTCCCACCGGTTGACCGGCACGTATGTGAACTTTTTGTTCGCGAAGAGGCGCTTGCGCAGCAAAGCATCGCAGTCGCGTGATAGTTCCTGTGCGCGTACAGCAATTGTTGTCGCGGCATCCCCATCGGTGGCTACTGTCGCAGAGGTTTCCGTAACCTGCAGTGTTGGCACACCGATGCGCTGTTCCCGTCGTTGCAGCTGGGCAACCCTACGTGCAGTGGCTACCAGCTGTCTGCATAGGTGGGACTCGTCAACGACAACAACCGAATCCATCCCGACCAAGGCGGTTTCTCTTGGCCGAGCGTGTTTGCTTGAACCATAGCCACGGAACAGCAGGCGAGAGCCCCACATATCTGGAGTCGCGGCAATTACACTGCACGCAGAAAGCTCCTCAAGGGGGAGAGTCCTTGTGGGAAGCTCTCCTCGTAAATGCCCCACTTCCAGCGGAGTGTCATCGCAGTCTCCCCGCAACTTGCACAGTGCCTCAGCTACTTCCTGGAGGATTGGGTTTTCGGTCTCCCCTTGCATCGCCATCTGTAGTAATTTTTTGATGCGCTGCGCGTGATCCGCCTGGTTATCAACAAGAGCGCGACGGTTGACTACGGTGTGCAGCCGGCGAGGAATTCGAGGCCCATCAGCCGATGCCACCGCATTAGCGAAGATATGAACATCGACAACCGCAGATTTCCCGGCCCCAGTGGGAGCCGTCACCTGACGCGGCCATTCTCCATGGTCAAGGATGTAGTCGAGTAATTCTTCCTGCCAGGTAAAAGGAGAGTGTCCACTGTTCACAGCAGCAAAAAACTCGGCGAAGTGCGATCTTTTCACGGTTTGTTCAGGCATCGCGCATTCCTTCCATAAGTCGCGTATACTCCTCGAGCTCTACGTCGTGCGGTACAAGTAAGCCACCACCCATGTGCCGAGACTGCCCGATAGCGACCATGCCAGTTTCTGGGTGTAGGTTTCCGAGATCAACGATGCCGGTCCATGGCTGAACGCTTACGGATTTCGGCATGGTGTGCGCGTAGTCGCGAGGTTTCCTGGCCACCGTCTTCGCCTTTAGGATGTGGCACCCTCGTTGGTATGCGGTGTCACGTGCGCTCAAGTAGAGCGTTTCGTGTCGACCAGAGAAGTCGAGGTCATCTTTGAATGTGAATGCAACAGACAAGAGCCCGGCGTCACGTAGATTCCATCTCCGCCCCAGTTTTTGCTCGCTTACCGGGCGCGTATCGGGCACCACTGGTGTAGCGGTAAACCATAAACGCTTCATTCCTGTTTCCGGTTCTGGCCAAAAATCAGTGGCGGGAACGGAATGCCCATTAAAGGTCACTTTCCGTCTGCCTAACCGTCGTGACCATAATCCGTTCTTGGCTACAGAAGGCAGCGCCGTCGTTAACTGCTTCAAATCTAGCTCCTCTGCACTGCGGGGAATAAGGAGCATGACTACACCGTGGTCATAACCGAAACGTTTCGCTTCTACACGGGGTAGATAATGCACGGCAAGATGATTTGCCGGCCGATTCGATAGGGACTTTGGGTACTTGCCGGTAATCATGGGGGAGGTACCGTAGCCTGCGGCAGCGACAATTGCCCGGTGGACTACCTTCGCCAGTTCCACCCTAAGGTGAATCGGAACTTCGTCACCCGGCAAACCAAGGAAAACGACATGCATCCACGGTCCCGTGGTTGGCTGCTGTTTGAAACCCGCATAGCGATGTCGAGTAATGAACTCTCGAGGCACCGGCGGAGCAACTGGAAGCTCGGACTTACTGTACTTCTCGGTTTTGGGGGGCTTCTGTTTGCGTAGATTCTCGAATTGATTGAGAAGATAAGCTGTGCGACCTGGTGAAGGACAATCCAATCCAACACCACCTCGCTTAAAGGGGGAAGAGGTCTTATCGAGTACTAATGTTGGAGTGACTTCACCCGGTTCGACAACCGCGATGCTTTCGGCTTCGCCGATATAAGCAATGTCCCCCGTAAGATCCTCGATAGTTGAAGCGATTCTCACCGGGACGTTGTTCCACATGAACCCAAAGTGGGAGGCGACTGTCACACCGTCAGAAATTGCACGTTCTTCTGTGCGGTGCTTAAAGTTCACAGAACTGACATTGCGGTAGATGAATCTTCTGTGCGCAGAATCAAGCCAGCGATGCTCAGGCACCTCGATGCCGTCGGGGGCGTGCTGTTCCAGCCACTTGAGAGCAGTAATGGATTCCTCCGAGGGACGTAAGAATCCTTTTGCGGTGCGAATAGCGGCTGTTCCCCTACCTGCAGAATTGAGCAATGCAGAGTGTAAACGTGCTGGCTGAGGCATGAGTTCAGGGCTTTTGTCGGGGGAATGCCCTTGATAGATGCCTCTGAGGAACCGCACACGCAGAGCAAGCGTGGTGGTTTCCATGGTTATGCCTCGGATTTCTCAATAGCGCCGCTCAGGATTACTGGGTCTCCCCGGAATTCGAGGACCTGTCCATGCCAGTCAACGACACCGGCAGAAGTAGCCTTGTCCAGAGCTTCTGCAAGCAATGCGTCAGAGGCTTCCACCGTGAAGGGTTTGAGATTCTCGGTTTCTCCGAAGCGCTTGTCCAGAGTGACCACAGGAACTCCAGATTCAACTAGGTGGCAGTTGGCTCGAAGGTATAACTCTTCCTCGGCTCGAGCTATGAGCGCGACACCGAGAGCAGCTAGGAGGGCACGACCGGCAACGTCCTGCTCCACCGTGCCACCGAAACGTAGCTGGCGTAGCGTTGCAAAGCTCAAAACCCAAGAACGAATGATGTTGCGGCATGAGACTCCACCGAGAGATTCGAGCGTGGGAGGAATTCCGCCTAGCCCCAGGGGTGATGCGGAGATGAGTTCACCTTTTTTGGTTTTCTTGATTTGAGTTTCAAATTTGTCAACCAGATTCGGGCTTAGCTCATCGCGTTGTGCATCCACCAGTTTTTTGGCATCAGTCGGAGTGAGACGCACGCTCATCGCTAGCGGATCGACACGTGCTCCACCTCGTAGTGATTGTTGCTCTTTACCACTGCGTTCCTGGTCGGCAAGGACACCGATGACTTCGCCAACAAGGGCACTGGGTAGCCGTAGCTGCCCCTTGGGGCGGGTGGAATCCCAAGCACCGCAGACGGCGGCGATTGGAGCAGCATTAACCAGCGCTGTGATGTTGTCCGTGGTTGCATTGCGGACTTCCTTATAAGCAGGGTGCTTTGTTGCTTCAACTCCATCAATCGTGGCTGCGCGCAGGTGACCATCAGCAAACCGGTGGGGAAGCTGAAGGTCGGAAAATTCCTCCCCATTTGGGTAGGTCACACGCATCCGTGGCATACGAGAAAGAACACTGTTTCCTGCTTCAATGTCGTGGACGAGAGCCAACTCAGCACGGTTATTGGCGGACTGTTTTGAATCAATTATCACCACAGTCTGCGGTTCACCGTCGATGTAACGGGTTTCAAAAGCGAAAACCGATTCTTGCCGGTCAACGAACTTCGCGGGAGCCACTGACGCGTGAGTGCCTGCCGCAGGCTGTAGGTTGGTGACTGATGTCAAGGCGTTGGCTCCGCCACGTGAACACGCTTCTGAGAGCTTAGAATAGGTCAACACGGTTCCTCCTAAAAAGGTGGTCAATAGCTGTGGGAGGGTATTCGGGGATATGAGTCCGACGTTAACCTTTGGGTTTGTAATCAAAGACTTCTCGTCGTAACCCCAATCTAACAAAGTCGGGAATGCCGGTGTTTTTAGACTTTCAACTGTTTAAAGAAAGTAGCTAGAACAGTTTTATGCACCCTCATGTCTTATTCTCAGTGCAAGCCGAGGTATCGGTCGATTTCTGCTGTATGCAAACGAGTGATGGTTGAGGGCTATCTTCTCGTAGACGAGTGGTAACGTGACGTCAAAAGGGAAAGTCCAACTTTCCACCGTTTATAGAAATCTTCAATGAAAGGCCACGCTACCTTGCGTACATCATACGCATGGCAGCAGGCGTCCCACTGGCAGTATGTGAGATTTAATTCGCCAGGGGAGAACGGTCGGAGAAAATATCGCTAAGAGCGTTTTGCTAGCGAGGCTGTCAGTTTTGGGATTTTCAATACCCCAACAGACGCGGATATCTAGCCAGAAGTCCCAGCTTGCTACTGTTTGATCGAAGTTCAATTTGGGCGAGGTGGTCAACGAAACATGAGTGAGCCAGCGCAGATAATCATCCGACAGGCAACGCGGGAGGACGCCGCGGCAATCGCGGAGATCTACAACGAAGCCGTAATCAACACCGTCGCCATCTGGAACGATGACACCGTCAGCGCGGAGAATCGCATCGCATGGCTGGAGGCGCACTGGGACAAGGGCTACCCGGTTTTCGTCGCCACGCTTGACGACGAAGTCGCTGGATATGCCACCTTTAGCGATTTCCGTGACTTCGACGGGTTTCAGTACACGGTGGAAAACTCCATCTACGTGCATCCGAACTTTCAAGGCAGGGGAATTGGAGGCGCACTGTTAAGCGCGACCATCGATGCTGCTCGTGAGGCGAGAAAGCACGTCTTGGTTGCGGCGATTGAAGGCAGTAACGAGGGGTCGACTGCGCTGCACAAAAAGTATGGCTTTCAGCGTGTTGGGCTACTGCCGCAGGTGGGGACGAAGAACGGGCGATGGTTGGACATGCTGTTGATGCAGGTCATGCTGACAGACGGGCAGCCACCCGCTCGGCCGCGCGCTTAGCAAAGGGGCCAACACCCATGATCGTGGCGGCACCGGGGCCAACCCAGTCGCCGTAGCCGACGAACTCGATGAGGTCAGAGTCGATGCTGCGGAAAGGGTCGAGCGCTGGGCGGAAACCGGTGCACCAGATGAGGTGGTCCGCGTGGACGTCGTCAAGCGAAGAAAACATGGGTGTCCAGGTGAGTGCGCCGGAGTCGCGGGCTTTGCGGACGGGCGGTAGGGCAACGATGTCGCCAATGCTGTCGGTGGCGCCCTGGCGGTAGCGTTTGAACAGGACGCGGCCGTCGACGTCGTCGGGCATCCAGCGTGGTTCGTGGCGGGTGAACCAGGTGGTGTCGATGCCGGAAAGCACCAGTTCAGAGGCTATTTGGGCGCCGGAGTTCGCCGCGCCGACAACGGCAACGCGGGAGCCTTCGAATGGCTCGGGACCTGGGTAGTTGGCCGAATGCCACTGTTTCGCGGAGGTCGTGCCGGGGTAATACGGGACGAAGGGCCGGTTGCCGGTGGCGGCGATGAGCTGTCGGGATTCGAAGTCGCCGGCATCGCTGGTGAGCTGGAAGGTGCCGTCATGGGAGACGTGCGTGACGGTGACCGGGCGCTGGACGCGCAGTTCGTAGCGCTTTTCGTAGGAGCTGAGGTAGTCAATCACGTGGGAAGCGGGCGGGAAACCGTCATAATCGGGCATCTGGATGCCCGGAAGGTTGGAAAAGTCCGGGGTGGAAAAGAGCGTCAGTGAGGGCCAGACATTGCGCCAGGAGCCGCCGGGAGCGGGCTGATTGTCCAGAATGAGCGGATCAATGCCGCGTTTGTGCAAGTAATAGGCGGTAGCGAGGGCAGCTTGGCCGCCACCGACGATGATGACATCCTCAAGCATGCTCCCAGCTTAACGACGAGTGCCGCACCTCGAGCTGTACTACCGTGGAGCACCATGAGCTCGCTGTTTGATCTTTCGGACAAGCCTATCGACGAACTACCCGGTTACCAGCGCACATTCGCGCCGGGCCGACTCACGGTAGGGCTGAGTCTGCCCATCGAGCAGGACGCCGAAGCCGAGCCCAGGGACGCGCTGAGCAACCAGATTCGGCTGATTCAGAAAGTCGAACGCGCAGGCATCGCGGCGGTCTGGGCACGCGACATCCCGCTGCGCGTGGAAACATTTGGCGACGTCGGCCAGGTCTACGACCCCTGGATGTACCTCAGCTACATCGCCGCACACACCACCGATATCGCGCTCGGCACCGGTGCAGTCGTCGTGCCCTTCCAGCATCCGCTGGTGATGGCCAAGCGCGCTGCCACACTGGACAGGCTTTCCGACGGCCGTTTCCTCTTTGGCGTTGCCACCGGTGACCGACCCGAGGAGTTCCCCGCCTTTAACCAGGACAAAGGCAAGCGCGGTGAGCGCTTCCGCGAGCATATCGAGGTCTATGAAAAGGCCCTCAGTACTAGCTACCGGCCCATCCGCTGGTCCGAGGGCAAGATGGGCGGATCCGATGTGGTGCCCAAGCCACTGGCACGCCGAGTTCCGCTGTTGGCCACTGGCTCCTGTCAGCAGAGCCTGGAGTGGAAGGCCGCGCATACCGACGGGTGGTTCATGTACCACAAGGGCCTGGAGATGCAGAAGAAAAACATCGCCAACTGGCAGGAGGCTGTGGCTCAGGAGTGCGGTGAGGACGTGTTCAAACCATTCCTGGAATCACTGTGGATTGACCTGCATGAAGATCCCGACGCCCCCGCGCAGGGCGGCCACTTCGGGTACCGCCTTGGTCGCAACAAGCTCATTGAACTGCTGCAATCCCAGCGACAGCTCGGCATCAATCACGTCAGCATCAACTTCCGCACCTCGAAGCGGGATGCGGAAGAACAGATTGATGAGCTGATCGAGTATGTGCTGCCGGCGCTCGATGAGCTCCCTACACAGACTCCGTAGCGCCCTGCCACTGATTAATCCCGCGGTCGACAGCCCACTTGTCGATTTCCGCGAGTTCTTCATCGCTAAACGGTGCAGCGTCCAGGGCGCCGAGGCTGTTCTTCAGCTGCTTCACCGAGGATGCACCGATCAGGGCTGAGGTCACTTCGTCACGGCGGAGCACCCACGAGATGGCCATCTGTGCCAGGGACTGGCCTCGTCGTGAAGCAATGGCGTTGAGCTCGCGGATGGCGGTGAGCGTGTCGTCGTTGAGGAACCCCGAGTTCATCTTGTGCGCCCCGAGACGCGAGGACTCCGGCACGCCATCCAAGTAGCGGTCGGTGAGAAGCCCCTGCGCAAGCGCGGAAAAGGCGATGACGCCCATGCCTTCGTCGGCGCAGGTTGCCAGCAGCTCGTCCTCGATCCAGCGGTTGAACATGGAGTAGCTCGGCTGGTGAATGGTCAGCGGTGTGCCCAGCTCACGGGCGATTTTCTGCGCGCGGCGGGTGAGTTCGGGGGAGTAGGAGCTCACGCCGACGTAGAGCGCGCGACCCGAGCGGACGAGGAAGTCGAGGGCGGCGACGGTTTCCTCGATAGGCGTATCCGGGTCGGGGCGGTGGTGGTAGAAAATGTCCACGTAGTCCAGCCCCATGCGCTTCAGCGAGGCATCGCAGCTGGCCACGAGGTACTTCCGCGAGCCGCCGAAGCCGTAGGGGCCATCCTGCATGTACCAACCGGCCTTGGAGGAAATAATCATTTCATCGCGGTAGGGAGCGAAATCCTTGGCCATGATGCGACCGAAATTCGCCTCCGCAGAGCCCTGCGGTGGGCCGTAATTGTTGGCGAGGTCGAAGTGTGTGACGCCGTGGTCGAACGCGGTGCGCAGAATCTCACGCTGCGTTTCCAGCGGCCGGTCATCACCAAAGTTATGCCAAAGTCCCAGCGTAATGGCTGGAAGCTTCAGCCCCGTGCCGCCGGAGCGGTTGTACGGCATCGTCTCATAGCGGTTGTCATCGGCGCGGTACACGTCTGGATAAGCCATGTATTCGAGGGTACGCGGGCTTTACGACGAGTAGTTGTGCACAAGGTGGCCGACAACGAGGCGCGTGGCCGAATGGCTACCCCTGGAAGTAATAAAAGTGAGCTTGCTGGGGAACAACTGGGGCAGTTCGTCCGACTAATAAGGCATGACTTCAATAGCCACAGGCGATGCCGCTGGAACGCCAGCCGCAAACCCCGTCGCACAGACTCAGAAAAATGGTGGGCCACGAGCATTACTGCACCGAATCCATGTCGTTGCAGGCATCCTCGTTGCGCCACTACTTGTTATTGCAGCTATCACAGGCGTGGCGTATGCCCTCGCCCCGAGCATAGAAAAGGTGGTTTACCACGAAGAGCTAACCGCAACATCAAGCCTTCCCGCACAACCGCTGGAAAAGCAGGTTGAGGTCGCGCAGCGCGTGCACCCTGACCTGCCGGTGACCGCAGTGCAGGTCCCGGAAAAGCCGGGGCAGACAACGCGAGTCATGTTCAATGACGAGCAGCTGAAGTCGGAGTCCTACCGACATGCGGTGTTCGTTGACCCAGGCGACTTGAGTATCAAGGGTGACCTGGTGCAATACGGTTCCTCGGCGGCGCTGCCACTGCGGGCGTGGATCTCGGAAGGGCACCGCAGGCTCTGGATTGATAGCAACTTTGGTCGCCTCTACTCCGAGACGGCAGCATCCTGGATGGGCGCACTGGCTATTGGTGGCCTCTGGCTCTGGTGGGATCGTTCGCGTCGCAAGCGGACACAGGGAACGAGTAAGAGGGCGCATCATATGCGTCGTCACGCGAATGTTGGCGTGGCGGTTAGCGTTGGACTTCTGTTCCTGACTGTCACCGGCCTGACGTGGTCGTGGGTGGCTGGAACGGGCATCGCAAAGCTGCGCGAGACGATGGACTGGTACGCGCCGAAACCAGCCATGACTGCGACTGCGCCAGCGAATTACGACTGGTCAGAGGCAGATAATGTTATGAACCTCGCACGTTCCGAGGGCCTGTCCGGGAAAGTCGAACTGACACCACCGGAAGCTGGCACGGTGTGGATGGCCAAGGAAGCCCGCGAGGAATGGCGGATGGGTATTGAGACCGTCACCGTTGACGGGTCGACCGGAACGATGGTCGATCGGATTCACTTTGCGGACTGGCCGCTGCCGGCGAAACTGACCGAATGGCTGATTAACGCGCACATGGGCATCTTGTTCGGTTGGGTGAATCAGCTGGTCCTGGCACTGATCGGTGTCGCTCTGTTGGCGATGATTGTGCGCGGGTACGCCATGTGGTTTGGGCGCGGTCGAGGTGGCCGCCCTGGCAGGCTCCCGGCGCCGACGCGTTGGCGGGACATTCGCCCGGGTGTTGCAGCAGCTGTTGTGGCGCTGTTGATTGCCTACTCGGTGGTTGCACCACTGTTTGGTGTGACGCTTGTTGGCTTCGTGATTGTTGATTGGGTCTGGCGGAAGCTGCGGAGAGGTTAGTGTAGGTTCTGTCGCCTTCGGGTTCCCTGTACCTAACGGCGTGGTAAGACCCATGAAAAACACTCAGGAGGGTAAACGCATGACAAGGTATTGGGATCACAGCGGCAGTATCTACAAAGACGACGGTCAGGAAGACTGGTGCGTTTACAATCCGTCTTTGCGTGATTGGGAGCGCACCCCGCGTGCTAAGGAAGCCTACGACAAGGCAGGACAAGACTCGTTCGACCCCATCACCGAGCAACAGGCACTCGCTGAGATCGCAGAGCAGCAGGAACAGCATGACGAAAGGACGAAGAACAAAATCAAGGAACTGCGCGCGAGAATGAAATCGGTCGGCGCGCAGGCCAGGCAGACCACCGAACAGCCGTATCCAACCTTTTCTCAGCAATCCGCCGCATACCGTGAGGGCGCGCAGGCCTACAACGAGGGCAAATCTTGGCGCGATAACCCGCATGCCCCCGAGTCAGGTCTAGCCGCCCCGTGGCGCATGGGTTTCAATACCCGCAAGCAGCAGGTAGCGGAGATTAGGGCACAGCGAGCCGCCGCTGCGAGACAGGAAAACTAGGCCCTGGCCGCAAGAACGCTCAACCAAAGCCCCAAATTCCCCGCAAATTCCCGGTTCCAGCCCCGCGCAATCTGTTACACTTAGCAAAACGAAACTCAGGAGCTTGGTGTGCAGTACTTTTTCACGGTCCATGGCCGCAGAGATATCAACGCGTATGACTCTGATGAGGAAATGCACGCTGCCTTTGAACGGATTGGACGCTTCAATCAGAAGCTTCAGGACGAAGGCCACTGGGTTATGTCCGGCGGGCTGGTTCCACCGGAGGATGCCATGACGGTGCTGCCGGATGGTTCACATAGTGATCTGCCGTACTACAACGCGATGACGTTCCCGTCAGCTTTTTGGATCGTCCAAGTCGCAGACGAGCAAGAGGCCATCAACCTAGCCCACGAAGCCGCGGAGGCGTGTGCGCAGGCCGTTGAAATGCGCGCCGTCGCCGATTAACTCACCGCAGCCCGTGCACCCGGCGCATGATGGTCAACATCGCTTGCGTCGGGATTCGCCGCATGAAGGGCACTGCCACGCGTGCCGACGACCCCCGCGCCACCAGGGCCAAAGGTCGCTCGGCAGCCACTTCGCGCATAACCACTTCAGCAATCTCAGAAGCGGGAATGCCGCCTTTCTCATTGGCGTTCAACTTCGTCAGCATGCGGTGGACATCAGCAGCGTAAACGGAACCGTCATCGCCATACGTCGTCCGACGTGTAGAAATCCCCGTGTTGATGGCACCCGGTTCGACAACCGTCACCCCAATACCGAACTGCGCGACTTCACCGCGCAACGAAAGCCCAAAGCCGCGGATAGCGGCCTTCGTCGCCACATAGGAAGAACGGTAGGACAGCGGCAACCCGCCGAGCATCGAACCAACCAGCACAATTCGGCCACGACCGGCCTCGCGCATGCCGGGCAGCAGCTGCTGTAACAGCTCCACCTGCCCCAGAACATTGACTTGGAAGAGACGCTCAAGCGCCTCGCGGGGTAGCTCCTCGAAAGCGCCCGACTGGCTCTCACCGGCGTTGGCGACGACGACGTCGTAAGGCCCGTGGGCGACCACAGCAGCGATGTCGTCGGCGCTGGACATGTCGAGCGCCACCATCTGCACGCCCTCGGGGTGCGGCGCCTCCGCGCCCCTGCGGGACGTACCAACGACCTCGAAACCGGCCTCGACCAGTGCCTCCGCGCATGCCCAGCCGATGCCGGAGGAAGCGCCGGTCACTAACGCACGGCCGCCACCTACACTCGGCAGTTTCGGTCCGCGGGTGAGATTCGCAAAAGCACCGGTCAGGCCACCAATCATCGAGCCTGCACCGCCTCAATGGTCATGCCGCCCGCGCGGAGACGGCGGGATAGGGCGTCGCCAAGCGCGACAGTGGGAGTGAGCACGCCGGTAGCGTCCGGCAGATCGTCGTGGACGAGCGCGAGGGCGGCGCTGGAAATCATGATCGCGGTGCCTGCGTACCCCGGGTCTTCCTCGAGCGACACCTTGGAACGCCAGTGAATACCGGAAGTATCGACGGTGTAGGCCTCGATGGTGAAGCGTCCCTCGGCCTGTTCTTCAGCGCTCGGGCCCTCACCCGGCTTCGGCAGCTTCTTATCAATGAGCTTGGCCGTCGGCCCGAACGCCATCGCCGCCAGTGCCAACCTGCAGACAGCCGCAAAAATATTTGCGCGGACGAAAGCCCTCGGACCACGGCCGACATTGAGTAGCTCGCGGTAGCGGAAGGAATCACCGTAATCCGCCAGCATCGCCGAGCGCTGAACAATGCGGGTGTTGAACGGCGACATGAAGAAGGGTGCTCGCCAATGGCGGCGGAAGCGCGCCGGGCGCAGGTCGACGCCGAACTTACCCTGGTCGGGACCCGGCTCAGCCAGGGCGTACTGATCGGCGATGATGCGACGCAGCTTGGGGTCCTTCTTGGCCTGTGCAAGCTGGACGCGGACCGAATCGATAGTGCCGCCGGAGACCCCGCCCTTGACGTGCTTGAACAACAGGGTTGTCTCACCGAGCTTGGTGTGGGCCGCCTCGTGGAGCTCGCGGACAGCGACGTCGGAAGGAATCGAGTCGAAGCCGCAGGAGTGGACAATCTTCGCTCCGGTCTGCTGCGCCACCTCGTGGTTATTCGCAATGGAGTCGTGGACGAACAGCACCTCGCCACACAGGTCGACGTAGTGAGTACCGGCCTTGGCGCACTCGGCCACCAGAGTGCGGCCGTACTTCGCGTACGGTCCCACAACGGTCAGCACCACCTTTGTGCTGGCCGCAAGCTGAGCCACCGCTTGCTGGTCGGCGGCATCCGCAACAATGACCGGCCAGTCCGATACGCCTGCGTTCTCCGCGACGTCGGCAAGCTTCTGGGCGTTCCTGCCTGCGAGCGCCACCTTCGTCTGACCGGCGTGTTTAGCCAGATAGTCCACAATCAAGCGGCCCACGAAACCCGTGGCACCGTAGACGACGATGTCGTACTCGCGGTCGTGATTGCGACTCTGTGGCTGTGCGGAAGAAGTAGTCATGCCTACGAAACTAATAAAACGAAAGCGATACCGCGGGCGAATTAAAAAGGTTTTCTGAATCCGGGTACTCAGCGAGAGGTTTGGAGGGAGGGCTAACGTAGGACAAGTGACTAGCGCTAACGAAAACCCCGAACAGATCGAAGGACTACGGCCAGAAGATCCCGGATTCCGTCGCGCGCTTATTGCTGTGCTTTTCGCTGGCCTGGCATCGTTCCAAGCGCTCTACGCAACGCAGGCGCTACTGCCCACGCTTTCCGACGAGCTATCGGTCGACCCCGCCACCGCCGCGCTGACGGTATCCGCCACCACCGGTGGCTTGGCCTGTGCGATTATCCCGGTGTCCATTTTGTCGGAGCGCTTTGGGCGCAGGCGCGTCATCGTCATCAGCGCATTTGTGGCAACGCTACTGGGGCTCGTGGTGTCAATTGCGCCGGGCATCGGTTCGATGATTGCGCTGCGCCTGTTGCAGGGCATTGTCATTGCCGGTGTGCCCGCAGTGGCTATGGCGTATGTCAGTGAGGAAGTCCACGCCGACCATGTCAGTCGCGTGATGGGGCTGTATATCTCGGGCACGACGGTCGGTGGCCTGCTCGGCCGTATTATTCCGTCCATTGTGCTGGAGTTCGCCTCCTGGCGGGTGGCGATTGCGGTCTCGGCGACGGTGGCGTTTGTTTTCGCCATTCTGACCTGGTACTTCCTGCCGCAACAGCGTAGGTTCCAGCCGAAGCAGCTGTCGTTTGCAGGGGAGGGGCAGGCCATAGCGCGGCACTTGCGCGACCCGCGCATTCTCGCGCTGTGCGCCCTGGCGTTCCTGTTTATGGGGTCGTTTGTCTCTCTGTACAACTACCTGGGCTTCCGACTGGGCGATAAGTTCGGGCTCTCCCCGGCACTGGCAGGGTTCGTATTTATTCTCTACCTGTCGGGCACGTGGTCGTCGGCACGCGCGGGCGTGTGGGCGAAGACGGTGAGCCGCCGTCGCCTCATCGCCATTGCGACTCTGGCCGCGTGCGTGGGCCTGGGGCTGGCGCTGCTGCCGTGGCTGCCCGCATTGGTTGTGGGCGTACTTGTATTCACGGCATCGTTCTTCGTGGCGCACTCACTGTCCTCGTCCGGCGTGGGGCTGGTGGCGCAGCGCGACCGCGCCGAGGCGTCATCGATGTACCTGTTCAGCTACTACGCGGGCTCATCGATTGTCGGTTGGGTCTCCGGCATGGTGTTCAGCCACTTCGAGTGGGCAGGGCTGATTCCGTGGCTGGTGGCGCTGTCCTTCATCGCTGGTGCGTGTGCTGTGGCGGGGTTGAAGCCGCGGCGGTAAGGGTAACGCGGTAGGGGGAGAATCGCCAGCAAGGTACATTTAGACACCAAGAAACGAACCCTTAATGTAAAAAACGGTGATTTTTTACATTAAGGGTTCGTTTTTAGGGCACTATATGTAGAAAGCATCATGTAAAAAGCATTGGAAACAGAAGGGGGAGACTCGCCGTGAAGCACTATCCGCTTAAGAGGATCTTCCACATGTCTGCACACGATGCGGAACAGGCAGTGGAGAGCGAGTACCAGTCACGCAAAGACTCCCCGTCGACGATTCAGTGGCACTTTCCGCTGGGGCAGTGGCCACTCTTTTGCTGCATTACAAGCGATCTCGCAGCCAAGGTTGAAAAGATTCTGTCTCTAGAGCTGCAGATTTCACAGTTGTGGAATCGTCTGCCGGGTGCAGCGCGGACTCACTATCTCTTCAATCTGCTCCTGGCCGAGGTGGTAGCCACCAATGAGATTGAGGGAATCCACTCCACACGGCGAGAAGTCGCCGAGGCGTTGGACAACACTTCGGGAACCCAGCACAAGCGCTTTCATGAGTTCAGTCAGCTCTATTTCCGGCTGGCAAACGATGAGCGGATTGAGTTTCCGACAACGCTCACAGGGATCCGGCAGCAGTACGATCAACTTCTCGGCGATGAAATTGGCGCCGAGGACGAGTTAGACGGTGAACTCTTTAGAGCATCAACGGTCACAATTACCGATGGGCAGCGACAGATTCATCGCGGTGTTGAAAGTGAAGCTGCCATTCACCAACTTCTCAATGAGTTCCTGGAAACGGTGAATTCCTCAGAGGACAATCGGCTTATTCGAATCCTGGCAAGCCATTTCATGTTCGAGTTCGTTCACCCGTTTTATGACGGCAATGGTCGGATGGGGCGTTTTCTGCTGTCAGTGGCTTTGCGGGAGACACTCTCACCTGCCACAGCGCTGACTATTTCTCGCCAACTCGCTGAGGATAAAGCGAAGTATTACAAGGCTTTTACCACTACGGAAGACCCAATGAACCGGGGCGAAGTCACGTTCTTCGTCGAGGTGATGGCTGATGTCATTCTGAATGCTCAGCAGTATTTGCTGGAAGAGCTGCAGATGAAGTCCCACCAGTGCGAGAAGCTTGAACAGCGGGTAGCTGAGCTAACCAACTCGCCCGAGCAGGCACTATCCGTGTCGCTGACAGACAACGAGATCGGGACGCTGTTTGTCCTGGCACAGGCTCGGTTGTTCGGACCTGATTATGGAATCAAGCTCGAACACGTCGCCGACACCATCGGCAAGGAGAAGCGGACAGCGCGAAAGTATCTCGCCGAGTTAGAGGCTCAAGGACTGGCAACGCCGACGAGCCGCCGTCCGCTGCGATTCCAGCTGGCGCCGGCTGGCGTAGATCTTCTAGGCCTTGAACCCACCGACCACTAATCTGCTTCCGGAACCTACTTCTGGCCCACAATCAGCTCAGTGCCTTCGGCTGAAAGCGATGCCTGACCAGCGGGCTTACGCGAGGGGCCAGAAACAACCTCACCAGTAGCAATATCAAAGTGGGAGTTGTGGTTCGGGCAAATCATCACACCATTGCTGACCTCAGTGATACGACCATTCTGGTGCGGGCAGGAGCTGGAGAAAGCGGCGAACTTGCCTTCCTCCGGCTGCGTGACGACGTAATTGCCGATCACCACACCGCCGCCAACCGGAATGTCGGCAGCGTCAACCTTCTCCACCGCAGACTTTGGTGCACAAGCGGCTACGAGTGCGCCAGCTGCAGTGGCGGCAGTTCCCAGGAGGAAACGACGACGGGAGCACGGGGAGACATCAGAACTCATGGCACTGAGATTACCTTCATTTGATTACCTTTATTTCTGATAGGAGCGCTCACCGAAGATGGCGCGTCCCACACGCACGGTAGTCGCCCCCTCGGCGATGGCTTCGCGGTAGTCGCCGGACATACCCATTGACAGTTCGTCGAGGCTGACACCCTCCGGCAAATCCCCGAGCAGACTGTCCCGCAGCTCCCGCAGTTCCGCGAAGGTCTCGCGCACATTCGGATCATTCTGGGCCGCGATGGTCATAAACCCGCGTAGACGCAGGTTCGGGTATTCGCCATCGGGTCCAAACATGCGGACAAACTCCGCCGCGTGGCTCGGCGCCAGACCCGACTTCTGCGGCTCGCGGGAGGCGTTGACCTGAATCAGCACATCGAGCGTGCGCTCGGAATCGGCCAAGCGACGCTGCAGCGCCCCGGCCACCTTCGGGCGGTCCAGAGCCTGAAACTCATCGGCACAACTGACCAAGTGGCCGGCCTTATTCGTCTGCAGTGGACCAATGATGGCCATATGCGGTGCCTTGTCGCCGAAGGCCTCCCGGAATGCCTCCGCCTTGGCCACCGCTTCTTGGACGCGGTTTTCCGCCAGGCCAGCGCAGCCGGCTGCTGCGAGCTCCGGCCAGGATTCCACCAGGGCGTCGACAGGCACAGTCTTGCTGACGGGCAGCAGGCGGACCTCGGAGGGTTGGCGCCCTGCCCGTCGACAAGCATCGTCGATCTCAGAGCGAACCTTGCGATAATTTTCGGCGAACATACTTCCTAGTCTAAGGCCTGAACTGGGTGCGTAGTGCGGTAGTGTCGGAGACATGCTAATGGACAGACTCTCGACGCTTTCCGCTCTGCAGCGGCGGATTTTAGCAACTGTATTTTGTTTACTCACAGCTGTAGTGTCGGCTACCTCACTTTATGATGCTGCGACGGAATATCTTATGGATCTCGAGGTATTTCAAGACGCAGGTTGGGCGATCCGTCGAGGGGACGACTTGTATTCGGATGAGTTTCCTACGCGATCAGGGTTTCGATTCATATATCCGCCATTCGCTGCATTAATCTTTTTCTTTCTAACATGGTTAAAAGCAGTGCCACTCCAAGTGGTTTGGACGGGGATCACAATTGGAGCTGCATGGGCAGTATTGGTGATGGTAAGTGCGAAGCTAAAATTGCCAAGACCAATGCTTATCGCAACCTGCCTTTTAGGCCCGGTATTACTGCTTGCGCCGATTCGAGATAATCTTGGATTTGGACAGATTAACGTAATTTTAGCATTATTAATAGTCGCCGACTTATTCGGATACGTTCCAAAACGGCTTAAAGGAATGGGGATCGGTGTCGCAGCAGGTATTAAAATTACGCCGGCCGCTTATGCATTAGTATTCCTTATGCGAAAAGATTATGCTGGTGTGGTGAAGAGCTGCCTCTGGTTCAGTTTCACGGTAGTGCTAGGGTTCATCGCAAGATTTGAAGAGTCAAAGTATTTTTGGTCAGATGAATTTCTTAAGACAAATAGAGGTGGCAGCTATTCTACCGAAGCGAACCAGGCTCTTAGTGGCCTGATAGCAAGAGCTGGCGTCGATTATGACGTTGTACAGTTAATTGTTCCTATGTTCCTACTTCTGTCGGCTATCCTGGCCGCATTGATAGTCAGGGACTTAGAAAAAACAAGCCAATCAGTACTAAGCGCAGCCGTTGTTGCACTTTTTGTTTGCTTGTCATCGCCGATTTCTGTCAACCACCACTGGTCTATTTTAATGCTGTTTTTGCCGACGGTGCTAGCTCTAAGAGATAAGTCCTTGATTATATCAATAATTGTTCTAATAGGCGCGTTCTACTGGGCGCCATGGATTGTTTTTAAAGATTTACCATCGCAAATAGCAACGAGCCCGGCCTTATGGCTGTATGGAAATATGCAAGGAATAACTGCCCTGATATTGTATGTGTTGATCACAGCCCAGTGGATAACAGAAAGACAGAGAACCAAAAGTAAGAAACAAATATCAAGTTAGTCTCTAGTTGGATATTTCATCAGGAAACTTCTGTGACCAAGCAACGATTACTATGGCCGGATATAGCGAAGGGCATATCTATTTTGGGCGTTGTACAGTATCACGCTGTA
Organism: Corynebacterium sp. HMSC063G05; assembly: GCF_001810555.1. Lineage (NCBI taxonomy): Bacteria > Bacillati > Actinomycetota > Actinomycetes > Mycobacteriales > Corynebacteriaceae > Corynebacterium > Corynebacterium sp. HMSC063G05. Next base: position 81,996 of record NZ_KV801861.1, on the reverse strand, counting down.
CTCGCCTCGGAAACGTCCGGGACCTGGAGCGCAAACCTATCTGAAATGATAATGCCCTTAAGAATGGGCATGTTCTTTTTTGTTTCAGGAATATTTGCATATAAAATTAGACGCCAGTCGCTAAAAACCATTCTTGCAAGCCGGATCTATATGTGGGCTGTACCGTATTTTCTTTGGGCGATTTTGACCTGGAGTATCGGCAACTATTTAGGAGTCAAAGTTCTGGCTGAAAATCCTTGGATCGGGATGGTATATCCTGTAAACGGTATGTGGTTTCTGTTTTCATTAACGGTTTGCACTTTTTTTGTGTATTTGACAAAAAGATTACCAACAATCATGGCGCTTCTATTGGCAATGTGCGTGCCATTATTGGTAACTTATTTTAATTGGCATTGGACTTATTTGCGGGTTTTTCAATTTTTGCCAATTTTTGTTGCGGGGATTTATCTCTCCGGGAATATGAAAAAGTTAAATGAAAAGCTAGCAAAAGAAGCTTCAAGAAAAATGAAGTTCACTGCTGGCGCGTTGTCGGCAGCTCTATTCGTAGTATCTTTATCGATCCATAATGGATGGATGTCCGTGCCGGCCATACCAGGCTTTATTCCTGAGCGAGTTGCTAATCAAGCATGGAGATTGCTCGTTTATTTTTTCGCGTTACCTTTCGGTACTATTTTGGCAATTATTATTTCAAAGGATCGTATCCTCTCTAAAATTCTATCTTGGTATGGTCGCCATACTTTACCGATTTATATAACTAACGAAATGTTAGTCTGGATTGGGGCTATCCTTTTTAGGAAGCTGGGCGTGCTCAAGTGGGGAAGCGACGATCTGTATATATCGCTAATATTTGTCCTAGCGATACTTGGCGGACACGTGGCTATTTACCTTAGTGAAAGAAAATACATCGGCTGGATATTTATACCGCCGAAGCTTCCGGTTGGAAATTAATATTAGTCGTGCAGCCCATTACTGCTGACGTTTTTCGCTATTATCATATTTAATTAGTTCTGCATATTTTGGATGGAAAGTGTATGATAAAAATTAATCTAAATGCGGCTCGCGACCGATATGCTGAGTATAGATCTGTAATCTGTACGGTACTTGCAATTGCGACTGTATGTCTTCTTGTTGTGCGCACTATTGAGGCGATGTGTAGTGGTGGAACGGATTTCAGTCCAATATGGCGGGCCGTTGAATCATTTTCCCGTTCAGAGCCGGTTTATGATGAGAATTATCAGGGAAGCTTTCCACATTATTTGTATTCTCCCGGTGCGACTTTACTCGTCGCCCCATTTTCTATTTTTGGCACGGAGGAGTTAGCTCGCAATGCTGCCGTCATTTTAGGCTTCGCCGCTTTTATTTTAGCCGTTTCTATCTTTGCTGCCATCTTGGTAGACCATCATAGGACAGAGGTCGCCCTGCTGTCTTTGTTTCTGAGCTTAATTCCTTACGAGCCACTCAATTCAACGCTACAGTTGACGAATATTAACGCGTTTCTTGCTTTAGTACTCGCAGTGTTTGTCGTCGGTCTTGTAAAGCCGGGACTCACTAAATGTGCGTCCGATAAATTGTCCCAACCCTATTTGAAATCGATGAAATTCAGATACTCATTGGCTGGTGGGGTAGCATTTGGCTTTTTAGTGACTTTTAAGCCACAATTTGGTGTGCTCGGGGTGTTAGCTTTAATTCAGCTGGATTTTGCGCTTTTGTTTGTCGCGATTCTTTTTTTCGTGTTGTTTTTCGCCGCCGGTTACTCATTAATTTCGGAGCCGCGACAGTATTTTGAGAATTTAATTCCGTATCTTAGGGAGCCGCGTGCCGCTGCCAATGGTTCCGTTGGAGGTTTAGCGCACGTTCACAATTGGAGTCAAAGTACGGTTATATATATCTGTATAGTTCTTGTGGCTTTATGCGTTGTTTCGCTGATACTGATAGACCAGCTAAGAACTTGTAGCCCGGAGGTTTGGGCCGTGTCGGGAGTGGCCGTGCTCCTTAGCACTGGGTTTCTGTGCTCAGGTTTGCTTCAGCATTATTATTCCATCTGGCTTATTCCCTTCGCGATGAGTATTTTTAGCCTTCGATCGCCAATGCACTATTGGCTTAACTGGTTGTGCATAATTGGCTGCACTGCGGCGCCGCCGCTGCTACTTGGCTTTCTTTTTCGCGCAGATACGCAGCTAGCTGTCTCAGCCTGTTGGTCACTAATTCCGGTCGGGATTATTTTATGGAAGTTGTCCCCGATGATGTATTTAATTTATGAATCGAAGTAGGATGGATTTTTTGCGGAGGGTGCTCAACTTCTAGCTCGTTACGGCGAACGCTTAACGACGGCGCTTCGTTCTCGCAGTAGCCTGCTCCTCCCACGGGTTCTCCGGCCACGGGTGCTTGGGGTAACGGCCCCGCATCTCGGAGCGAACCTGTGCGTAGGCGCCATTCCAGAAACTTTCCAAGTCTCCAGTGACCGCGAGTGGTCGCTGAGCCGGTGACAGCAAATGCATTGTCACCGGCTTTTCCAATACCTGCGGGGTCTCCGCCAGGCCAAAGCACTCCTGCAACTTCACAGCCAGGACAATCTGCGCCTCTTCGTCGGTGGGGTCCTCCGGGTACTCCAGGCGAATCTTCGAACCGGATGGGACCTCCAGGCGTTCGGGCACCAGCCGGTCGAAGTCCGAGGCCTCCGGCCAGGGCAGCAGGCGGCGGAGGTGCTCGGCATCTAGCTTGGGTGGGGTCGGACGGTCCAGCTCACCAGCGAAGAGAAGCTCTGTCTGGGCCGCGAGCCCTGCGGGGGAGACATCCGGCCACGGAGCACCGCGATGAGCGTGGAGAAAGGCCATGCGGCGGCGGAGCTGTTCGGTGTCGCGGTCGAAGTTGGGGGAGGCGTCGGTAAGCGCGGTGGCAAGCCAAGCGGAGTTGGCGGCGATGCACTGCTCGGGCGTCGGGGAGACCTGGCGGGAGGACAGTTCGATGGCACCGAGCAGGTCGCGCGCGCGGGCGCGAACGCGGCCCTGTTCGACGCGCGCCGTGGTCTCCGTGCGGGCAAGATGACCGGCGGCGAGCATGGCGATTTCCAGGTCAATTGCCTCGCCGTCGCGAATCAGCGCGCGCCCATGGGAGAGCCGCGAGATGTCGGCGGCTGCGATCCATTCGTGGCCGCGCAGGTCAGAACCACGGGTGAGTTCCGCAGCGGTGCCGCCGGTGAAGAGGTATTCGTCGGAGTTCGCACTGCGGCGTCGCCCGATGAAATCCGGCCACGCCAGGGCCGTGACCAGAGCGGGGATTTCCGAGGGCAGCAGGTTGGCGGGGGCCGCAGTATCCAGCTCAATGCGGCGAACCTGCTTGGCCAGACCATGGGCATCGGTGAGTTTCTCCACCGCGCGTGCGACCGCGTCGGCGTGCTGCGGCATCATGGCCGTGGCGGTCAGCAGCGCGCGTCCCATGCGCGGATGCACCGGCAGGGTAGCCAGGGTGCGGCCGAGTTCCGTGATGTCACCGGCCTCATCAACAGCGCCCAGACCAGCCAGAATGCGGTTTGCGACCTCCGCGTGGTGGGGTGGTGGGGCGTCGAGAAGCTTCAGTCCCTGCATCCCCGGCGTGCCCCACGCGGCGGCGTCGAGGAGCGCCTGGGTCAGGTCGGCGACCTCGATTTCCGGCGCGGGCCAGGCGGGAAAGGACGCGAATTCCGACTGGGAGACGCAGCGCACCACGATGCCTGGGCCTTCACGTCCCGCTCGGCCTGCGCGCTGGTTCGCCGAGGACTGTGCACACGAGCTGGTGACCAGGCCGGAGAAGCCACGCGCAATGTCGAGTCGCGGTCCGCGCGCGAGGCAGGCGTCGACAACGGCGCGCACGCCCGGCACAGTCACGGATGATTCCGCAATCGCGGTGGACACAATTACGCGTCTACCATCCGCTTGCCGACGGAACACGCGGTCCTGCTCCTCGGAGCTCTGCTGGCCGTGCAGCGTCAGCACCGCCACCTCCGAGGAGTCCGCGATATAACCGGCGCAGCGTTCCACCTCGCGGATGCCGGGGAGGAAAACCAGCACATCACCGGCGGCTTCTTCCGCGAGTGTGCTGGCCTGTGCAGCAACGTGCTGCAGGAAGTCGTCGGTCACACCGCGTGCATCCAGCCGCTGCGGAAAGGGCGCGTAGCGGATGTCCAGCGGGAAGATCTCTGCCTCCGCCGCCACAATGGGGGCCGGGGTGGAGCCGCCGAGCAAGGCCGCGAACTTCGGTGCGTCCACCGTTGCCGACATAGCGACAAGGCGCAGGTCATCGCGGATATCCCGCAGGTCGCGCACCATTGCCAACGCCAGGTCGGTGTCCAAGCCGCGTTCATGCACCTCATCGATGAGCACCGCGCTGGCATCCACATCGCCGTCGCGCAGCAGTCGGCGCAGCAGCACACCGGGAGTGACAAACTCCACGCGGGTGGCGCGGGAAACTTTTGCGTCGCCACGCACCGAGTAGCCAACTTCCTCACCGAGCTTGGTGCCCGACAACTGCGCCAACCGCCGCGCCGCCGAGCGCACCGCCACGCGCCGGGGAGCCGTGACCACAATGCGGCCGCCCAGGGTGTTGGCCACCGCCGGTGGAACCAAAGTGGTCTTGCCGGTACCCGGTGGGGCCTGGACTACTACGTCGTGGTCGCGCACGGCGTCGGCAAGCGAGGCGAGTTGCGACGCGAACGGCAGGCCTGCAGAAATGTTCTGCAAATTGAACTGGAAATCGGTGCTCATAGAACTGGTAGTAACTCCGGAAAGGCGGGTAAAGTGCCCGCATATGCAGGACTTATCTCGTTTTGGTTGGCTTTCAGTGGGGGCGGCGGTCGTCACCATCGCGCTGAAGTTTTGGGGCTACACTCTGACCGGATCGGTGGGCCTGCTTTCCGACGCGACGGAGTCGATTGTCAATCTGGTTGCGGCAGTTGTCGCAATTATCGTGCTCAAGGTTATCGCGCGGCCCGCAGACCGCGACCATGAGTTCGGCCATTCCAAGGCAGAGTACTTCTCGGCCGGGCTGGAAGGTGCCATGATCTTCGTGGCGGCGGCGGCCATTATTTATGTCTCCATCGAGCGGTTGGTGAACCCGCAGCCGATTGAGCAGATTGGCCTGGGCCTCATCGTGACCGTGATTGCCTCGGTGATCAACGGTGCGGTGGCGCTGGTTCTGCTTAAGGCCGGGCGCCAGCACAACTCCCTGGCGCTGACCGCCGACGGCAAGCATCTTATGACCGATGTGTGGACCTCCGCCGGCGTTCTGGCGGGTGTGGCTCTGGTGTGGGCTACCGGCCTGTGGTGGCTCGACCCGATTATCGCGCTGGCCGTGGCCGTAAACATCCTGGTCACCGGCTACAAGCTGCTGCGCGATTCCGGTAACGGCCTGATGGACAAGGCCATGGAGGGCGACGACCGCGTGGCGGTGGATGAGATTTTGGCCTCGCACCGTGACCGGAGTCGTGGCATCGACGTCCACGAAATCCGCACTCGCGAGTCGGGGCATCAGAAGTTCATTGAGTTCCATGTGCTGGTGCCGGGCGCGTGGAGCGTGGAGCGCGGTCACGATGTGCTTACCGCGATGGAAGATGAGCTGCGGGAGCGTTTCCCAGGTGTGCATATCTCCTCGCATCTGGAGCCAGTTGAGGACGAACGCGCCTATGGGGATGTGCAGTTGTAACGCGTGTGAGGCAAATTCCACGAAAGCGCTGAAAGTGATGAGCCTTACACTTTAAGATTGTGTATACAAAATCATGCACTGTTTAAGTCCACTCGAAGGAACTGCATAAATGACCTCCGAAGCCTCAACCACTTCCACTGGGGATAGCCGTTTTTCCGCGAAGAGCCCGAAGTTGCCGGAGCCGTGCCCTCGGCAGGACATCATTATTCCGGCTAATGACCGCGTCCTGCTGCGCGGAACCATGTTCCGCCCGAAGGAGAACCCAGAGAACATTCCCAACGGCATCATCACCGTTCACTCCGGTACCGGTGTGCCGCAGGGTTTCTACCACCGTTTCGCTGAGACCGTGGCAGAAAAGGGCTACGGCGTTATCACCTATGACTACCGCGGAATTGGCCAGTCCGCTCTGAAGACTGACCAGAACAATGAAGACATCCGGATGTCGGACTGGATCACCAAGGATATTCCGGGTGTGATTGAGTGGGCCAAGGAGACCTACCCGGACGTGCCGCACTTCGCTGTCGGCCACGCGGTTGGTGGTCACGGCATCGTCTACGCCGGCTCCGAGGGCACCTATGACGCAGCGGCGTTGGTCAACTGCCGCGGTATGCGTATTTCCAAGGTGCCGTCCCTGGCGGGCAAGGTCCGCGCATTCTTCATCTTCAATATTCTCGGCCCGATTAGCGGTTTCATTACCGGCCATATTCCGGCGTCGGCGTGGCGTCTGGCTGTTGAGCCGCCGAACGGTGTCATGCGTCAGTGGGCTCGCTGGGCTCGCAAGGAAGGCTACTTCTTCGACGACTCCGAGTTCGACTTCGCTAACCGCTTCTCCAAGGCTCCGCAGCCGTTCCTGTCCATCCGCGTTCCGGATGATTACTGGACTGAGGAGTCCTCGGCAGACCTGATCACCAATGTGATGAGCTCTGCTGAAAAGATTGAAAAGCGCCAGGCTCAGCCGGCTGGCGGCAAGGGCGTGGGCTACGGTGGTTACTTCCGCTCCGGTCACGAGAAGGAGTGGGACGAGCTGCTGGCCTGGTTCCAGGCCAACAAGGGCTAAGTAGGAGGTTTTATGGCGATTTCCCAGGTAGAAACGCCTTTCGGCGTGCTTGGAATCGCCACCTCCGCTCGCGGGGTCGTCGAAGTCAATCTCTTAGGCCCCGTGCTTGACGACGACCCCAGCGCCGCCGACCCCGAAGCGCAAGCGGTGGCGGAACAGGCAGCGCAGCAGTTCCGCGAGTACTTTGCCGGGCAGCGCCGCGAGTTTGCGCTGCCGCTGGACTGCGACATATTCACCCAGGATTCTTTCCGCGCCCGTGCGCTGACCGCACTGCGCGATGTGCCGTATGGCCAGGTTGTGACCTACGGTGAGCTCGCTGAAATGGCCGGCTCACCCCGTGCCGCCAGAGCTGCCGGTTCGGCCTGTGCCACCAATCCGCTGGGCATTCTGATTCCCTGTCACCGCGTGGTGCCCGCCAGTGGGGGAGCGGGGTCTTTCGGATCTTATGCCGGCGGCCGCGAAATGAAGCGCTGGCTGCTCGAACTCGAAGGTTGGCAAACAGTTATTCTTTAATGCATGACTTCGCATTCTCCGCGTGACCAGTTCGCCACCGAATTTGAGAACATCATCCGCAACCGCCGTGCCACGCGCGTCTATGCTGACGAACCGCTTGACGACGCTGACGTGCGCCGCCTCCTGGAGCTATCTCTGGAAGCTCCCAGTGCTTTTAACATTCAGTCTCGGGCTATCGTGCGCATCGAGGACCCTGAGGTGCGCCAGCAGGTAGTGGAAGCTGCCGGTGGTCAGAAGCAGGTTGCCAATGCGCCGCTGCTGCTCGCCTTCATTGGTGAGCCGACCGGCTGGAAGCGCGGTATTCCGCGCCTGGTTGAGGCCAACAAGGCGACTGGCCTGTGGGACGAAGTTGCCGCTGCCGAGCGGGAGGCCTCGATGACCTCCTTCCATGAGGCCCGCGAGGAAAAGGGTCTCTCCCGTGAGTTCGCAATCCGCGACGCTATGATTGCCGCTTCTTTCGCTATGGTCACCGCCAGTGCCTTTGGTTGGGCTAGCTCCCCGATGACGGGCTTCAGCGAGCAGGGGGTCAAGGAAGCTATCGGTGCCGGTGACACCGATGTGGCGGTAGCGCTGTTGCTGGCCATCGGTGTCCCGGGTGAGTTCCCGGCTCACCCGGGCCGTTTCGAGTTCGAGCAGCGCGCCTACACCGACCGCTACGAGGCGTAGCAGCCCTAGCCCTACAGCGCGAGCGCTACCTCGACGGCCTGGCGGATGGCACGCTTTGCGTCCAGCTCAGCGGCCACGTCCGCGCCGCCGATGATGGTGACATTGGAGTTATCGCCGGTGACGCTCTCGCGATCCTTTCCGCCCAGGCAGTCCAGATTGGATACCTGACCAGTACAGACAATCACGTTGTCAACCGCGATGACCTGTGGCTTTTCATCGATGGTGATGTGTAGGCCCTCGTCATCGATACGGTTGTAGGTCACGCCGGTGTACTGCTTGACACCGGCCTTCTTGATCTCCGCACGGTGAACCCAACCAGTGGTCTTGCCCAGGCCCTTACCGATGCGGGAGGTCTTGCGCTGCAGCAGGTGCACCTCGCGCTCAACCTCAAACTCCTCAGCCGCGCCAGAGACCGTGCCCGGCTTGGTCAGACCCGCGCGGAACTCCGCAGGGTCACCGACGCCCCAGGCGTCCTTCCAGGCTTCGATGGTCTGGTTCGGCTTGCGCGTGAGGTATTCACACACGTCCACACCGATACCGCCAGCACCGATGACGGCCACCTTGTTACCGGCCTGCTTTGCACCCGAGAGCAGCTCGTCGTAACGAATGACCTTCTCGTGGTCGATACCGTCAATGCCCGGGATACGCGGGGTGACACCCGTGGCCACAATCACGTGGTCAAACTTGGTCTTGAGCTCGTCGACGTCGGCACGCGTGTTCAGGTGAACCGGAACTTCGAGCACCTCCAGGCGACGGGAGAAGTACTTCAGCGTCTCGCCGTAGTCCTCCTTGCCCGGAATCTGTGCGGCGAGGTTGAACTGGCCACCAATCTGGTCGGCGGCCTCGAAAATCTCCGGGTGGTGACCGCGCTGAGCTGCGGCTTCCGCGAAAGCGAGTCCAGCCACACCAGCACCGATGACGGCGACGCGCTTGGCCTTGTCCTTCGCAACCGGCACGGATACCAGCTCGGTTTCGTAGGCTGCCTTCGGGTTGACCAAACAGGTGGAGCGCTTGGCCGCGAAGGTGTGGTCCAGGCAGGCCTGGTTACAGGCGATACAGGTGTTGATCTGGTCAGCGCGACCGTCGCCTGCCTTGATGGCGAAGTCCGGGTCGGCCAGCAGTGGGCGGGCCATGGAAACCAGGTCCGCATTGCCGTCAGCGAGGATCTTCTCCGCAACCTCGGGGCGGTTGATTCGGTTGGAGGCTGCCACCGGGACGTCGACAAGCGAACGGAGACGACCCGTCAGATCTGTGAATGCGGCGCGCGGCACGGACGTAACGATGGTGGGGACGCGTGCTTCGTGCCAGCCGATACCGGTGTTGAAGACATCGACGCCAGCCTCGACCAGACGCTGCGCGAGTTCAGTGGTCTCGGACCAGGTCTGGCCGTCTTCCACCAGGTCAAGAAGCGAAATGCGGTACTGCAGCAGGAAGTCCTCGCCCACTTCGGCGCGAATGCGGCGGACGATCTCGATGGGCAGGCGCATGCGAGCCTCGGCGCTGCCGCCCCAGTTGTCCGAGCGGTGGTTGGTGCGCTCGGCCAGGAACTGATTGAGCAGGTAACCCTCGGAGCCCATAACCTCGATGCCGTCGTAACCAGCACGTTTCGCGAGCTTCGCGGCGCGGACATAGGCGCCGATAGTGCGCGAGACATCAAAGCCGGTGAGGCGGTGAGCCTTAAACGGGCTAATCGGCGACTGACCGGTATTGGCGGAGCGAGCCAGCGGGCTGTAGCTGTAACGACCGGCGTGCAGCACCTGCAGCACGATGTGGCTGCCGTGGGAGTGCACGAGGTCAGTAACGCGGCGGTGATTGTCCGCCATGCGCTTCGACGCCATCATCGAACCGGCCGGAGTCAGCCAACCCTCGATGTTGGGAGCATAACCGCCGGTGACGATGAGCCCCACGCCACCTTCGGCGCGCCGACCCAGGTAGGCAGCCAGCTTGGGGATATCACGGGTGCGATCTTCCAGGCCGGAGTGCATTGAGCCCATGATGATGCGATTGCGCAGAGTTAGAGGACCGACGTCGAGAGGGGAGAGAAGATGTGGGAAGTGAGGCTGGTCAGACATGCAACCAGTATCGCGGTTTTAGCAGCTGCGTATGAGGTGAATCGGGAAAATTCCTGCACAGTTTTATATACGTTTCACGTGGAACATCAGGTGTAAAGCACGCGCAGTCTTCGGCGCAGGAGGGTGTCGTATGACTACAGTCGGGAATATCAGTAGACGCATGTAGCAAGGAGTTAAGCCCCCATGACCTCTGAAACTTCAACTAATGGCAAGAAAGTAGCTGTAGTTACCGGTGCTTCTTCCGGTATTGGTGCAGCCACTGCCAAGCAGTTCGCAGCTGAAGGTTTCCGCGTCGTGCTGGGAGCCCGCCGCGAGGACAAGCTTGAGGCTGTCGCGGAGGAGATTCGCGCTGCCGGTGGTGAAGCGACGGTCTACAAGGTTGACGTGACCTCTGACGCCGATGTGGCGGCGCTGGCTAAGACCGAACCGCGCGTCGACGTGCTGGTTAACAACGCCGGTGGCGCCTGGGGCATGGAATCGGTTGAAGGCGCTGTCGAGGAAAAGTGGCGCTGGATGTACGAGGTCAACGTGCTGGGCACCCTGCGCGTCACCCGCGCGCTGCTGCCCGCATTGAAGTCCACTAGCGGCATTGTGCTCACCGTCGGCTCGATTGCCGGCCGTCAGGTCTACACCGGCGGCGCCGGTTACAACGCAGCCAAGCACGCTGAGCGCGCGCTGGTGGAAGTCCTGCGTCAAGAGGTTGCTGCCGATGGCGTGCGCGTCACCGAAATCGATCCGGGGCGCGTCCACACCGACTTCTCACTCGTGCGTTTCGACGGCGACGAGACCAAGGCCGCAGCGGTCTACGATGGCGTTGAGTCGCTGACCGCCGATGATGTTGCCGACATCATTGTGTTCGCGGCCACCCGTCCGAAGCGCGTCAACATTGACTTCCTGCAGGTGACCCCCATCGACCAGGTGGGCGGCGCGAAGCCGAAGAAGTAAACCGACTACATAGAGGAGCCGTACATGAGCATCGATATTGCCGCTGACACCAAGATTGCCCTGGTCACGGGTGCAAGCCGTGGTATTGGCCTGGCGGTCGCCAAGGATCTCTCCCGTGACCACCATGTCATTGTGGGCGCTACCAGTGCTGAGTCTGCCGAGAAGGTGGCGTCGCAGTTGCCGTCGGCAAGCGTATTCGTTGCTGACCTGGGTGATGTCGACGCCGTAAACGCGGAAGTGGAAAAGCTGTTGGAGGCGCTCGGTGGGCGCGGGCTGGATGTGCTCGTGCACTCGGCGGGTGTGTACGTCGATGGGGACGTGGCGGAGGTTTCGCGTGCGGACTGGTCGCGGATTATGGACATCAACGTCGTCGCCGTCGCCGACCTGACCCGCCAGCTGCTGCCGGCGCTGCGCAAGGCGGAGGGCACGCTGGTGACCATCAACTCGGGCTCGGGATTCCGCGCTTCAGCTGGTACTTCGCCGTATGCAGCATCGAAGTTCGCGCTGCGGGCGTTCACCGATGCGCTGCGCGAGGAAGAGCGTGGCGCGGTACGAGTCAGCTCCGTGCACCCCGGACGCGTCGATACCGATATGCAGGTTCAGCTGCAGTCGAATTGGCACCGCGATGATGCGGATTGGCGTTACGACGGCACGAAGTTCATGCGGCCTGAATCGATCGCAGCCGCAGTACGTCTGGCCGTTGATACCGGAGCGGACGCCAACGTGGATGAAATCCAGGTGCGCCCGCGCGGATAGCCGCGCAAAAGGTAGCGAAGATACACAAAAAGTGTGCCCACGCGGCGGATAGCCGGTGGGCACACTTTCGTGTACACGCTTCTTACTGAGCGTCCAGGTTCAGGCGCTCGTGCATTGCCTTGACCTCGCGCGGAACAACCTTGCCGATGGCGTTGCGCGGCAGGGAGTCGACGAAGAAGACGCGGTCTGGAGTGGAGTGCTCGGCCAGAGTTTCGCGGACGTACTCGCGCAGCATGTCCTCGGTGAGGTTCTTGCCGGCCTCATTGTCCTCGCGGACAACGTAGAGGAACAGGTCAGCGAAAATCTCGTCGTTTTCGTTGCTGCCGTGGCAGAAGACGTCGGCGATACCCGGCACCGGGCCGAGAATTTCTTCGACCTCGCGTGGGAAGACGTTCTCGCCGCCCTTGATCACCATGTCGTCGGAGCGACCACAGATGTACAGGTAGCCGTCCTGGTCGATACGGCCGAGGTCACCGATCTGGAACAGGCCATCGACGGTGGTGAACTTGTCCTTCTTGTTCAGGTAACCGATGAAGGAGAGCTCCTGAGCGGTGTGGATCATGCCAACCTCACCCGGCTCGACTTCCTTGCCGTCGTCACCCAGGATGCGAACCTTGGCGCCAATTGCCGGGCGACCTGCGGAGTCCGGGCGGGCTGCGAGGTCCGCGCCGGATGCGATGGAGCACAGGCCGGCCTCGGTGGAGCCGTAGAAGTTACAGATAACCGGACCGAAGCGGTGAGTCAGCGCGGAGACGAGCCAGCCCGGGATGGCGTTACCAGAGGAGACAATGAAGCGGAACGGGCCAATCTTGCGGTTCGGCTCCTCATCCAGAACGTCCTTGATCTGGCGCAGGAAGAAGGCCGCGGAAATCATGCCGTTACAGCCGTACTGTTCACACTGGTCAACAGCCTTCTTCGGGTCGAAGACACGCATGGTGACAATGGTGGAGCCGGTAGCCATGCCAATCAGCACATTTGCCCAGCCCCAGGCGTGGAACATGGATGCGGACTGGTGAATGACCATGTTGCGGCGCCACGGAATACGATCGGCGATTGCACCCACAGTTGCCGGTGTCTTCGGCTCATTGCGCAGGACACCCTTCGGGATGCCGGTGGTGCCGGAGGACATGATGATGATGCGTCCCTGCTCCGGCTTCGGATCTAGCTTGGCGTTCGATGTACGACCTTCTTCAATGAGGTCTTCCATGAACACGAAGTTCTTGCCCGCGTTCTTGCGGGTCTCCGGCTTGGTCACGGAGGTAATAACGACGGTGACATCGTCGAGGTCTTCTGGCAGGTTGCCCAGGAACTCGTCATCGACGAACAGGAACTTGGCCTTATTCTGGTCAACGACACCGCGAATCTGAGTCGGGCCGGAGCCGATGTTCATCAGCATAATTTCGGAGCCGATGAATCCCTTGATGGCCATCGGCAGGATGATGCCGCGGCCGTTGCGTGCGATAACGCCGAAGCTGGACTTCTGGGTCATGCCACGGTCCATCAAGGCGCGAGCCAGGGCGTGAGAGTTGTCAAGCAGCTGAGAATAGGTGAGTTCACCGTCATCGTCGACAAGGGCGAGGCGATCCGGGTAGCGCAGCGCACTCATGGAAATCAGGCTGGCGACGGAGAACTTCAGGCGACGCAGGTAATCGAGAATCTTCGGCGCCGTCTTCGGAGTCATGTACAGGGCACCAGTACGCAGGAGTGGTGGAATCGACTGGGCAAAAGCCTTGATTTGGAGCCCAAGTGGTACTTCCGGAGCCTTCATTTCAGCTGCCATGGGTGAGAATCCTCCAAGATGATGGACAAGCGATTAATAGCGCCAAGCGACTCTTTAGTCACACTGACACCATCAGTCACGGTAGTGCGATTTTGTAACAACCAGACTTTAACAAACCTGTGCCGCGTCAAAAAGTAGTTTCCACGAAGAAAAGTAAAAAATACGCAGTCGGCGTGCGCAATGCTTTACGACGGATACCTTTTCGCGTACGGGCTCGAGGATACAGTGTTATCAAACAGTTATAAACCGACAGGAAGCAGTGAATATAACGAAAGGATAACACTGCGGTAACGAATTCAATTCTGATATTGACGTATATAACTCTATGAACCCAGGGGTTTTCGGTTGGTTTGTTTGACGGGGCGGGCAGTAGCTGAATGGCGGTCGCCCCCAGAAATTAGGGGGCTAGGAATCTTCTGAAAAATAGAAATGTTCGAGACTAGGAGGGGCGGAGGTTGCGAGTGCGTAGCTGAATAGGTGGCATATTCGCTGGCTTGAGCCTCGGTGTGCGGCATCGGTGAGCGTCGGAGGAAGTTGCCCTAATTCAGGGTTAGGGCGGCAAGTGTGGGCTCATCCTCTGGTGTGCAGGTAGAGAGCCAACGGTCGATGGCATCGTACTCCGCCTGTGTGAGCCACAGGTGGTATTTCTGTTTTACTGCCACCTGGCGAGCAACATACTGGCAGCGAAATGGCTTATTGGCGGGTACCCAGGATGCGGCATCGCTATCCCGCTTCTGTTGATTGGCGGGGCCATCGACGGCCAAGAGGTTGAGGGGGTCATTGGCAAAGTCCTGCCGAACCTCGGGCGGGAGTTGCTGTGCCCCCTTTTGCCAGGCGTCGCTTAAGGCTACGACATGGTCGATTTGAACGGCAGAAGAGGTATCGCGGCCACGCTGGAACTCAATCATCGTGCCGGTATAGGGATCCAGTAATTGCCCTGAAAGCACGACGCAATCGTGGCTATTTGGTTTGTACTCCTTATTAATAAGGTCACGATTCAAAATATCGTTTCGCGTGTCACATCCGTTGTGCCCAAACTCGGCAGAGACGTCGTCGCTCCAACGTTGCCCGAACTCATCGCGCGCATAGCCGGTTTTCGGTGCGCGCCCTTTTACCTCCAGCTGGTTGAGGGCGCTACGGATGCCGTCGATAGGCGATGTGCCGGGCGCTGGGGTGTCCGGGGCGGCGGGGGCGTGGGGCACTTCGGGAATCTCGGGCGCGGGTTCCTCTGGCTCGGGCGTAAATGCGGGTGCCGGTGCCGGGCTGTATGACTGGCTCTCTGGAGTGGGGGCTGTGGGAGCCGTGCAGCCGCTGAGGATTGTCGCTGCGCCGATAAGGAGGGCGAGGCCCTGCAGTGGCGAGCGGAAACGACGGTTGGCGAGCATGGAGCTAACCATAGCGGTGGGGGCGGATTGGGTATGGAGAGAGGTGCGCTAAAGAATCGAACAATTGTGCGTAGTTAGCGGGGGTGGTAGCTCGATTAGGGGGTTATGGCGTTAAAGCGGGTAGTAAAAGCCCGGTTTTAGTCGAACGGGAAGGGTGTTCTAGCTCCTTCGGGGGTGGGTAAATATAGCTAGTTCCCTAAATACGTATTGCAATACGCCTAGGTGAAAGTGCATTGTTAAAACAGTTGGAAATATAGATAACCCGTGTCCCCCAATTGGCACATTGCACCTACAAGGGGAAAACAGCCATGACAGCTAAGACAGCCATGACTCTGACCGAAACAGCGACCACATTGCCTCGTGGTCCTCAGAGGGAAGGTCTCTACCACCCGTCGAACGAACATGATGCGTGTGGCGTGGCCTTTGTTGCCGACATTTACGGTCGCCAGACCCATGACATTGTGGAAAAGGGCATTCAGGCACTGGTCAACCTCGACCACCGCGGTGCCGCCGGCGCCGAGAAGACCATCGGCGACGGTGCCGGCATTCTCATTCAGGTTCCGGATGCCTACTACCGTGCTGAGCTGAGCAAGGAAGGCGTTATTTTGCCGCCGGCCGGAACCTACGCCACCGGTATTGCGTTCCTGCCGCAGTCGCGCATGGCCACCCTCGATGCCATCCGGGCTATTGAAGACATCTGCGCCGAAGAGGGCATCGAGATCTTGGCATGGCGCGATGTGCCGATTAACGCTGACGGGCTTGGTCAGATGGCTCGCCAGGCTATGCCGGTGCTGCGTCAGCTCTTCGTTACCGCGAAGAACTACGAGGGTCGCCAGCTCAGCGATATCGATCTCGACCGCAAGATGTTCTTCCTGCGTAAGCGCTGCGAGCGTGAGCTGGGTGAACAGGGCGCCGGCGAGGGCTCTGGTGGCGACACCGTGTATTTCCCGTCGCTGTCCAGCCGCACGATCGTCTACAAGGGCATGCTGACTACTCCGCAGCTGAAGGATTTCTACCTTGACCTGCAGCAGAAGGAAGTCACTTCCGCGCTCGCCATCGTGCACTCGCGCTTTTCCACGAACACTTTCCCGTCCTGGCCGCTGGCACATCCGTACCGCTACGTCGCTCACAATGGCGAAATCAACACCGTGCGCGGCAACGAGAACTGGATGCGCGCCCGCGAGTCGCTGATTCGCTCTGGCAAGCTGGGAAACATCGACCGCGCACTGCCGGTGTGCGACCCCAACGGTTCTGACACTGCGCGTTTCGACGAGGCCCTGGAGCTACTGCATCTCGGTGGTCGCAGTCTCCCGCACGCGGTCATGATGATGGTTCCGCAGGCCTGGGAGCACGACGACAATCTCAGCCCGCAGGTTCGCGCGTTCTACGAGTACCACGCCTGCCTGATGGAGCCGTGGGACGGCCCCGCTGCCATCTGCTTTACCGACGGCCAGGTCATCGGTGCCACCCTGGATCGCAATGGTCTGCGCCCGGGGCGCATCTGGGTGACCGACGAGGGCCTGGTGGTGATGGCCTCCGAAGCTGGTGTCCTGGATATCCCGCCGGAGCAGATTGTGCAGCGCACGCGCGTGCAGCCGGGGCGCATGTTCCTGGTGGACATGAAGGCCGGTCGCATTATTGAGGACAAGGAGATTAAGTCCACGCTGGCCGCCACCGGTCCATACGAGGAATGGATCAAAGCGGGCCTGGTCGACATCACCGACCTGCCACGAGAGCGCTACCAGTACATGCCGCATGTCCGCGCGGTGTTGCGGCAGCGCGTCTTCGGCATCACCGAGGAAGACGTTGACCTAATCATCCGCCCGATGGCACTCACCGGCGCGGAGGGCCTGGGTTCGATGGGCTCGGACACGCCAATCGCGGCACTGTCCAACCGCCCCCGCATGCTGTTCGACTTCTTCTCGCAGCGGTTCGCACAGGTGACCAACCCGCCGCTGGACTCGCTGCGCGAAAGGTCCATCACCAGCATGAATACGTTGCTGGGGGCAGAGACCAACATCCTGGAGCCCACTGCCGATGCCGCGCGTCGCATCCGGCTTGAGCATCCAATCCTGGACAACCACGACTTTGTCACCCTGTGCCAGGCGGGCAAGAACGAGGAGTACTCCGAGTTCCGTGCCGAGGTCATCTCCGGCCTGTACCCGGTCGCCCGCGGTGGCCGTGGCCTGCGCAACGCTATCCGTCGTGTTCGCCGTGAGGTCTCTGAGGCCATTGACCGTGGTGCCCGACTGATTGTGCTGTCTGACCGTGAGTCCAACGAGCGCTTTGCCCCTATCCCGTCGCTGCTGCTGACCTCCGCGGTTCACCACCACCTGGTGGAGGAGCGCACTCGCACGCGCGCCAGCCTCATCATTGAGGCTGGCGACGCCCGCGAGGTGCACCACATGGCCATGCTGCTGGGCTTTGGCGCCGATGCCATTAACCCGTACATGGCTTTCGAAACCATCGATGAGCTGCGCATGAAGGACCAGCTCGGAGCTCTGACGTTGGATCAGGCCTGCTCGAACTACTGCAAGGCTGCCTCCAAGGGCGTGCTGAAGGTCATGTCCAAGATGGGTATCGCCTCACTGCAGTCCTACCGTGGCGCTCAGCTGGCCGACACCGTCGGTCTGTCGCAGGAGTTCCTGGACGAGTACTTCACCGGCACTGTTTCTCCGCTGGAAGGTATTGGTCTCGACGAGGTCGCAGAAGATGTTGCCGCGCGCCACCGCAGCGCATTCCTGCCGCGCCCGGAAGAGCAGGCACACCGCGAGCTGGATCTCGGGGGCGAGTACAAGTGGCGCCGCGAAGGCGAGTACCACCTGTTCAACCCGGAGACCATCTACACGCTGCAGCATGCCACCCGCACTGGTCAGTACGCGGTCTTCCGCGACTACACCAACAAGGTCGATGAGCAGACCAAGCAGCTGGCAACTCTGCGCGGCATGCTCGAGTTCGCCTCGGACCGCGAGCCAATCGACATTGAAGAGGTCGAACCGGTCTCGAGCATCGTCAAGCGTTTCTCCACCGGCGCAATGAGCTATGGCTCCATCTCTGCGGAGGCACACGAGACGCTGGCCATCGCTATGAATCGCCTGGGTGCGATGTCCAACTCCGGCGAGGGCGGCGAGGACCCAGACCGTTTCGAAATGGAGGCCAACGGCGACTGGAAACGCTCTGCCATCAAGCAGGTCGCATCGGGCCGCTTCGGTGTGACCAGCTACTACCTGTCCAACTGCACCGACATCCAGATCAAGATGGCCCAGGGTGCAAAGCCCGGCGAGGGTGGCCAGTTGCCACCGAACAAGGTCTACCCGTGGATCGCGGAGGTCCGCATCACCACCCCGGGCGTGGGGCTAATCTCGCCGCCACCGCACCACGACATCTACTCAATCGAGGATCTGGCACAGCTCATCTACGACCTCAAGAACGCCAATCCGCGCGCCCGCATTCACGTCAAGCTCGTCTCCGAGCAGGGCGTGGGTACCGTCGCCGCTGGTGTCTCGAAGGCGCATGCCGACGTCGTGCTGATCTCCGGCCACGATGGCGGCACTGGTGCCTCGCCACTGACCAGCCTCAAGCACGCCGGCGGTCCGTGGGAGCTGGGGCTCGCTGAAACCCAGCAGACCCTGATGCTCAACGGGCTGCGCGACCGCATCCGCGTGCAGTGCGATGGCCAGCTCAAGACCGGTCGTGATGTCGTGGTCGCGATGTTGCTGGGTGCTGAGGAGTTTGGTTTTGCTACCGCTCCGCTGGTGGTTGAGGGCTGCGTCATGATGCGCGTCTGCCACCTGGACACCTGTCCAGTTGGTATTGCCACCCAGAATCCGAAGTTGCGGAGCAAGTTCACCGGCCGTGCCGAGCACGTGGTCAACTTCTTCACCTTCATCGCCCAGCAGGTCCGTGAATACCTCGCTGAGCTGGGTTTCCGCACCATCGATGAAGCGGTCGGACATGCCGAGTGCCTGCGTCCGCGCAAGGATCTCGACAACCTTCCGCGCGTCGCAAAGCTTGACCTGGAGCGAATCCTGCACGTTGCCGAAAGCCCCTTCTTTGCGGACCAGGATTCCTACTGCACGAAGGCGCAGGACCACGGCCTTGAGGGCGCGTTGGATGAGCGCCTCATCGACGAAGCGCAGCCCGCGCTGCGTACGGCGCGCGCGAATGGGCTGGCGCCGACACCGGTATCGCTGCACCACGCCATCAGCAATGTGAACCGTTCCGTGGGCACGCGCCTGGGGTATGAAGTCACCAAAGTCGCAGGTAAGCAGGGGCTTGCCGACGACTCCATCGTCGTCAACCTGCTCGGTTCCGCCGGTAACTCGCTGGGTGCGTTCCTGCCGGCCGGTGTGACCATCAAGCTGGAGGGCGATGCCAACGACTTCGTCGGCAAGGGCCTGTGCGGTGGCAAGATTGTGGTTCGACCTTCACGTTCGGCCCCGCCGACCGCGGATGTGGCTACCGACACCATTGCCGGCAATGTCATTGGTTTTGGTGCCACCAGCGGTGAGATCTTCGTCCGCGGCACTGTCGGTGAGCGCTTCTGCGTGCGTAACTCCGGTGCTACGGCCGTGGTCGAGGGCATCGGTAACCACGGTTGCGAGTACATGACCGGTGGCCGCGTCGTAGTGGCGGGCCCGGTCGGTCACAACTTCGGCGCCGGTATGAGTGGCGGTATCGCTTACCTGCTGGATAACGAGGCGACGCGGGCGAACATCAACACCGAGCTGGTCGATATTGTGCCGCTCGATGATGAGGACATCAGCTGGTTGGAGGCCACGCTGTCGAAGCACCGCAAGCTCACGGGTTCTAAGACTCGGTTCCCGGCTGCACAGTTCATCAAAATCATGCCGCGTGATTACGCCCGAATTCTCGACGTAGTCGCGAAGGCAAAGGACAACGACGCTGACATCAACGAAGCAATCATGGAGGCAGTAACCAATGGCTGATCCGAAGGGGTTCATGAAATTCCAGCGCGAAGAGCCTGCACATCGCCCGGTTCCGCTGCGTCTGATGGACTGGAAAGAGGTCTATGAGGAGGCTAGCAACGAGCAGGTGCAACAGCAGGCGACCCGCTGTATGGACTGTGGTGTGCCGTTTTGTCACTCGGCCTGCCCGCTGGGCAACATCATTCCGGAGTGGAATGACCTGGTTCGTCAGAACCGCTGGCACGAGGCTTTCGAGCGCTTGCACGCCACCAACAACTTCCCGGAGTGGACGGGCCGCCTGTGCCCGGCACCGTGTGAGGGCGGTTGTGTGCTCGGCATCAATGATGATGCCGTGACCATTAAGAACATCGAGCTGGCCATCGTTGAACGCGGCTTCGATGAGGGCTGGGTGCAGCCGATTGTGCCGACTTTCGACACCGGCCAACACATCGCTGTCATCGGCTCCGGGCCGGCGGGCCTTGCTGCAGCACAGCAGCTGACTCGCGCCGGGCATGATGTCACGGTCTTCGAGCGCGACGACAAGATTGGTGGTCTGATGCGCTACGGCGTGCCGGACTACAAGATGGAGCAGCGTTTCCTCGACCGTCGTCTCGAGCAGATGGAAATCGAGGGCACTGAGTTCCGCACCAACATCTCACCGACGGCTGCTGACCTGGCCGAATTCGATGCAGTGGTCCTAGCTACCGGCGCGTCACTGGCCCGCGACCTGCCTGTCGATGGCCGTGATTTGGAGGGTATTCACCAGGCTATGGAGTACCTGCCGGGTGCCAACCGCGTTGCCGCAGGCGAGCTCGACACCCCGCCGATTGATGCGAAGGGCAAGAAGGTCGTTGTCATTGGCGGCGGTGACACCGGCATTGACTGCTTCGGTACCGCGCTGCGCCAGGGAGCGGCGTCCGTCACGCAGTTCGATATTCGCCCCCGTGCACCGAAGTCCCGTGCGGCGTCGACTCCGTGGCCGATGTACCCGCTGGTCTGGCGCGTGGCGACTGCTCACGAAGAAGGTGAGTACACCATCACCGGTTCCGAACCGCCAGAGGTTACCGAGGCGCTCGGCCTTAACGCTCGCGTCACCGGCGAGACCCTGGGCAAGCGCGTGTTCAACGTCAACACCGTCTCCTTCCACGGCGAGGACGGGCACGTGACCGGCCTGTCCGCCAACGAGGTCGAGGTCATCGATGGCAAGCGTGTGCCTATGGAGGACACGGATTTCGAACTCGATGCCGACCTAGTTCTCATCGCGCTGGGCTTCTCCGGTCCGGAGCGCGGCGGTCTGCCCCATGAGCTGGGGATTCAGTTCAACGATCGCGGTGTGATGATGCGTGACGACGACTACCTCGCCGTGCGCAGCGACATCGAGCAGAACTTCGACGGTCCGGTGTTCGTGGCCGGTGACAATGGCCGTGGTGCCAGTTTGATTGTGTGGGCTATCGCCGAAGGCCGCGCTTGCGCCGAGGCCGTGGACCAGTACCTGATGGGCGAGTCCAACTTGCCTCGCGCGGTGGAGCCAGAAGACGCTCCAATTAAGTTGTAAACCCTGGTTTAGTTCACCACTATGTTGCCGCGTGCCCCCATTTCGGCATGCACCATCTGGTGGTCAACAAAGCGGTACGTGCCTGGCTCCGGGAATTCGGCCTCAACATAACCGCCCTGCGCGGCACCGAGGTCAAGGGCTTGGGCACCGCCCACGCCGTCGTCAAGCAAAAGCGCGCCCTCCTTGTACACGCGATGGAACTGCGTGCCGACGATATGGAAGCTCGTGCCCTTGTTGGGGCCGGCGGCAAGTACCCAGAAACGTACCGTCTCACCTGCGCGAATGCGAATTGGGTGGGTGAGATACTGGTCGGGGTAGCCGTTGAACTTGTAGATATCGGGATCCTCGGCCATGGCCTTGTCGGCGTCGGGACCGTCCTCGCCCCAGTAGCTTTCCGACTGCACCAGAAGAACCTCGTGGTCGACATCAGTGAGATTCGGTGGGTCGATGATGACGGCACCGTGCATACCGGCAGCGATGTGCATGGACATGGGCATGGTTGCGCAGTGGTACATCCAGATGCCCGCGCGGTCAGCACGGAAGCGGTACTCAAGCTTCTCACCAGGGGCGATGTCGCGCATTGGCTCGTCCGGCGAAACAATGCCGGCGTGAAAGTCGATGGAGTGACTCATGGTGCCGTCATTAATGAGCGTGACGACGAACTCGTCGCCCACCTTGCCGCGCAAAGTTGGCCCCAGCGGTTTGCCGTTGAATACCCAATGCTGCTGCTCGACGCCAGGGGCAGCGTAGCCGGTGAACTCGCTGGCTCGCAGCGTGACGTGGTGAACCGTGGCGTCCTCGGCGGGCGTCAACATTGGATTGATGGTGGGGGAGTCCGGACCGGGCTGTTCGCCGACATTCCCGAGTGCGCCTGGCGTTGCGTGGTCGGAGTGGCCGCTGTTCCCGGTGCGGTGTGAATGATTCGAGCCACCTGCATTGACCGTGAGCGTCATGCCCATCTGGCGGTGACCAGCAATGGTGCACCAGCCGTCAATGTCACCGGGAACAACCGGCACTTCAATGGTGGCGGAGTTGCCAGGGGCGACACGTCCGGTGTCCTCGCCGGTGGCCAAGCGCAGATCGTGGACCTGGGAATCAGCGTTGACCATGGTGATGACCAGTCGGTCGCCGGGGTTCGCCTCTATAACGTTCGGGGTATAGGTCATATCGTTGGCAGTAACCGTCACCTCGACGGTTTCTCCGGTGGGCGCAACATCGCTGGTGGTTTCAATGCTTCCCGTACCGCCACCGCCACCGCTCAGCGCAACGCCGACGGTTACTACCAGGCCCAATACAGCCAGAGCAGCGGTAGTTTGAGCACCGAGTCGACGTGCAGTTGCGTGCAGTTCGACCGGGTTCGGCGGTGCTTCCTTGTTCGCCCGTGCCTTCTGACTCTCTTTTAACGCACCAATCTGAGCCTTCGCGGCACGGCCGACAAGTGGCAGATAAGACACCAAGGCAAGGGAGACCATTGCGGAGACCGCCACTTTGGTCCAGGAAGGCAGCGGCATTAGCCACAGTGCCAGACCAATATTGATGGTCGACCAGCGGAATGCGCCCGCGCGGTCAAGTTCCTTCATACCGGCAGAGACTGGACCAGCACCTCCGCCGATGGTTGCGGGCAGGAGTTGGCTCATCATGCCGATTAGCAGTTGTGCACCGAAACCGATTACCAGCGGCAGCGTGAGGGATGAGATTACGAAGCCGTCGTCAAGCGCCTTGACTGTGGCGACTGCGAGTGTGCCGATTAGCCATACGATGGCGGCCGCGACAGACAGCGCCGGGTAGCTGAGGCGGTCGCGGGGGTCTTTAGCGACGGTCATGACGTTGTGCGCCCACGGGATGGCGGCTATGACCCAGCCGATAGTGATGATGCCAAGGCCGACCGAGGCGATCCAGTTGATGCTGGTCAGTGCACCGATCGCGGTAATCGCGATACCTATGAGCTGTATTGCTAGTGCCAGCTTCGGGCGGGAATGCGGCGACATCTGGGTTCGCCACAGCGCTGGGAACATGGTGATGAGCGTGCCGCAGGCCGCGAGCCCGAGGAAGCCAATGAGGTTGACGGCTTCGTGTGCCAATAGGAGGTCGTCGTGAAGCGCTTTGCCCTTCGGAGATGCGAGGATGGCGCCGAGTGCAGCGCCGATGGGCAGTAGGCATGCCGACGCGACGTAGTGCGCAACGGAGATGGCGAATGGTCGATCGCGCTTCGCTACCAGGTCGCGTCCGAGGGAAATCGCATGCCATGCGACGGCGACGCCGACGACCGTCGCGCCGGTGGTGGTCACTGGCCACCAGTCACCGAGCTTGCCGACGACCGTTGCGACAATACCTACGTTGAGCAGGTAAATATTTGCCAACTGAATCTTCCGATTGCCAACGGGCACGTCGATTTTCAGTAGCTTTTCGGTGAAGTGGCGGCCCCAGATGAGGATGGAGTTGGTGACGGCGCCGAGGGTAAAGAGATGCACCAACAGCCAACGGCTATCGGTGACGAAAGGGTGAATGAGTGCTGCCACGATGATGGAGGCGAACCACCAGCGCACTGGCATGCCGGCCTTGCGGTGCCAGGACATGCGGCGCTTCTTGCCAGGCTTAGTAGGCGGTTTGGTTGTGGGGGATTGGGGTTCTGGTGTGGCGTGCGACGACATATATCAATAATACGCATACTGGGTGCGCATTTAATATGGGCGCATGTAAGAGTGCTTTTATTTGGTCGGGTCTTCGCCGTTTTTGTGGGCCTGCCAGAACTGTGTGGTCTTCTGTGTCTGACCCATCCGGTTTTGAATCAGCATCAGGGCAGCAAGGAAGGGCTTCCGGGTGATGAAAGCGCGTGCCCGACGCATTGATGATGTGCTCACGGGGAAGTGTAACCCTTTTGTCAAAAACGATTGTTTGAGTATTCACGCAAATACTTCCTTGAATAAATATCTCAATAAAGAGGTGATTGTGCATTAATTGCAAT
The DNA here is from genome assembly GCF_001810555.1 of Corynebacterium sp. HMSC063G05. Lineage (NCBI taxonomy): Bacteria > Bacillati > Actinomycetota > Actinomycetes > Mycobacteriales > Corynebacteriaceae > Corynebacterium > Corynebacterium sp. HMSC063G05. The sequence goes on along the minus strand of NZ_KV801861.1, from coordinate 57,698 downwards.
CGTCAGGAAGTGGTTACGTTAGAAGCTAGTTTGTACAGCTAGTTAGATGAATGTAAACAGATTGAAGCTTCAGTAAACAGTTGGTGAAACGTTGTTTTACCAGGGAGAATGATGAGTGGTAAAGGTGGCTTTTTGGCTACCCGAACGATGGGGTAGCCCTTTGTAGTAGGGGGCTGTAAATGTAGTTCATATCGCATAGTATGCCAAGCCTGTGGAACGCATTGTGCGTAAGAAAATTTAACCAGCAGTAAAAGGCATAAGAATGTTTATCCGAGACTGGAAGCAGCTCGCCTGGTGCGTATTTGACGTACTCGCCTGGCTGATTGCGCTGTCCGCCGCTAACGGAATCGTCCGCGGTGAATTGGTATCTTTCTCTGAAATATCAGGCACTAATTTTTTGGTTGTCGCTGTCGCCGTGGCCGTCATCGTCCTGCTCGGCCTGCTGCTCGGGGAGTACACCAACCCACAACGCGTATGGCCCGGCAGTCGAACTGAAGATATTGTTCTGCTGAGCATCAGCATGGGCGGCGCTACCGCAGCCACTGGGGTAGCTCAAATCCTGAAGACCTTCCCGGAAATTGCGTGGTACGTTCCGTTCGCAGGCGGCTGTGTCGCAACTTTGGCAAGTATCTATACCCGAACTCTCGCTCGCTGGATTACCAACAACTTTGGCTCCCGTCAGACGGATGATCGCTTGATTGTTCTCGGTGCAGGCCGTCGAGCCAAATTCTTTATTAACAGCCTTACGGATTCCGGTATCTCCCGTGAGAACCGCTTCCACTTGGTTGGAATCGTCGATCCCAAAGAAAGCGGCGAGAACCATATTTCTCGTATCCATGGTCTCCGCGTGGTTCGTGGAATTGATCAGCTGGGTGAGCTCGCATCGCGCACTTCGGCGCAGTCGGTCATCATTGCGACTGATGAGCCACTGTCCACTGAGTGCATCAACGTCCTCAACCACATTTGTGAGGAATCGTCGCTGCGCCTGCTCATTCTGCCGCCGGTGGAAGAGTACTCGCGCCACCGTGGTGCTGTCGCTACCTCGCAGGTGCGCGAAATTAACATCGCCGACCTCATTGGCCGTCAGCCTCTGCACCTGGATGAATCCAAGGTCGCTTCCATAATCCGCGGTAAGAAGGTGCTGGTCACCGGCGCTGGAGGTTCTATCGGTTCGGAAATCTGCCGACAGGTTCACCGCTTTGAGCCGGCAGAACTGATCATGCTGGATCGCGATGAGGGCGGCTTGCATGCCACGCAGCTGTCGCTGACGGGTTCGGCGCTTCTCGACGGCTCCGATACCGTCCTGGCTGATATCCGTGACGCGGAGATGCTGACGCAAATCTTCACCGAGCGCAAGCCCGATGTTGTCTACCATGCTGCAGCTCTCAAGCACCTGCCACTGCTGGAGAGCTACCCTGCAGAAGCAGTGCAAACCAATGTCATCGGAACCCAGAACGTCCTGGATGCAGCGGCTGCGGCTAACGTTTCAACCGTTATTAATATTTCCACGGACAAGGCTGCGAACCCGGCCTCGATTCTGGGTGAATCCAAGCGCGCTGCGGAACGTCTGACTGCGCACATGGGGAAAACTCACGAAGGTGTCTGGGCATCTGTCCGCTTCGGTAACGTGTTTGGCTCGCGCGGTTCGGTCATTACGACTTTCCAGCGTCAGATTGAAGAGGGCGGCCCGGTGACGGTGACGCATCCTGACGTTCAGCGCTACTTCATGACCATTCCGGAGGCATCGCAGCTGGTGCTGCAGGCTACCGTTATTGCAGAGTCCGGTGAGACTCTGGTGCTGGAGATGGGTAAGCCGGTCAAGATTGCTGAGCTGGCGGAGAACCTCATTAGGCTCCATGACGCAGACGTAGAGATTGTCTACACGGGTCTTCGTGACGGTGAGAAAATCTCCGAGGACTTGGTTGATGACCGCGAGGTTCCCAAGATCGGTGATCGTCATCCGCTAATCACTGAGGTACGTGTTGAGCCGGAACGGCTGAATTCGCGGATTCTCCCGTGCACACATAATCACGATGCTGCACGTCGTTGGCTTGCAGAGCACGGTGGGGCGCAAAGCAGTATTGAGGCGCATCCCACCGGTGCACAATCACTTGCAACCGCTAGCTCGAAAGCAAAATAGTTAGGATGACTCCCCACCGTGACAACCACCAGCTCCTCTAACTCCGGGCAGCTGGCGCAAAGAGTTCGAACAGTTGCGACGATTTCGGCAGCTTCAGCGCTCGCCGCAGTCGTCGCCTTTGTGGTCAGTATTCTTTCCGCGCGAGTGCTGGGGCCCGCCGGTCGAGGCGAGGTCGCTACCGTTTTGCAGTTCGCCTATATTGTGGCGCCATTCGTCGGATTTGGGGCCGATCGGCTTTTGCTGCGCCGCGATGATTACGACCACGGTCTCATTCCGAGTGGTTTCGCCATGACTGTGGTCGCTCTGATTGCCTGTGCCATCGCAGGAGTCGTCTACGGACCGTGGACGGCAATGGCCGGCGTCGTCGCCTTGGTTACCGTGTCATTTTCCATGGTCCGTGCCATGGCTATCAGCCGCCATCGAGTGTCCTTCTTCGTCGCAGTATTCGTCGGTTTTCAGGGCTCAGTACTGCTAATAAGCGCTGCGCTCTATTTCGCCGGAGTCGAGGACTGGCGCTGGTGGGCTGCGGCCTATATCTTCCCGGCACTGCCACTGGCAATCTGGTCGCTAGCGAAGTCACGCAAACACACCGATTCCCGTGTTGGCGGAGTGGCAGAGACGGCACGAACAAATGCCCCATTCATCGCATCGGGTCTGGGGCCGTTGACGACCACACGCTTGGGTCGCGTTTTGCTGCCGGCGCTGGCCTCACCGGCGTCGTTAGGTCTTTTTGTAGTCGTGGCGACGGCGACGGAACCGCTGTACTGGATCGCGCAGTCAGTCGCCGATCAGCGCACCAGCGACCAGAGGGGTCGCGAACTCACCCCATCTCGTGTGCTCCGACACCTTGGCATAGTCACTGCAGCGTACGGAGCACTTGGTGCGCTCGGTGGGGTGGCACTCTACTTCCTCATCGTGCCGGTATTCGGCCATGAGTTTGAGCCTTCCCGGGAGTTGGTGCTGCCACTGACTATCGCGGCCGTGGTGCTCGGCTGCTACCGACACCTGTGCGGTGAAATTCTCGGCAGCGACAATCCCCGTCGAATTGGCCGAGTGGAGCTCATTTCCGCCGTTATCGCTGTCATTTGTTACCCGATGGGCATTCTTCTCGGAGACGCCCTCGGTCTCGCGTGGACCAGCGCAATTGTCTACTTTGCAGCAGCCGCTGTTGCAGCAGTGGCGCTGATGCAGCCAAGCGGAGGCCAGAAGAATCCATCAACTACCACCGAAGAACTCCCCGTCGACGTAATCGAGGAAGCCTAAACAATGCGAATCACTTATATCCACCAGCACTTTGTTCTCCCCGGTGAGCCGGGTGGTTCCCGACCCTACGAGTTTGCCCGACGAATGGCCGCCGCAGGCCACGAGGTGACAATGATCTGTGGTCGCGATGAGGCCATGGATAAAACGGTTGATGGTATCCACGTGCGTCGTCTAGCGATTCCGTACCGCAATGAAATGTCGAAGCGCGAGCGTATCGTCAGTTTCTTGAACTTCCTGGTGCGCGCCTCCGCGGTCGCTGCCCGTGTGCCTGCCGACGTGATCTACGCGTCCTCGACCCCGCTGACTGTGGCGGTTCCGGGAATCGTGGCGAAGTTTACCCAGCGTGCGCCGTTGGTGGCGGAGATCCGTGACCTGTGGCCAGAGGTGCCGATCAAGTTGGGCTACCTCAATAATCCGGTGGCAATTTTCTTGGCCAAGCAGCTGGAGAAGGCATTTTATGCGGCATCGAGCGAGGTCGTGGCGCTGTCGCCGTCGATGGCCGATGGCGTCAAAGAGGTCGCTCCGAAGAAGCGCGTGACCGTCATTCCGAATGCGTCGGACTTTGAGCGCTTTGATGTCCCGGCCGAGCAGCGTACAGCTTTCCGAAAGGAGCAGGGCTGGGGCGATGACGTGGTAGCTGTCTATGCCGGTGGTTTTGGCATGTCCTACCAGCTGGAGTGGCTTGTGGATTTGGCGGCGCAGCTGCGTCGTGATGGCGTGGAGAATGTGCGTTTTGTCCTGCTGGGACAGGGAAGCGACTCGGATGCGTTGTACCAGCGCGCCAAGGACGCTGGCCTCGATGCCGATGCGATGTTCCTCGGCCGTCAGCCGAAGGAAGATGTCGCCAAGTACGTGTCTGCCGCCGATATCGCGCTATCGCCGCTGCGTGATGACCCCTGCCTGGAGGGCAACTCCCTGAACAAGGTCTTCGATGCCATGGCCGCATCGCGTCCGGTGGTGTTCAACCATGGTGGCTGGCTGGAGGAAGCCGCAACCGAGCACGATGCCGGTTGGCGTCTCTCGCGCGATATTCCGACCGCGGCCAAGCGATTCGCTGAGATCATCTCCGACCGCGATGAGATGCGCGCAGCGGGACAGCGAAACCGCGAACTGGGTGAGAAGCGTTTTGCCCGTGACAGCCTGTACAACCAGCTCATCGAGGTACTCAACCGCGTCCGAAAGGTGCAGAAGTAATGACTAACGCCGACGCTAACAAGCCCAATGAGCGGATCTTCCTTTCGCTCGCGACAGTCACCGAAGCAGAAGAACAGGCCGTCGTTCGCGCGCTCCACTCTGGTTGGGTGGCTCCGTTGGGCCCCGAAGTAGACGCGTTTGAAGCGGAGATTGCCAAGCGCTGCGGTGTTGAGCTCGCGCTCGCGCTGTCGTCTGGCACCGCTGGTCTGCACTTGGCGCTGCTTGCGCTGGGGATCGGTGAAGGTGACTACATTCCGGTTTCCACCATGACCTTCGCGGCCACGACCAACGCCATTGCTTACGTTGGTGCTACGCCGGTGTTCGTCGATGCCGCAGAGGACGGAAACATCGACCCTGAGCTGCTGCTCCGCACCGTCGATGAGCTGCTTGCCGAGGGCAAGAGCGTTCCCGCCGTGATGATTGTGGACCTCTTTGGCCGCTGCGCCGATTACCCGGCCTTCGCGCCACGCCTGGAAGAACTCGGCATCGCGCTCATCGAGGACGCCGCCGAGGCGCTCGGTGCCAGCGTCCATGGTCAGCCGGCCGGCAGTTTCGGCCGTGCCGCCGCGCTGTCTTTCAACGGCAACAAAATCATGACCACCTCCGGCGGTGGCATGCTGCTGTCCAACGATGCTGACCTCATCGCCCGCGCGCGCTACCTCTCCACGCAGGCGCGTCAGCCCGTCGCCTGGTACGAACACACCGAAATCGGCTACAACTACCGCCTGTCCAGTCTGCTCGCCGCACTGGGGCGGGCGCAGCACTCGCGTCTGGACGACATGATCGCTCGCCGCCGCCAGATTCGTGATGCGTACATCGATTTGCTCGCCTCGCTTGACGACGATGCCCCTGGTAAAGGTACCCGCTTGCTCTCTGACTCCGACGAGCGTTTCACCGAGAACTGCTGGCTGACCTCAATTGTGTTGCCGCAGGAGGCCGTCGATAAGGGCGTCCTGAGCCCAGACAGCGTGGTTGCAGCACTGGGTGAGGCCAACATTGAGGCTCGTCACCTGTGGAAGCCCATGCACCTACAGCCGGTGTATGAAGGCGCGCGAGCGACCATCAACGGCACCGCTGAGAATCTTTTCTCCCGTGGCATTACTCTTCCTAGTGGTCCGGCGCTGGACGATGACGACGTCGCGCGGGTGATAGGTGTTTTGAAGGAAGTGCTGGGATGACTTCTACAGAGGTAGCTGGAGAAACTGTAAAACAGCGAAAACCAATACTGCAGTCGCTGTTTATTGTGGTGGCCGCGGGAATGTTTGCTGGTGTCCTCTACGTTGGCGACACGACGATGAAGGACGTCTCTTCGGCGCTTCCTAATCTCTCTCTTGCATTGCCGATTTTGGTAATCGTTGCAATCCTTACCGCCATCGGCACCCCAGAAGCGCAGCGCCAGAGTTGGCTGAATGCGATGAAAGGCGCTGGCAATGTAAAGCAGTGGCCGATGGCCGTGTGGGCATTAGTGGCTTTCTATGCCTGGTTGTTCTGGATGATGCTGTCCGGACTGTGGGCCCCCGAAGCTGCCGAAGTTGCTCCTGTCGTTACTGCGTTGATAACGCTTGGGCTCATCGCCACGATGTCAGCAATACTGTTCTATTTGCATCCTCAGGCACTGGTATGGCTGTGGTTAGCAGTAGTCATTTGCTCGCTTATTTTTCTCTACGGTGGCATTACTGGTCCGAAATATGTCGGGCGCATGACGGCGTTCGGCGGTGGACCGAATGTCTTTGCCCGTTTCATGCTGTACGGCATCGCGGCAGCTGTGTTTTTCATGCTGTGGCGTAAGTTCATGTGGGCAGCTCTCTTGTTCGCTGCACCATTTGCTTACGGTCTCGTTGCGTCGGGAAGCCGCGGTGTACTGGTTGCTACCACCGTGGTAGTCCTCTTTACCGCTATAGCTGTGTTTTTTCACTGGGGTTGGAAGTGGGCGACTGTTTTTTACGTCGCAGTCGCCGCAGCGGTCGCGTATGGATACTCGCGGTTCATCGCAGGTACCGAGATTGAAGAGTACTTTAAGACGCGCTTTATCCAGTTGACCTTCGAAAAAGAACATGATTCCGGACGCGGTCATCTCCATGATGAAGCTTTCCGAATCATGGGTGAACACCGCATCTTTGGTGGAGGCCTGCATAGCTTCGTTGTGCTGTCGACACCGAGGTCTTCACGTCCATTGGAGCATCCGCACAATATCTTCTACACAGTCGGATCTGAAGCGGGTGTCATAGGTATCGGCCTGTTTGTGATTGTGCTGGTTGTGCTGGCAATCGCCTGTCGCCACCTATTCAAGTTTCTTCAAGCTGGTCTGACCGCAGCTGTGGCGTTAGCGGTTCTTGTGGCACAGGTTTTTTCCGGCTACTACTACGATTCCCGTTCGCTATGGCTATTTGGCTTTGCAGCAGCATTTACAATGCTGAGCCTACGGCGCCGCGCGCAGGACACAGCATTGGCAGAACCAGAGCTGGAGCCGCAACCAGAACCCGCAGCCGAGCCCGAACCAGTCATGGTCACCGATACCGCGGAGCCGGTTGTGCCGGAGCTGGAGCCAGCGGTGGCCGTCGTCAAGCAAAGTGCGCCTGACAACCAGAATGACCACAAGAAACTGCGCGTTGCGGCAGCGTCGTTTGCCGCGGCCGGTGCAGTGGGTGCAATCGGATGGCTGGTCAGGAACCGTTCCAATGCGGAAGTCGATGCGCGTGCCGAAAAGCTTCTGCGCGAAATGTTCAACGAAAAATAGGAGATAACCAATGGATTCACTGAGCATCCGCGCGCAACGGGTAATTAAGCGTGGCGTCGACATCGCGGCATCTGCAGCGGGCTTGATTGTGCTGTCGCCAGTTATGGGCGCTACGGCTCTGGCAGTGCGACTTTCCATGGGAAAGCCAGTCCTATTCCGCCAGGAACGCCCGGGCCAGGATGGTAAGCCGTTTAATATCCTCAAGTTCCGGACGATGCACCACGTCAATCCGGCAAAGGGGCTTGTCGACGATGCGTCCCGCCTCACCGAGGTGGGAAAATTCCTTCGGTCCACAAGCTTGGACGAACTCCCGGAGCTCTTTAACGTTCTGCGTGGCGACATGAGCCTCGTTGGCCCGCGTCCGCTGCGAATGAAGTACCTAGAGCGCTATTCGCCGCGCCAAGCACGCCGCCATGAGGTGCCACCGGGAATTACGGGGCTTGCCCAGGTGTCGGGCCGCAATGGCATCACCTGGGAAGAACGTTTCGAGTACGACGTGCAGTACGTGGATAATTGGTCGCTACTGCTCGATGCAAAGATTCTGCTTGACACGATCTTGGTGGTGCTCAAGCGTGAAGGGATCTCGGAAGAGGGGCAAGTGACTATGACCGAGTTCACCGGTTCGTCGGATGAGAATTCGGCGGAGAAGGACGTCTCGGCTAGCGCAGGTTCTTAATCACACTTGCAGGAACACCGGCGACAACGGTGTAGTCATCGACATCGCTAGTAACTGCGGCTCCGGATCCGATGTACGCTCCCTCGCCAACGGTGAGGCCGGGGTTGATTACGGAGTTGGCGCCTAGGGTGCAGGCTTCGCCAAGCGTGACAAAGCCCGACACGGCATTGAGCGGGAAGATTGTGCAGTAGTCCCGCAGCACCGCATCGTGGCCAATCGTGACATTCATATTGATTTGGGCGTGCTTGCCTACCTCAATATTGCAGGTCAGGCGCGCTCCGGGGCAGATGACCGTGCCCTCTCCGAGCGAGACCAGCGCGCCAATGCTGGTGTCTGGGTGGACCAGAGTCGCAGGCACGAGCCCTTCGGTATCTGCGCGTTGCACAATCGAACGTCGAGCTGCGCCGCTGCCGATTGCGACTGTGTAGTAGACCCCCTCGGGCAAGTCAGCGAGGATTTCGGTTTTGCCCAAGAGTTGCACGCCCATTTTGTGGAAAAAGGTCATATCTGGGGTGCCATCATCAATAATGCCTAGGATTTCCCACTGCGGTGGTAGGCCGTTGGCTGCTGCGTAGTCGTTGATGTCCTTGATGAAGCTGACCACGTTTCGGCCAAAACCACCAGCGCCGACGATGACAATCTTTTCGGTCGTCGTGTTGTTAATCCACTGCTTTGGCATGAGTGTCATTATCCCACTGATAGCCGTATTTAGCCGGAGTGCGTGACTGCGAATTCACCTACCACCAGTAGGTGGGATACCGAAGGCCGCGCAGTCGATTTGCGAGGATGCCAAGCACCACGATCATGATCGACGAAGCGAAAATGAAGCCTATGAAGCGGAAGTCGTTGGCAAGCCCATGGCCGTGTGGCATTAGCACGGTGACCATAGCGGTAGCGGTGGCAGGGGAGTGAGCCGCGCGAGCAAGAAGCATGAGCGCGAAGGCAACGCCGGCGGCAACCGCTGCAGCAATGATGGTCGAACCCAACATGTGCAGAATTGCGATGCCAGTCGTGCAGCCGATGAGGTGTCCGACCACCACATTTCGTGGCTGAGCCAGAGGCAAGTTGGGCGCACCGACGATAAGTGCCATGGCAGCGCCAATAGGGGGCAAAAATAGCAGGTCAGAGACAGAAGTTGAGATGAGTGCCAGGGTCATCAGCGGCAGGCTCACGGCTACCGAGGCGGCGATAATATGGCGCAGCGGAGGGCGGGGTGGCGCTTCGCTGGCAATCCGGAGCCACTTCGGGGACCGTGAATTAGACATGAGAACGATGTTAGGGTGTGCTGCCTCATCCGCGTCGCGGTTCGAGGTTTTTATCGAAACAGAAGTTTAAATGGGGTGGCGCCCAGGTCTCCCAAGCCTCCAAACCCGAACCAGACCCGAACCAAACTCCGACCATTTTCACCGGGTATGACACACTTAAGGACATGGAGCCTATCGATGTCGCAATCCGGGACGAGTCTATCCGTCTCGGGCAATTCCTGAAGTTGGCAAACCTGGTGGAAACGGGCGGTCTGGCCAAGGAACTCATTGCCGAGGGCCAGGTCAGCGTGAACGGTGAGGTCGACACTCGCCGTGGCAAGGTGCTGCGTCCAGGGGACGTCGTCTCTGTTGCCGGTATGTCGGCACGCGTGGCCACCGCCGATGAAGTCGATGATGACTACTTTGATGAGGCCACCGCCGACGATGACTTTGATCCTGAAAAGTGGAGGAACTTGTAACTCATGCCCGCATTTCCCGCCGAATTTGGCATGCCCCTGCGCGTAGATCTGCTCTCCGCCGCACCGCGTAAGACCGAGCGCTTCTACCGCGGCGTTCTCGGGTGGGCTTATCGCAATACCGCGCCAATCCATGAGGATGCCCGCGAGGCATCCGCTGGTCGCCGCGTTGCCATGCTGTCCGGAATGCCGGTGTCGGTGCTGCTTGAGGCCGATAAGGACGCTGAGGATGCCTTCGTCAACCAGTGGCGCGTGAATTTCCATGTCGACTCCGCCGCTGGTGCCGTCGAGAAGGCGCGCGAGCTCGGCGCTGAGGTCTTCCAGGAACCGACCCCGCTTGTCGACGGATCCACGATGGCCGTCGTTTCCGACCCCGCCGGTGGCCTCATTGGGCTGCTGGAACAGCCGGGTGAGCAGGCCTTTATCGCAGCGGGCGAGCCCGGCACCCCGGTGTGGTTCGAGCTGGTCGCAGGCCCGGAGGAGACCTTTGAGCAGGTCGCGGACTTCTACCACAACTTCTTTGGCTGGGAAATCGCAGTGCGCAACAAGAATGAGCACGGCACTTTCGCAGTTGCGATGGAAGACGGGGCGCCGTTCGCTGGCTTGGTAGCCAGCTCGGTTGCTGCACAGACCGATGCGGCAGATAAGAGCTTCGTTGGCTGGCTGGCCTACCTTGGCGTGGAGAACATCGACACCGCTGTCGCCAAGGCTGAGGAACTGGGCGGTTCCGTGCTCGTTGCCCCGCAGGCCACCGAGTTCGGCCCGCTGGCAACCGTGCAGGACCCGTGTGGTGCGGCGGTTGTACTCTGCGAGGTGCCGCTGCCACCGGAGGACGACATCCGCGAGTCGGACCCGCTGGAAGGCATTGACCTCAGCCAGTTCCAGTAGGAGCTAGAGCTCTTCTTCGTCGTCCTCAGGGTCCTGTTTTCCGGTGTAGTTAACGTGTAAAGGATCGTCTTCGTTTTTTAGCCAATGCAGTGAAGAAGTCATTGGTCCAGGTAAAAAGTTCACTTTTACCAAGGTTGACTTGCTGCTGGAGCAATGGGTGATAAACAACCCGCTGTGACGGTGGGCAGTCGTAGTAAAAGATTCGGTACAGTCCAGCGCGCGATTCACGTATATGGCGATGGCAGTACTTGACCAGTTCATCAGCGCGATCTTCTGCGGTCTTATGACCAAACAGTGTTGCCGCACGTTTGCGGTAAAAGCCACCATCAACAAGCACTGCTGTAGTGATCTCGCGTAAAGGCACAGCTCGCGCAGCACTATATCTGTTTCTACTCATATTTCTTGGCCCTCCCCCTATGAGTAATCCCAGTCATCGGCGCTCTCCTTATCGGCGGAGGGTCAACGGCTGGGATTGATAGCAACCACTTTAATTGCGCTTCGTAATCGAGTCAATGCCTACAACCCCAGCTCCGCTCGCACCGCAGCCACAAACTCGCTGGTAGTCGCAGTGCCGCCGAGGTCTGGCGTCGGTGCAGTGCGCGTCGCGGCGTAGACGGCCTCGCGCAGCTTGGCAGCGGGCGCAAGTTCTGAGGTCGGTGCCCCAAGGTGCTCCGCGCACATAGCCGTAGAGAGCAAAAACGCAGCCGGGTTGGCAATGCCATGCCCCGCAATGTCAGGTGCCGAACCGTGCACCGGCTCGAACACCGCGAAGTTGTCGCCCACATTCGCCGATGCCGCCAGCCCCAGCCCGCCAATCAGGCCTGCGCCGATGTCACTGAGGATGTCACCGATGAGGTTCTCCGCGATGATGACATCAAAGCGCGCTGGGTCGGTCACTAGCTGCATTGCCACGGCATCCGCATTGGCAAAATCGAATGTGACCTGCGAATACTCCTCAGCCACCTGCTCAACTGCCCCGCGAATCACACGCGCAGAGTCCCGCAGGATATTCGGTTTGTCCGCCATCGTCACCGTCGGCGTGGCCTCCGAATCGGGGTTTGCCGCCTGCCGCGCGAGAGCCAACTTGGCCGCCTGTCGCGCAAGGCGGTGCCACGCAAAGGACGTCGTCACGCGCAAAGAAACCGCAACGTCGCCACGCTTATCGACGGCGCGGGCCACCGTCGAGTCCTCTGCCACCTCTGCCCACAGGTGGTGGTGCGGGGAGTCGGCCGGGGCGTCGTGAGGCGGAAGGAGATAGTCGTGGCTGTAGAGGCCCTCGGTGTTTTCGCGAACGATGGTGAAGTCGGCAGTCGCGCCGGGCAGGGTGACCGGGCGGATGTTGGTGAAGAGATCGAGGCGCTGGCGCAGCTGGAGAACAGGGGAGCGGTAGGTCAGGCCGGTATCGCGCAGATGCGGTGCTAGTTCTTCCTCAGCCTCGCGAGCGGGCTTGGAGGTAATCGCCGCGAGCAGAGCGGCATCGCTGCGCGCAAGTGTTTCCCAGGTTTCCTGTGGGACGGGATTGCCGTGCGCACACCACTGTGACCAGCCAATTTGTGCCTCTGTTAGCTCCCAGTGGGGGAAGACATCGGCGATGAGTCCTCGGCAGGCATCGGTGATTTCGGGGCCGATGCCGTCGCCGGGCAGGAGTGTGATGCGGCGCGTTGCCGCGTCGTTGGCAGTCACAGGCTGGGCGGTTTCCATGGCTCTTAGCCTAGGACTGCGACGCCTGCGCGTGTGTGGTTTGGCCTACTTTGCGAAAGTAACCGGGATCTCGGTGATGTCCTCGAAGCCCTCGCTGTGGTCACCGAAGAGCTTCAGCACGCAGTCCTGCTGGGTGCAGTCCACGGCCTCGCCGGTGGGCACAACGCTGAGCTCAAAGTGTGCGGTGTTGTCGTCGGCGATGGTGGTGGTGCCGCCGGACTTCTTGGTAATCCACTGCTGCGACTGGGTGCCGGCACTGCGGTCACCGGTGCAGTCCGGGACGGGGTTGCCTGGAGCCTTCTCGGCGGCGCAGAGTGCGGCGTAGTAGCCGTAGTCGGGGTCGAGACCAGACAGGTCGACGGAGATGACATCGCCCTCGGAGAGGTCGTTGACCGGCTCGGCCTCCATGGTTACTTCGCCGGCGCTGGCGTCGGTGTCGGTTTCTTGATCTGCAGCCGAGCTGGTGGTTTCCGAGGCGTTGGCAGCATCCTGCGCGGCATCGGACGCGTCATCTGCGCCACAGGCGGCGAGAAGTGGAAGTGCGGCGACGGCCGGAATAGCCAGGAAAGCCGCGCGACGCTGGAGTGTACGAGTAGTCATAGGAGGTAACGTCCTTCCGAAAAACTGTAGAAATTACTATCTTTATTTAAGGGTAGGCTAACCTAGAACTAAAAGATAGCCTAAGATTCTTTGGGTGAGTAGAGCAAAGTCCTTTCTAAGCTCTTTGTTACTAGTGTTAGTCGTTATTTAGTCATTCTTTTTGTCGTCTATCTCCGTGCAGCGTCAGCTCACAGAGGGGGAATATGTTCACCGTGCCTGCCTGTCGCGTTCGCAGTCTTGCCGGAACACTGCTGAGTGTTGTCCTAGTCGCAGGACTAGTCGCCTGTGGTTCCGATGATGCCGCGAGGGAGGGGGCATCGTCGTCAAGCGCTGGCGTGACGACGGTTCCGCGCGCCGACAACATTTCCGCTCACGGTGCCGCGCATGCGAACCTGCCTTCGGAAAACCCCGAAGTGCTGCTGAAAGACCCGAAACCGGCGGCGGACAAGGACTACCAGCGTATTCTCACGCTTGACCGGGCGGGAGCACTCAGTCGTGCGGTCTACACGCTTGGTCTCGGAGACCGTCTGGTGGGGCGCGACGCCACCTCCGATTTCCCGGCGGTAAAGGATTTGCCGAACCTCACCATCGGCGGGCATGCAGTCAATGCTGAGTCGGTGATGAAGCTGAAGCCGGAGCTCATCATTACCGATGGCACGATTGGCCCTAGCCGTGTCTTCGACACGTTTGAAAAAGCGGGAATCACTGTCGTCCATGTGTCGGACGAGCGCACTCCTGAGACGATCAACACGCTTATCGACGAAGTCGCGGGCGCAGTCGGCCTGGCTGACCAAGTTGGCCCGGTGAAGGAGCACCTGGACACGGAGCTGGCGGCTGCGACCGAGTACGCGCAGGCCAAGGCCGATGGCCGCAAGATGATGATTCTCTACGTGCGCGGAACCGGTGTGGCCATGATTGCGGGACCGGATTCTGGTGGGCGTTCTCTGATCACTCGTCTCGGCGGTGTTGATGCCGGTGAGGGCGTGGGTATTGAGGGTGCGTTCACGCCGATTACGCCAGAGTCGCTCATCGCTGCGGCTCCAGACACCATCCTGGTTATGTCTGGTGGCCTGGAGTCCGTCGGCGGGATTGAAGGCTTGAAGGAAATCCCGGGCATCGCACAGACCCCGGCGGGCCAGAATGAGTCCGTTGTGGACGTGCCCGATTCGCAGCTGCTGTCCTTTGACTCGCAGTCGCCGCGTGCGATTCGCGCCATTGCGGATGCTCTCTACGGTGGCGGTGCTGGTGATGGTGCAGGTGATGGCGCTGGTGCAGGCTCTCGTGTGAGCGCTGACAAGACTGCGGGGAAGTGACTGGCTGAGCAATGCAGACAACCGCGAACAAAACTAGTCCGTTCAGACAGGCGGCCGTTTTCATTGGGCTCGCCCTAGCGCTTGTGCTGGCAATAGGTTGGTCGGCCTCCGTGGGGCAGTTCGGCGCCACCATCGGCGAATCACTGAGCTCAATGGTGAGGCTAGTGTTCAATGGCGGTCTCGGTGACGCGCCAGAGCCCATCGACACCGTGCTGTGGCAAGTGCGATTGCCGCGCATCGCGCTGGCCTGCCTCGTTGGTGCGGGACTAGCCCTCGCAGGTGTGGCGCTGCAAGCGGTGTTCGGCAACCCGCTTGCCGAACCCGGCCTCATCGGCGTTTCCTCCGGCGCCGCCGTCGGCGCTGCCACCGCCACAGTTTTGGGCACCGCCGCCGGGCTTTCCGGAGTGCTCGGCGGAGTGTTGAGTGTCTTCGCCAGCAGCTGGGCCATTGCGGTCTCAGCTTTTATCGGTGGTGCTGTGGCCACGGCTATTGTGGCCGCCAATGCGCACGGTGGCCGCGATATCGCCCGAATCATTCTGGTCGGTGTGGCTGTGAACTCTATCTGCGGTGGTCTGGTGTCGCTCCTGACATTCGTAGCCTCCACGGCTGCCCGCGACCGCATTGTGTTCTGGCAGATGGGCTCGTTTGCCAGCGCCACCTGGACGCAGGTTGTCATCATTACGCTGGTGACAGTTCCGGCCGTAATTGCCATGTGGGTCAGCTACCGCAAGCTGGACATTCTGAGTCTTGGTGAAGCGCAAGCCCGCCACCTGGGTATTAACGTCGTTACGCTGCGTCGCGCCATTATTTTCGGCACGTCTCTGGTCGTGGCGGCTGGAGTGGCATTTTCCGGCATCATCGTCTTCATCGGCCTGGTCGTGCCGCACGCTGCACGACTGCTGCTGGGGCCAGCGCATCGCACGCTGATTCCCGCATGCATCCTCGGCGGGGCGCTGGCCACAACGCTGGCCGACCTCGCGGCCCGCACCATGATTACCGGTGCGGACCTGCCGCTGGGAATGCTCACCTCGATTGTCGGTGGCCCGCTGTTCTTCTGGCTGCTCCTGCGTTCGAAGAGGGCGGTGCACTAATGGAAATCCACTCTGGCCTGGGAATTTCTGCCGAAAATGTCAGCATCACCCTGGATGGTCACCGCATCCTCAACGATGTTTCCGTGGTCGCCGAGCCCGGAAAAGTCACCGCGCTGGTCGGCCCGAATGGTGCCGGAAAGTCGACACTGCTCGCAGCGCTTTCCGGCGACCATGAGCTCAGCGGCGGCGACGTCCGGATCGGCGAGCACTCCATTGCCGAGCTCTCCATCGCCGACCTGGCCCGCTACCGCGCTGTCCTGGTGCAGAGCCAAGAACTGTCCGTGCCATTCACCAGCCGCGAGGTCATCGACTTCGGACGCAACCCCTGGGGCTGCCCGAACGAGGAGCTGCTCGCGGAAGTCATCACTGAATGCGACGTCGCGCACCTCCTTGACCGGGAAGTCCCGACCCTCTCCGGCGGCGAGCGCGCCCGCGTCCACAGCGCGCGCGTGTTCTACCAGGACACTCCCGTCGTACTTCTCGACGAACCGACCGCGGCTCTGGACCTCCACCACGCCGAAAAAATCATGGGAATGATGCGCGCCCGCGCGGCGGCGGGCAAAGCCGTGGTTGTAGTCCTGCACGATTTGTCCGCCGCAGCGGCGTATGCCAATCACGTTGTGGTGGTGGCGCAGGGGCGCGTCGTAAAGCAAGGCCCGCCTGCGGAAACCCTGGATGCACAGACCGTCAGCGAAGTCTACGGCATCGGTGTGGAAGTGCTTCAGGACTCCGCGGGCAACCCAGTGCTGGTACCTCAACGCGCGGACAAAAACCTCTCACCCCAGTCTCCGAACCTCGCAGAGAAAGAAGAAAATCATGGTTGAAAACACGATTAAAAAGGATGACAAGCTGGCTGCTCAGCCCTTGGCAGAGCGACTCAAAGTGGAGACTGCGGGTGTCCACAGTGAAGCGGAGAACTCCGACTTCATGTCGAGGCTGCTTGCGGGTGAACTGAATGCGCAGGCGGCCATCGATCTAACTGGTCAGCTCTACTTTGTGTACGAAGCGTTGGAGCAGGCAGTGCGGTCCACTGCGGAGTCGCCGCAGGTCAGAGCGGTCTACGATGCGCAGCTGGAGCGCCTGGAGGCTCTGGCGGCCGACCTTGAACATTTGGTGGGGCCTGACTGGCGGGAAAAGATCTCGCCTGTGGAGGCGACAAAGAACTACGTGGCCGAGCTTCGTGAAATCGAAAGCAACGGCAACGCCAACGCCGCATTGGCACACCATTACGTTCGCTACCTGGGCGATCTTTCTGGTGGTCAGGTGATTGCGTCCATGCTGGCCAAGCATTACGGCATCGGTGCGGAGGGAACCCGATTCTATGACTTCTCCGCGATCGGAAAAATTAAGCCCTACCGCGACGGCTACCGACAGAGTCTGTCTGAGCTGGGCATTTCGGATGCCGACAAAGATGCCGTGGTTGACGAGGCGAAAAAGGCATTTCGTCTCAACCGGGCCATTTTCCACGACCTAGACGGCGGCCTAGACGACGCTGTGGCGTAGGTCGCGGACTGGAGTGCTGTGGCCGTGGCGGTGGGCGGTATGCGTTAGCCGATGTACACCACTGCGTTACGGCCACCCGTGCACTTGATGTTGCTGCCAGCAGGACGGCACCACATGTTGTAGGTCAGGCCAGTCGTTGGGCTGTAGGCCGTGATGGTGCCGGATTCCGCGCCGGTGGAATTGCGATAGCGGACGTAGGCGCTGTGTACATTTCGAACGAACGGATCGCTCGTTGAGGACGTGCCCTTCCATGCGCTGGAGAGGTTGCCGCCAGCCAGGCCCGATGAGCGAGACGAGCCCGAATTACCGGATGAGCCACTCGAATCTTGAACAACCACGGTCTCAGTCTGCGTGACCGGTGGGTTGGGCTGGCTCGAAGCATCGGCAGCGACCTGCGTGGTGGCAGCTGGCTGTGTATCGGCAGCAGTTACCGAGTCATCTTTACTCAGGGTGACATAAAGTACCGCGCCAACCAGGCCCAGCAGGACCACGACCAGCACTGAAATGAGCGCAATCATTGCGCCGGAAGTACCTGATCTTTGCTGCGGATACGCCGGGGCTGCGTAAGCGAAAGTTGGTGCCGGCTGCGCAGCGAATTGGGGCTGCGGCTGTGGTTGGGGTTGAGGTGCCTGGTTCGGGTACACGGGGCCGAAAGAACCGGTGGAAGGATTCGAATTGTAGTTGGGGTCTGAGCTGGGGAACTCGTTATGCGACATGCTGGACGTACCAATCACGAGGAGGAAGTGTTCCCCCTGTGATGAGCCCAACCCACGTAGCGAATGGTGCTCCATCCCCTGGGGACACGGTTAACGGCTTTTATTGTATTACTGGGAAAACTGTAAAGCATGTTAGGAGACGCATGTCGTCCGCAAAATGCGGCCAGAACGGGTTTAGCTAGACCCGAAATGAGGTGGTGAGCTTCAAATGAGGTTGTGACCATCGAGAAACTGCCTAAGTTTATGTCAGTTTCGGCACTAATTTCTGCTTGTTTTTGTCATAAACCTAGTCAGTAACTTGTGAGCCGGTCCAAGACTCCGGGCTGCACATGCGAAACTGGGGTGCGCGTGAAACCCCACGGCCATTTTTCGGCCGTTTTGTTCATGCGCACCCCAGTTTGTTGCGAGGTGTAGCTGGTAGCTGCCTATTGGTTAGCTGTTTAGTCGCTACATCCCCAGGATTTCCTTGAGCTCGGCCTTAATCTGGTCGAGCCGCTCGGCCGCGGCCACGTGCGGAATCGCGGCCGAAGCGACCGGCAGCACGACTTCCAGGTAGCACTTCAGCTTCGGTTCCGTGCCGGAAGGCCGGGCAATGACGCGGTCGTTGGCCTCGGTAAGGATGAGAATGCCGTCGGTAGGCGGGATGTGATAGCTCTCGGCCTTGGCGTCGACCATGTCTAGGCCATCATTCATGTCCGTGACCTGCGTGACCTTCGCTCCGGCCAGCTGTGCAGGCGGGTTGGCACGCAGAGTGTCCATGCCCTTGGTAATCAGCGAGCGGTCCTCGACACGGAAGGTCAACGGGGCGGTCTTGTAGAGACCGTGGGCACGGGCAACATGATCCAGCAGGTCCTGGATGCCAAGACCCTGGCCCTTCAGTCGCGCCACCGCGTCGGCGACACGCACCGCCGCAGATACGCCGTCCTTGTCTCGCACGACTGCCGGGTCAGTGCAGTAGCCAATGGCCTCCTCGTAGCCGAAGACGAGCCCGTCCACACCAGCAATCCACTTAAAGCCAGTCAGTGTAGCGCGATAATTCAGTCCGTGACCTGCGGCAATCTTGCCCAGCAGGCGCGAGGACACAATCGAGTTAGCCATTGTGGCCGGAAACTCTGCGCCCTCATCATTGGTCACGGTCGCAATCCCACGGGCCTCGGCATCCGCAGCGATGACTTCACCCAGAAACGCACCGATGTCATCGCCGGAGAGCTGTCGCCAGCCGCCATCGACGCCGCTGTCCGGAATAGCTACCGAGCAGCGGTCCGCATCCGGATCAGCCGCGATGATGACATCCGCGTCTTCGTCACGTGCCAGCTCAAACGCAAGATCCAGTGCACCGGCTTCCTCCGGGTTCGGGAACGATACCGTCGGGAACTCCGGATCCGGCGCGAACTGCTTCTCGACCACGCTGACATTCGAGAAACCTGCCGCGTTCAGTGTGCGCACGATGGTCTCGCCGCCGACGCCATGCATCGGGGTGAGGACAATCTTCGCTGCCTGCTTCTCTTCGCTTGATGACGTCGTTGCGAGCGCAGCCGCCCGTTTCACATAGGCGTCCAGTAGTTCAGGACCAACCTGCTCGACGGCATCGAAGTCACGCGGGACCTCATCAGCCGGTGGAGCAGCGGCGATGGCTTCCGCAATCTGCTTGTCATGGGGCGCGATGATCTGGACGCCTCGGCGGGAATCAGACTCCACCGCGCGGCCACCGAGGTAAACCTTGTAGCCGTTGTCCTTCGGTGGATTGTGGCTGGCCGTGACCATGATGCCGGCATCAGCATTGAGGTGGCGCACGGCAAAGGCGGTCACCGGTGTGGGCAGCTGCTGTGGCAGAGCCAGGGCCTTGCCACCGGCTGCGGCGACAACCGCGGCGGCATCTCGGTGAAAATCAGCGGAGCCGTGGCGGGCATCGCAACCAATGACCACGGTGAAGTCGTCGCCCACAATGTTCTTCAGATGCGCAACCAGGCCAGCGGTGGCACGGATGACCGTGGCACGGTTCATGCGAGACTGACCAGCGGCAACGACACCGCGAAGACCTGCAGTGCCGAATTCGAGTGGCCCGGCGAAACGGCTTTCCAGCTCGGCAATCGCATCGGGGTTGGCGGCCTTGGCTTCGTCGTAAAGCGAGGAGAGCTCGGCGGCGGTGGCCGAGTCCGGATCGTGGGCGATCCAATCGGTGATGGTGGCTTGTAGCTGTTCGGAGAGCATCGGGGTTCGCCTACTTCAGACCGTCGAGGGCGGCGGCGGAGGAGGAAAGGCCCAGGCGAGAGGCGCCAGCGGCAATCATTTCCTCAGCGGCAGCGGCATCGCGGATACCGCCAGAGGCCTTGACGCCAAGGCGGTCGCCCACGGTTTCGCGCATGAGCTTCACAGCGTGAGCGGAAGCGCCACCGGCCGGGTGGAAGCCTGTGGAGGTCTTGACGAAGTCTGCGCCTGCGGACTCGGAAGCCTTGCAAGCTGCGATGATTTCCTCATCGGTCAGGGCGGCCGACTCGATGATGACCTTCAGAACCTTGCCCGGAATGGCATCGCGAACAGTCTTGATTTCGGCCTCAAGGTCGTCGAAGCGGTGCTCCTTGGCGAAGGCGATGTTGATGACCATGTCAATCTCTTCGGCACCATCGACCACGGCGCGGGCGGCCTCGGTGGCTTTGACCTCGGCCTTTACCGCGCCGGAGGGGAAGCCGACGACAGTGGCGATGTGCAGGCCCTCAGGCACCTCGACTGGAAGCTGCGAGGGGGAGATGCAGATGGAGTAGGTGCCGAGCTTGCCGGCCTCAGCGATAAGAGCCTTGACCTGGTCAGAGGTGGCTTCTGGCTTGAGCAGGGTGTGGTCAATCATCTTGGCAACATCAGCGCGGGAAGTCATGGGAGAAATCAAGTCCTTTCGGAAATTTGGGAGAGAGCTTAAAAGTAGGGAGGTGGCGGGCTCGGGGCGGGGAAGTGGCGCCGGCGCGAGCCCATCAGTAATTTTTCTAGGACACGCGATCGAGGATAATCTCGCGCTCGGCTGTCGGCGCGGTGTCGCCGATTTCAATGCCCGGCTCGATGGACTCGAGAGCGCGCTCGAACTTATCCGGAGTTTCAGTGTGCAGCGTGAGCAGCTTCTGGCCCTTGACCACCTTGTCTCCCGGCTTGGCGAAAATCTCAATACCGGCAGTGGCCTGCACCGGATCATCCTTACGAGCACGTCCCGCGCCCAAGCGCCAGGAACCAACGCCGAGAGCGAGTGCATCCAGCTTGGTCAGGTAACCGTCGGCCTGCGCAACCACATCGTGCGTGTGAGGTGCCACCGGCAACGCGGCATCCGGATCGCCGCCCTGAGCGCGGATCATCTTCTTCCACGAATCCATTGCGCGGCCGTCCTTCAGAGCCTGCTCCACGTCGGCATCGTGCACGCCGGCCAGCTCCAGCATGTTTCGGGCCAGTTCACAGGTCAGCTCCACGACGTCTGCGGGGCCGCCGCCGGCGAGAACCTCCACCGATTCGCGGACCTCGAGGGCGTTGCCGATGGTCAGGCCCAGCGGAGTGGACATGTCCGTCAACAGTGCGCGGGTGTTCACGCCCGCATCGTTGCCCAGGTCAACCATGGTGCGGGCCAGCTCGCGGGCCTGATTCAGATCCTTCATGAAGGCGCCCGAGCCGACCTTGACATCCAGCACCAAGCTGGAGGTGCCCTCCGCAATCTTCTTGGACATGATCGACGAGGCAATCAGCGGAATGCAGTCCACCGTCGAGGTGATGTCACGCAGCGCGTAAATCTTCTTATCCGCAGGTGCCAGGCCCGCACCGGCTGCTGCGACGACCGCGCCGGAATCCTCCAGGACCTGCATCAAGCGGTCATTCGGAACATCAGCCTGCCAGCCCGGAATGGATTCCAGCTTGTCCAGGGTGCCGCCGGTGTGGCCGAGGCCACGGCCGGACAGCTGCGGGACGGCCACGCCGTAGGAGGACACCAGTGGGCCCAGCGGCAGTGTGATCTTGTCGCCGACACCACCGGTGGAGTGCTTGTCCGTGGTGGGCTTGCTCAGCGATGCGAAGCTCATGGTCTCGCCCGAGTCAATCATCGCCTGAGTCCAATCCACAATCTCGCGACGGTTCATGCCGCGGATGAAGATGGCCATGTTCAGCGCCGCCATCTGTTCATCGCCCACGACACCGCGAGTGTAGGCGTCAATGACCCAGGAAATCTCTTCCGGACTGAGCTCACCGCCATCACGCTTTACCTTGATGACGTCAACTACATCGAACTTTTCAGCCATTGTTCGCTCCTTTTATAGGCGATTGTGCTTAGCGATATTGGTCTTGTGAACTCTGCTGATTCCGATTATCATCAGCACTAGAACAAATGTCAATAGTTAACTTTCCATTTGTACCCACATAAGTATGTTTGCATAAACACCTCGAACAGGCTCGGGGAGGGAGAGCACAATGTCCTACATTTCAGACGAAGAACTACTGGCTAAGGCCTACGCAGCCACGGAAAACTCGTACGTCCCCTATTCAGGTTTTCCGGTCGGTGCCGCACTTCTGCTTGACGACGGCACGGTGGTCACAGGCTGCAACGTGGAAAATGCGTCCTATGGGTTGACCAACTGCGCAGAGCGTACAGCCGTGTTCCGCATGGTCGCGGAGCACGGCGGCAACCATAAGATTGCGGCCTGTGCCATTGTCGGGCGAAAGGCGGCACCGTGCCACCCCTGTGGTGCCTGTCGGCAGGTCCTGCACGAATTTGGGTGCAAGCGTGTCATTGTGGAATCCGAGCGCCCGGAAAATGGTGGTTTAGGCGCTCCGGCCAGCATCGACTTCGAAAAAATTCTCCCTTACGCCTTTGGTCCCGAGGACCTGTAGGCATCATCACCACAGCCTCTTTTATCAAGAAAGAAGACCTTAGTCATGGATAGACTGCAAGGCTTACTGGGCATCATCCTCGTCATCGGATTTGCCATTGCTATCTCAAAGAACAGGAAAGCCATTAACTGGCGCACGCTCGGCGTTGGCCTGCTGCTGCAAGCGGTGTTCGCGCTGGTAGTGCTGAAGTGGGAACCCGGCTTCCAGGCGTTGAAGAGCGTCGCCGGTGCCATTGAGAAGATGATCGACTTTACAAATGAGGGCACCTCATTTGTCTTCGGTAATCTTTTCGACGGCACGGGGAAAAACTTCGTCTTCGTGCTCAACGTGCTGCCAGTGATCATCTTCCTGGGCGCAGTCCTCGGTGCCCTCTACTACCTGCGGGTAGTGCAGTACTTCGTTGAGTATGTCGGGTCCGCACTGAAGTTCATTATGGGAACCTCGAAGGTAGAGTCCGTCTTCGCTTCCACGGTGATTTTCCTCGGGCAGTCGGAGGCTCCGCTCGTCGTTAAGCCGTATATTCCGAAACTGACCAAGTCGGAGCTGTTCGCATGTATGTCGGGCGGTTTTGCTTCGGTGGCCGGATCGACGTTGATTGGTTACTCCCTGCTCGGTGCGCCATTGGAGTACCTGCTGGCGGCATCGGTAATGAACGCGCCGGGCTCGCTGCTGATTGCGAAGACTTTCTGGCCGGAGACGGAGGAATCCGATCTGGATGCGTCGGTGAAGGATGTCCGCGACACTGAGTCGAAGAACGTCATTGACGCGCTTGGATCGGGTGCGTTGGCCGGTGGTCGTATCGCTGTGGTTGTGGCATGTCTGTTGATTGCGTTCATCGCTGTGATTGCGATGCTGTCGGCCATGATTGGCGGCATCGGCGGCTGGTTCGGTCAGGAAAACTGGTCACTGGAGGGGCTGTTCGGCCTGATCTTCGCGCCGATTGCCTGGTTGATTGGTGTGCCGTGGGAGAACGCAGGGCTGGTCGGTAGCTTCATTGGTGAGAAGACGATTCTGAACGAGTTCGTCGGCTACACCTCGTTCTCGGAGCACGTCGACTCGCTGGATCCGAAGTCCATCATGTTGGCGACCTTCGCCCTGGCTGGCTTCGCCAACCTGTCTTCCATTGCAATTCAGATCGGTTCCTTCGGTGCGCTATCGCCGGAACGTCGCGGTGAGATTGCCAAGAACGGTCCGCTGGCGCTGATTGCGGGTCTGTGCACCAACCTGCTCAACGCTGCAATTGTGGGTGTGATTGCGCTATAGCTAGGTTCTGTGTGGTTAGTTACTGGCCCTGCTAGTCGATCCTCTTGAACGGATCGGTAGTAGGGTCAGTCTCAGCAGCAGGCTGCGAGGAAAAATCTTCAGTTGCTTCTGCTGGCATTTTATCCAGGCGGTCGAGTTCCTCAGTTCGGAATTCGGCCGCCTGCTTTTCTAGATTCTGATGGATTTTCTGCTCGCCCTCGGCGGCCGCGGTAGCTCTGGGTGGAAGCTGGATGTATCGCTCTGCGGGCAGGCCGGCGCGCAGTTGGCGCATCCTCTCAACCTCGGCATCCAGCTTGAAGCCGAAGACCACGACCACATTAATGCTCCAGAGTGCGGTCATCAGCGCGATAACCGCACCCATGGCGCCATAGGGATTCGAAGCCGCAAAGTTGAATAAGTACAGCTGGAGCGCCTTGCCGATGATCAGCGAGCTAATAATTGCCAGTGCCGAACCTGTGCTGAGCCAGCGGAATTTGCGCATGCGCACGTTCGGCGTGAAGTAGTACAGCGAGCCAATCAGAATCATCGACATCAAGATAATGACCGGCCAGCGTACCCAACTCCAGACGGAGATGCAGAAGTCAATAATTTGGCGCGTGGTCGATTCAATACCCAATGGGCGGGCAACCGGTTCGACAATGGTGATAACTAGCTGGTCATTGACAATAATCGCAATGAGCAGTACCACAGTGCCGATTAACAGCAGCAGCGTAATGGCGACCATGAGCAGGTGGTAGCGAATCAGCGTGCGACCTTCGGAAACACCGTAGATGGAGTTCGCCGTGCGCGAAAATGCGCGCGTGTAGGCCGACGACGAAATCAGCGCGAAGATAATACCGATAGTCAGTGCGACAAGACCGCCCGTGGCGGAGCCGATAATCGTTGAGATGACATTGCGAATCGGTTCGGCATACTCAGCTGGAATGTAGCTGCGGATGAAATCCTCGGTCAGTCGGTTGAGGTCTTCTGTATAGCCGGCCAACATCAGCGTGGCAATTGAGTAAATCGCAAGCAGTGCGGGTGCGAAGGTTAGCACCGTGTAGTAAGTCAACTTCGCGGCGGCGTCGAAACCGAGCTCCAAGAAAAACTCGATACCCGCACGCTTGAGAGCGTAGAGCGCTCCTTTCCATCCCACGCATGGCAATTTCTTCGCGGACTGAGCAAAAGATGCGTCTGCCGACTCGTAGGCCTGGAGTGTGTGCTTGATCTGCTGTGCTGGTGACACCTAAAGAATCGTCCTCTCCGACCGGACAGCGGCTGCAACATATATGCGGACATCTGCGCTCGCTTAAGTCTATCGGTCGAAGAGGGCAGAGACGCTTCTCAGGCCCGGGTGTCAGTTCTTTGTACTGATGCGTCCCGAGACGGTTACTCCGTGGCAGTAAGAGGGGTGGAGCTATCGGGGGAGCCCGGTGAGCCCGGTGAAGCCGGTGAAGCCGGTGCAGCTGGTGAGTCCGATGAGTCGAGCGAAAGTAGGCGCTCGGCGGTGGCATCGTCAATGACCAAGTGAGTGGCCAACTTTGTTCGAAGGGCCACATCGATAGCCTCGGCCTTGTGTGCGCCACCGGCCACAAGTACCCGAGTGGGGATCCGGCGCAGGTCAGAGAGGCTGATACCTACCGTGCGGGCATCGACCTCTGGCAGCGCAATGCCACCGTCCGGGCGGTAGAAGCGTGAGCAGGCATCGCCCACTGCGCGCTCCACGAGTAAGTCCTTTTCGGTTGCCGACAGCTGCCCCAAGTTCAAGGCCAGTGAATCATGGTCGACTGCGCCGACAGTGAAAACGGCAATGTCCACCGTCCGGCCAAGCGCCAATACGCTGGCGATGAACCGATCCTGTTCCACGATGCGCTTGGTCTCGACCGAATCGAAAATCACCGGCAGCGGCAATGTGCGGGCATAGGCATGGAAAGCGTGGCAGAACCCGCCAATAGTGCGGATGTCATTCGTCGACTTATCGGAATGACTCATTCCGCCCTTGAGCTGCACAATTTCCACGCCCGAGACATCCTTGGACTTCAGTTGCGTGGATACGGAGTACATGGTCTTACCCCACGAAACACCGAGAAGGGTACCGTCGACCACCAGCTCGTCGAGAAGCTCGGCGCCCACACGCCCCAACTCGCGGAGCAAGACCGCGTTGCCAGCGCGTGCCGGTTGCGCCAGGCGCACATCGTTGAGCTGGTAGCGATCCCGCATCTGCGTCGCGGTCTCTGAGGCTTCCTCGCGCGGGTCGTGGATTTCAATGCGCACGTAACCGCGCTCACGGCCAAGGTTGAGCAGTTTAGAGACCGTTGGGCGGGAAACCCCGAGTTCGGTTGCAACCTGAGACTGTGTGAGCCCCTCGCCGTAATAGAGCTTGACGGCGGTGAGTGCTTGGATGTCGCGGGTGTCCACAGCGGCCTCCTCCAGCAAGAGCACTTAGTAAGCGCACTTGTAACAGGAACCTCGCTTGATTGGGACCCTGCCCGACTTGGTCATCGGGAAAGCGTGCGCCTCACCTGTGATTTTAGTTCTACGTTTGCAAAAACAAAAAGTCAGCTTTTGCATTTGTAGTAAACGGTGAGGCGTTTGCTGTCCCCGGAGGCTGCGGAAGGCATCGGAGAGCCCGGAAAGCATCGGAGGATAAGGCAGCGCAGGTTGGGTTCCCGCAGAATTACCAGATATTCACGCGCTCATTCGGCTCACGCCACATGCCGTCCCCCGCTGAAGTGCCGAAGGCCTCATGGAACTCATCGATGTTGCTGGCAATGACGTTGCAGCGGAACTCCGCCGGCGAGTGCGGGTCAATGGCAAGCAGCTGGCGTGCAAACTCCGGACGAATCTTGGAACGCCAGACCAGTGCCCACTGCTTGAACAGGTCACGGTAGGTCTCGGGGGTGTCCTCCAGCCCGAGCTCCTTCCCGCGGGCAGCGAGGAAACGTCGGAAAGCGACGACAGCAATACCAAGCCCGCCCAAGTCACCGATGTTCTCGCCCAGGGTGAAGCGACCGTTGACACCGGGCAGGTCAGCGCCCTCCTCGGCCTGCTCGCGCAGAGCCTGCGGAACCAGGCCCTCGTACTGGTCCACCAGCGCGGAGGTCAGCTTCTCAAAAGCTGCG
This sequence comes from Corynebacterium sp. HMSC063G05, assembly GCF_001810555.1. Classification (NCBI taxonomy): domain Bacteria; kingdom Bacillati; phylum Actinomycetota; class Actinomycetes; order Mycobacteriales; family Corynebacteriaceae; genus Corynebacterium; species Corynebacterium sp. HMSC063G05. The sequence goes on along the minus strand of NZ_KV801861.1, from coordinate 30,938 downwards.
CGATCCTCATCGGTCCACCACTGGTGAAGGTTGCCGTGACCGTCATACTGCGAGCCCTGGTCATCAAAACCATGACCAATCTCGTGACCAATAACCGCACCGATGCCACCGAAGTTCTCCGCCGGGGAAGCGTCCGGTGAGAAGAACGGCGACTGCAAAATCGCAGCCGGGAACGTGATGTCATTGACCACCGGATTGTAGAAGGCATTGACCGTCTGCGGAGTGCCATGCCACTCATCACGATTGGCCGGGGTTCCCAGCTTTGCCACCTCATAATCATGCGCAAAAGCGCTGGCAGCGCGAGCATTGTCCATCAGTGAATCCCCGAGCTCCATCGCCGAGTAATCACGCCAACGCTCTGGGTAACCAATCTTGGCCTTAAATAGCGACAACTTCTCCAGCGCCCGCTCCTGTGTCGCCTTCGTCATCCACGGCAGCTTCGAAATTCGCTCCCGGTACGCCGCCAGCAGGTAGTCCACCAGTTCCAGGACCTGCTCCTTGTACTCCGGAGGGAAGTGCTTTTCCGCATACAGCTTGCCGACGTCATGTCCAACCGCCCCGTCCGCAAAGGCAACACCACGCTTCCAGCGTGCACGCTGCTCGGTCGAACCCTGCAGGGTGCGGCCGTAGAAGTTAAAGCTCTCCGCAGAGAAGTCATCCGACAGGTAGGCGGCGCGCTGGTGGAGGACGCGCCACAGTGCCCACAGGCGCAGATCTGCCAGGTCAGTGTCCTGCCACAGCTTGCTCAAGTGCTCGAAGTACGACGGCATCATCACCACGATGGTGTCGATGGCAGTCTGGTTCGTCTTATTGACACCGGTGGCCGCGAGCCACTCCGCGACCGGGAAGCCGGTGGGGAGGTCAGCAATGGCCGTCTTGTTATAGGTCTTCAGTGCATCGCGGGTATCGACCACATTCCAGTGACCGGCGGCGATGCGCTTTTCAAAAGCCACGATGCGCGCCGCCGCAGCGGCCGGGTCCACCAACTCGAATGCAGCAAGCGCGGTGGAGAGTTCCCCCGCGCCGTCGTCATGCGAGGAGAGGAGCTTCAACATAGCGGCAACATGCTGCTCATAGGCAGCGAGGGTGTCGGCGTGACCAGGCTCGCGGTAGTAAGCCTCATCCGGGAGGCCGAGGCCCGACTGCAACAGATAGAGAGTATCCAGGTCCGAGCCGGAATCCTTCTCTACCCAGTACCCGAGCGCACCACCGACACCGAGGCGATCGAGGTGGCCGAGCGCCAACGCCAGCTCATGCGCGTTCTCGGCGGAGGCAATCATTTCTAAATCCTGCGCGAGAGGAGCTGCGCCGGCGTTATTAATAGCGGCTTCGTCCATAAAAGAGTTGTACAAGCGAGCGACGCGGGAATTCGGATCCGCATCGGCGGCAGTGGTGATGAGCTCGCGGACGTTTTCCTCCGCCTCATCCCGCAGCTTGTAAAAGGCGCCATCGATGGGGCGGTCAGCCGGGATGACGTGATTGCTAATCCACCCACCGTTGGTGGCCAAGTAGAGGTCATCCTGCGGGCGAGGAGTTGTTGAGAATTGGGACGTTGCGGACTGGGTCTCAGTATTAGTGCTATTTGTCATGCCGCCAGTCTAGGGGCAAGGGCGGATTGAAGCTGTGACTGGAGGGGTGGAATAAGTTTAGGCTTACGAATGGGGCTGAAGTGGTTTAGGGGGTAAGGTGCAAACCATGAAATTTCTTCCACTTTCCGCGAACGCGGTGCTGAAGCGGCGCCCGGGACGCGCCACTTTGGCAAGTATCGTGGCCGTTGCGCCGCTGACCTTGGGTGTTATTGCACCGGCAGACGCACAAACACAGGACGCATCTGCACACTCCAACCCGTCCGCTGCTGATTCCAAGGGGTCGCTCGACTTTTTGACCGAATCACCGAGCATCACCGATGCGCCGCTGGTGTCGGATGCTCAGGAGCCGCAGGGCTCTGATGCCAACGGTTCCTCAACTGGTTCGGCTACCAGTGCATCGTCGAACTCGGCGCGCACCGGCTTCCACATGGGGCCGACCGGTGTGGACGTCTCCAAGTGGCAGCGCCCAGGTGGTGTCGCGCTGAAGTGGGACGAGGTCGCAGCCAGCGGCCAGAAGTTCGCTTTCATCAAGGCCACTGATGGTGTCGAAGGCGACCAGAAGTACTTCCTCGAGGACTCCATCGCCGCAGCTAAGGCCGGTCTGTACGTGGGCAGCTACCACAAGGCGCATCCGGATCGCTCCGCAACCGAGCAGGCCGATCAATATGTGGAAGCACTGCAGCAGCGCGATGAGCAAATCTCCACGGACAAGACATTGCCACCTGTGCTGGACATCGAGCTGGACAACGGCCTCAACCCGACCCAGCTGCAAAAGTGGACCAAGGACTTCCTCGAGCGCGTCGAGGAAAAGACCGGCGAAACCCCGATGATTTACACCTACCGTTGGTTCTGGCAGAACCCAATGGGTAACTCGACCGACTTCACCGACTACCCGTTGTGGCTCGCCGCCTACCAAGACAGCGCTCCGACCTCGCTGCCGGGCGGTTGGGAGAGCATGACCTTCTGGCAGCGTTCCTCCACCGGCCGCATCGATGGCATCCCGACCATCGTCGATGAGGATGTCTTCAACGGCACCGAAGCCGAGCTGCAGCAGCTGGCTGCTGCTCACTAGTGATGTGTTGTGGGGGGCTGGGAACAGGCTAAAACTTCGTCCGCCCCGCACGCCACGCAATCAACGCAGGCAGGAGTTTGTCGACGTCGTCGACGACGATAAGCGCATCGAGAAGCTCCGGCCGCACAAAGCCCGCATCCACAACATTGCGCAGTAGCACCAGCAGGGGCTCCCAGAAGCCCGAAGGTCCCAGCAACGCCACCGGCTTGGCATGAATCCCCAGGTGCTGCTGGGTCCACACCTCGAAGAACTCTTCCAGCGTGCCCGCACCGCCGGGGAGCGCAACAAAAGCATCGCCGAGTTCATACATGCGCGACTTTCGATCGGCCATAGTCGCAACAGTTTCCAGGTGAGTCAGCCGCGGATGGGCGATTTCCTTCTTGACCAGGACCTCGGGGATGACACCGGTGACACTGCCGCCGTCGTCAAGCGACGCGTTAGCAACCGTGCCCATAAGACCAATCGCCGCGCCACCGTAGACGAGCTCCACCCGATTTTCCGCGAGTGCCTGGCCGAGGCGTTCGGCGGTGACGCGCCAGGCGGGGTCGTTGCCGAAGCCAGAGCCGCAGAAAACAGTCAGCGACGATAGTGCGCGCTGTGGCTGCTCACGGCCAGCGGCAAGCTGGGGCAGCTCTTCGCGGAGCTTCGGCAGCGTGGTTTCGACCAGCATGGGCGCGATTCTCCCGGTCGGTAGCCAGGGATCGAGCCAGCGTACCTCTTCGATTTCGGCGTGAGGCTGAACGTTCACCAGCTCATCGGTGAACTCACCGACATAGCGCACATGGTGGCCGACGACCTCGAAGCCCGCCTCGTTGGCAGCGGCTGCACGGGCAATATTCCACGGACGCAACTGCGATAGCTCGATGTCCACGCCGAGCTCCTCGGAGACCTCGCGAGCGGCGGTGACCTCCGGGTGATCGACGGATTCACCCGGCTCGAACTTGCCGCCGGGCAGCATGAACGTATCCGTGCCCCGCTTACGAACGCACAAAACCCGCCCCACCGGGTCAGTCACAACCATTGCGGCGACAACGATGGAACGGGTTTGTGCAGTCACTCGGTCTCCTTAGGTGAAGGAGGCACCGAGGCTCTTTCGCCTAGGGATCCTTCACAATCATCTTCCCGGGCGAGTATAGACCCGAGCGAGTGATATCTTCATACTCAATTTCGGCGACATCCGGCTTGACCTTGTCCTTATTCGGACGCGGCGAGAGCTTCTCGACGGAACCCCAGTCGCGGCGCCAGTCGTTCTTGAGGTAAGTCGGTACGGACGTAGCCTCATTCACAGCGTCGGAGAATCCGAGCGGACCACCGCCATCGACCGACTGCCAGACATCTGCACCGACGACCTTCAGGCCACGGTCCGGAGTGATGCGGTACTCCGGAAGCTCTGCGACACCTGCGTAGTGGTCGAACGGACGCTGGCACGGGAACTGGAAGGCAACCGGCCAGTCCGGGATAGTCGCAGTTTCCGGCGAAATGACATCAGTCATCGACTGCAGCTCGGCCAGGCGCGGCGGGGTCAGTGCCAGCCACTGATCCTCGGAGACGTCATTGTCCTCCGCGACCAGTCGCACAGCGGTCGCTCCCTCTGGGATCTCCTCGGTCAGGAAGCGCAGGTTACGCCAGGTCGGAGCAGGGCCGATATCAATCGGCTCCGACTCGGAGAGGACCTCGAAGCCATCCTCGTCGCCGCCCTTGCGACCGTACTCTGCCACCAGCTTGCGACCCTGCTGAGCCACACCGTTGATGTCGTGGTGGAAGATACGGCCAGCCGCCGATACGACGAGTAGCGGGTGGTCCTCGTCAATCTCAGGCAGCTGGAACCAGGAAGTTTCCAGGCTTGCAGGACGCTGAATGTCCTCGGAGTAGGAGCCAAGCACCGGCACCTTATCCGGATCCAAGCCAAATGGCAGCTCGACCTGCGAGCCGTTGACACCCTTGTCGGCGCGCTTGCCGCCGTCGGTGCCCGACGCGGAACCGCCCTCAACTGTGGCTTCCGGATCAGAAGATTGATCATCAGTGTCGGCAGTACTTGCCTGGCTCTGGCTGGTGTCCACAGCTTCGGCCTTCATATTTGACGGGACGCCGTTCGGGTCGAAGCCACGGTTCTTGCCGCCACCGCGCAACGATTCCGCTAGCGGCTTGCCATCGACGGTATTCAGGAAGCCATCGTTCGGATCGGTTTCCATCAGCACATCGCTCGCCATATTACATGTCTGACCAGCCAAGGAGCGGATATTACCAGCGGCGACCGAGTATGCCGGGTACTGCGATACTGCGCCCTTGCCCAGTGAAGCCACCATGAACATCGTCACCAGCAGCGTCGTCACTGCAATCGGGGACGATGCAACTGCATTGATGCGGCGCGCGCGTGCCGACTTTTCCTGCGACTTCGGCTTGGTGCGGAACTCCTGGACGAAGTTCATTACGGCACCAGCCAGCAGCAGTAGCAAGGCTAGAGCCAATACTGCTGAACCCAGCTGGTGGCCGCGCAACTGAATAGTCTTGTCGAACCACGGCACACCGTAGGACGACACATACCACCAGCCGTTAATGCCCATCAGCGAGAAAGCGAGGATGAAGGTGATACCACCGGCAAAGAACAGCTGGTTGCGCGGGTTACCTGCTACCCAATGGCTAATGGCCATAGCGGCAAGTGCTGCCAGGGAAGCCGCGATGCCCGCGTACACGCCGAAGTGGTGCGTCCACTTTGTCGGCGTGAAGGTCAGGAAGAACATGGTGCCGATGAACATGAACACCAGGCGTGCCGACGGGCCGGCCAGAGCCCCCGGAACGGTGCGGTGACGAAGCAGCGCGGCAATCGTGATGGTCAAGCACGCCAGTGCAATCAGAACTGGGAAACGACGCGGGAAGGCGCCGTCGACCGACTGCAGCACCAGCCAGTAGTAGCGGACGTACTCGTTGTACCAAGGCTCCGACGGGCCGATGATGCTGCGGACGCGAATGGACTCGCGGACCGTGGCCAAAGTCTGGTCGCCGAAGACACCGACCAAGATTGCGGTGCCCGCAGCCAGGAACGGCGCAATCTGCATCAGTGGGGCCTGCCAACCACCACCGAGAGCCTTATGGCGCTCAACGACAATGCGCACCAGCATCGGGATGCCTGCGAGCAGGGCAGCAACTGCCATTAGGCCCGTTGGGCCCGAGCCCAGTGCCAGCGTGGCGATAACCACTGCGACTGCAGCTGGCAGCAGGCGTCGAGTCAGAATTGCGCGCTCAATGAATACCCAGGTCAGCAGGGATCCCAGAGCAATGACCGGCTCCGGGCGCAGTCCGTTGTTGTACGGCAGCCAGAAGGCCAATAGCACACCAGCAGCAGACCAGTAGGCCACCCGGCGCTGGGCAATCTTCTCGCCGAGGCGTGGGATAACCATTCGGGAAATAATGAACCACACCAGCAGTGCGGACAGCAGCGCCGGTAGTCGCATCCACAGTGACGAGGTGGACACCTTCACCATCAGCGACAGCAGGTCGTAGTAAGGGCTGCCGAACGGTGACTCAGGCGCGCCGAACCAACGGTAGTAGTTCGCCATGTAGCCCGACTCGTCGGAGACGCGCGCCATGGTGAAGATGTAACCGTCATCGGAGGTGTTGCCACCGATGAAGTGCCAAACAACCAAAATCGTGCCGACCAGGATGTCCAGCGGAGTCGGCTTCAACGCACCGCGCTTGAACAGCGGAGTGAAAGGGGAACCGTCGATACGGTCAATGCGAGCCAACGCGACCAGGGAAGCCAGCGTCAGAAGCAGACCCAAGTACATGACGATGTACTTCACCACTGTCGGGTGTGAGGTGTAGCGGGAGTCGATGTTCATGTGGACATCGAGTCCATCGGCTACGGCCTTGGCCGCGTCACCGTCAGCGGGCAGGTCAGTGTAGATACCGGTGACCTGCGGACGGTAATCGCCGTGTGTGGTGGCGGTGAGCTTCTCACCATCTGAGTTCTTGGCGCCGTCGATGTTGACGGTGGTCTCATGCTCGTTTGAGCGGATCTCCAGGATCTTGCCCTTGTTGCTGGCAAGCTCCTTCTTATCCAGGCTCATCACCACGCTGTCGCGCAGAATGACGTCGAGGCCGTCCTTGCCCGAACGCACCATCAGGCCCCGTTTGGTCGGCTTATCCGCGGTCGGGGGGATAGTCGACAACAGGGTCGTCCGTTTGTCGGAAAGTTCATCCGTCAGGGACAGAGGCAGATCGACGCTCAGATCCAACGGTGCCTGCGCCATAAGCGGTGCATCCACTGAGTTCAGTGTGTCGCGCTGAGGCCAAGACACGGAGGACTGAGTATTCACGACCGGGAGGAACGGTGTGATGACAAAGCAAATGAAACCGACGATTCCAGCGATAATCGCTGTCCAACGAGTCAGTGTCGTGGGAGAGGGGCCGTCCATAGGCGGTCTCTCCACGCGGTCGATGGTCACTTCGGGTGAGCCGTCGACACTTTCTTTGATTTCTTTAGTTTCGGCAGTCACAAGGAAAGATACTACGGTAATTGGCGTTTTTCTTTGAGTTTGCAACGCGAAAGTTACATCACAGTTTCCACATTAGTAACAGGAATCACGTTTATAGCAGGGGATAGCCGCCCAATACCTACTTGCCAATACCTACTTGCGAACCGCCACTACGAACGGGCCGACCTGGTTTAGCTCCCAGTGCTTCTCAAATGCAGAGCGGGCAAAATTCAGGCTCCGGAAGACCACATTCGGATTGTTCGGATAGATATCATCCGCGATGTCCAACGTCAGTGGAGCGGCATCCTCGCCATCAGATGTCTCAACCTCGCCCCGCAGCACAATGGCATCCGGTCCGCGCCACGGCGTTTCGTCCATTGCCTGCACGAGCTCATCGGGGTCGCGAATCTCCGACCATTCCTCCAATGCCTGATTACGGCGGTCGAACTCACCCAGAGGGTTAGCGTAGTGGCTGGTCAGCGCCTGGAATCCGTACCAGGGATAGAGTGCTTGGAAATTCTTCTCATCCGTCAGCACCACTGTCTGGGCCGGATCGAGCCCGGCCTCCTTCAGCGTTTGGTCCACCGCTGAGTACCACGCCCCGGCATTCGGTGGGAAGCGGTCCGCGCGCTCGCCGTTACCGTCGGTGTCGGTATGCGCCAAGTCGATGGCACCATGCAACTTATTCGGAATCGACTGCGCGTAGCCAATGCCCGCCAGCAGCAAGACTGCCGCCATTACCGCGGAGACACGCTTGGCAATGTGAGCTGGTGCCGCCTGCGGCCAATACTTCTCGATGCCGTTGAGACGGGCGTCGGCAAGCGCGACCACACCAGCCGCGATCAGCATGAACGTAATCGGTGCGGTGAGGCGGAACCCCAGCAGCGTGCGTCCGAGCAGCGTCGCCACCATCGAGGCAACTACCCAGCCATAGAGCACCAGCGTGCCCAGGCCGAGCGCGCGGGCATCCGGCTCCGTGGCGCTGACCAGCATGCGCACGACGCCGATGAAACACAGCACACCGATTACGCTGGCGGCGAGCATCGGCAAAGGCAGCTGCGCGCCCTCCGGGGGCAGGTAGTGCGTCGCTGTCGCGCCCGAGCGCGGTGCCCCCGTCGCAACCGCCAGCATGTACGGACCCCACACCGTCGCCGCAATCAGCATCGACCCCACGCCCATAATGATCAGGCGCACTACGGGCATCCAAGAGCTTGACGACGTCCACGCGACCACGGCCAACACGACCACAATAAGCGCGCCTACGGCAGTGTAAAGAGTGTAGAAAGTCGCAGAAATACCCAGGAAGACGAGCACGCCAAACATGGCGGACCAGGCGCCGGTGAGACCGCGCCAGGCCATCACGGTCATCGCCGGAAGACCCATAGCAACGACTGCGGCGTAGGGCTCATCGGCGACAGTCGCCAGGGCGACCGCCGTGGTTGTCAGCGCAATGCCAGTGGCCACGGGCAGGGAGCCACTCAGGCGTTGCCACACCGGGACCAAAACACAGCCAGCGGCAGCGAGTGTAATCAATGCCCAGGGCTGGAAGACCTCCCAGCCGGCAATGCCCAGGATATTGGCCAGGCGTCCGCCCAGGAAAAACCAACCAGCGGGGTAGAAAGACGGGATGTCGATGTACGACATGTCATGCAGGCCAGGCTCCGAGGCCATCCTGGTGAGGTATTCAGTGCGGAACTCCTGGTCGACGGACAGACCGTCCAACCACAGCCTGGTCGAGCCCAGTGGCAGGCCGACGGCAGAGACCGCCAAAATGGCCGGTGACATGTAAGCCATCAGGTACGTCAACCACGTTAGCCACCGGGGGCGATTATCTTTGCCCTTGGTGGCGAAGAAATACAGCAGGACGGTGGTGAGCGTCAGCGTGATGACAATCAGCGCTGTTGCGACTGCCCTGGTCAGCTGCGAGCCGCCAAAGGCCGGCAGCGACAGGCGGTGGAACACAAACCAGGACGCTAGAGCGATAACCGAACCGCCCACAAGCGCTGCGAACAGGTAGGTCAGAGCAGCCTTGAGGGAGAGCTGGTCATCGTTGAAGATTTCGTAGCGATCTTCGTCAACCAGCTCACTGTAGGATCGTGCGCCCGTTGTGTTGGCGCTAGTGTTGTCGGCACCCGTGGTGTCAGCGCTCGAGGTTTCGGCCTGCTTGTCTACCATGCCCTCAAGTTTTGCACAGGAACCGGACTCCGACGAACGGCGGAGCTAAAGGTGGGTACGTCAGCCCGTCAAGCCCCGCTGAGTTCTATCGAGTCCTTCGAAACCCGCTCTTAAATCGGCAGCTTCTTGAAGATCGGGCGCGGAATGTGCTTCAGCACCATCATCACCAGCTGGAATGCCGGCGGAGCCCAGACCAGTGTCTTACCGGCCTCGACGGACTTCACCGCGAGCTTGGCGACATCTTCCTTGTTCACAGTCAGCGGGGCCTCGTCCACGTCAGCGGACATACGGGTACGGACCTGACCAGGGCGGATAACCAGGGTCTTGACGCCGTACTCCTCCAGGGCCTCGCCCAGGTTCAGGTAGAAACCATCCAGGCCGGCCTTAGTGGAACCGTAGACAAAGTTGGAGCGGCGCACGCGTTCACCAGCGACGGAGGACATGGCAATGAACTGGCCATGACCCTGCGCCTTGAACTTCTGACCAACCAGAACACCCATCGACATCGCGCCGGTGTAGTTGATGCTCGCAGCCAGGACGGCCTTGCGCTGGTTCTGCCAGAGCTCCTCGGCGTCGCCAAGCATGCCGAACGCGACGATGCAGATGTCCACGTCGCCGTCGGCAAATGCCTTATCGACGACCTCCGGGTGGGAGTCGAAGTCCGTTGCGTCGAAGTCGAGGGTGACCACCTCGGAAGCGCCGGCGGCCTTCATCTTTTCAGCGGAGGCCTCGCGCAGCGGATCGTTCGGCAGGGAAGCCAGGATGACCTTGGCCGGGCCCTTCTTCAGGAACTCGGCGGTAATGGCCAGACCGATTTCACTAGTGCCGCCGAGCAGCAGGATGGACTGGGCAGCGCCTACAGCATTAATCATTGGGGCTTAAATCCTCTCGGTTGTCTTAGTGCAGTTCCAGTCGACGAGACATGTCAGAGGCGAAGACACCGTGTGGGTCAATCTCATTGCGGGTGTCCAGCCAGCTCTGCATCTCGGGGTACATCTGGTGGAAGTTAGCGGCGGAAGTGCGCGACTCCTTGGCCAGGTAGAGGCGGCCGCCGAACTCCATGACGCGCTTATCCAAATCATCGAGGAAGGCGCCGAGACCCGGTTTGATCGGGAAGTCCACGCAGACGTTCCAACCCGGCATCGGGTAGGACAGCGGGGCCTTGTTGCCGGGGCCAAAGAGCTTGAACACGTTGAGCGCGGAGTAGTGGCCGGAGCGCTGCATGTCCCGGATGATGTCCTTGAAAGGCTCGACGGCGTCGGTCGGCACCACGAACTGGTACTGCAGGAAGCCGTTGGAGCCGTAACCACGGTTCCACTCGCCGATGAGGTCCAGCGGCTGGTAGAACTGCGTGAGGTTTTTGACCTGGTTACGCGCCGGGGCTCCCATGAAGTAGTAGGCCTCACCGATAGCCATGAGGGAAAGCTTGTTCATGGTGAAGTTCGGGAAGATATCCGGAACCGTCATCAGCTGCGGAGCGTTGAACTTCAACGGATCCTTGGCCAGCTTCGGGGCGAATTCCTCCAGCTGCGCCAAGGTTGCGAGCGAACCGCGGGAAATAGTGGAGCGGCCCAGCTTTGGCTCCGGGGAGATGACGTCGAACCACGCGGAGGAATACGTGTAGTTGTGCTCCGAGCCATCGGAGTGGAATGCCACGGTCTCGTCGAGGTTATTCGTGCGGTCCGTATCGGCGATGAAGTAGGCCGTCTCGGTCTTGGTCATCTTGATCCGAGCGCGGACAATAATGCCGGTCAGGCCCATGCCGCCGACAGTTGCCCAGAACAGCTTGCCGTCCGGGTCATCTGCGGAGCCCTCCGGCTCGAGATGCAGAATACGACCGTCGGCGACCAGCAGCTCCATCGACAGCACATGGTTGCCGAAGGAACCTGCGGAGTGGTGGTTTTTACCGTGAATGTCCGGGCCAATGGCACCACCGATGGTGACCTGGCGAGTACCCGGCAGTACCGGCACCCACAGGCCGTAGGGCAGCGCGGCCTTCATCAGCTGGTCCAGCGTGACACCGCCGTCGACATCAACAATCGCCGACTCCTGGTCAATGGAGTGGATTTTGTTGAGCTTCTGCATGTCGATGACAAGACCGCCCGAGTTCTGGGCGGGGTCGCCGTAGGAGCGGCCCATACCGCGGGCAATCACACCGCGGCGCAGGTGGGCAGGCTTGTCGGAGTTCTGGTCCGCGACAGCCTTGACGGCGTTAACGATTTCATCCAAGTCCGGCGTCGACAGCACCTGGGACTTAGCGGGGGCAGTACGACCCCAACCGGTCAGGGTCCTGGCTTCTGTGTGTACGGCTCCGTAGGCACCGTTCGAAGCATCGGTGCTGGACTTGCCGTTAGTGTTAGTGGACATCAAGGCTAGGCTACCCCTTTGCACTGGCTCCGTCGCCCGTGACGCTCCGAGGTGTTGGTCACGCTTGGGGCCGCGCACGGGTCGTCGGAAAGCGAGCGAAATGTACGGAGAGGCTATAGATCCATAATTTTTCGGATCTCTTCCGGCAGCATTTCCTGCGAGGTGATCTGCGGGCCGTCGTACGCCTCAAGTGCGCGGTAGACCTGTGCGCGCTCTGCGCTGTCGAGGATGGGCAGCTCCTCGGCGAATAGCATGACCATCTGGTTCGACAGCGGGGTGTTGGTGTACTCGGCGGCCATGTTGATGGTTTCGCGCGGCTTCTTCTTGAAAAAGTCGAACATGCGATAAAGGCTACCCCGCTTCGAATCCGTCACTCGCGATACCATCAACCTCATGATGTCCACGCCTGCTGCTACTCCGCAGACCCTTGCCGTATGTAGTTCCACATCGCCCGTTCTCATTTGGCATGTGGAGCTCTCGCCGTCCTTTGCAGGGGAGAGGTTGTCGGGTGCATGGCTGGTGGATCCGCTTGACGACGGAGCCCTGGAGACCGCCACCAATCTGCTCACCGGTTGCTTTGTTGCGTCTGTGACCGCGGGCGATGGTGACGGTGACGCTGCGGCAGAGAGTGCAGAGAGCGCTGAGGGGGCGGACCTGCTATCGCATGCGATTGAACAGGCAGGGGCCACGGTGGTGGACCTGCCGGCATCGGTGGCCGGCATTCGTGACCACATCGGACAGCTGCGTGCTGCCGCGAAGGAAGAGAAGGCCAAGCCCGGCAAGGGAAATCTGACGGAGCCGCGGTTCCCCAAGGTCAACGACGTGGAGGTTATTGATTTTCCGCATGTGGGCGAAAAAGTCGCAGGGCCGGTGCTGGGGCTTGCCCGCGGGGTAGAAGAGCTGGTGGCGCAGTGGACCGCGGTGGAGTCGCAGCGCCTGCGTCGCAAGTACTTGGTAGAGCCATGGGGTGCGGAGCCGCGCCAGATTCCGCTGGTAAAAACGCGCGCATTGTAGCGAGTTTTTGCCATCCAGGCCACATTGTTTTTCCTGCGTACGCTGTGAGGTATGGCAGCACAGACCGATAACGTAGTCGCCTTCCCAGGCGTTCGCGTGGCCACGGAACCGGCCACGCTCATTATCGGTGCCTCTTTAGAGGAAGAACCGTGCAGTGCCCACCGCGTCTTCGGGGTCAATGACCAGATGGATCTGCGAAGCCTGTCCCGCGTGTTAGCGGTCATCTTTGGGTGGGGCGAGGAAAGCGTGCCGACGAAGTTCCATTTGCCCGGCTCTGCGGTGGAGTCTGCGGCGCAGCTGGTGACTGGCGGCAGACCCGCAGCGGTCGGAGTCGTCGATGTTCCCCTGTCCACCACAGTTGCCGAAGTGCTGCAAAGTCCCGGCGATACCCTTATCTGGCAGTGGGGCCTGTGGGAACATACCTTGCAGGTCAGAGAAGCTTTTGCCCGCGATGAGGCCACCCCGGATGCCCTGTGCATCGGTGGCTCGGGTTCAATCCGCGCACTGGGGGATGTGGACGCGGAGGAGCCGGTAGATATTGCCGCAATCAATAGGGAATTGACCGGACGGGACTCTATTCAAAATACGCTGGCCACCGCTCGTGCCGATATCGTGGACATCATCGAGAGGTCGGGGGTGTTTGAATTCGTGCCCCTGTTACAGGCTCTGGACCTGCAGAGGTCGGAAGCAACCGCGCTGGAATTGACCGGGGAGGCGGGGGAGAGCGTCGTTAAGCGATTGCGCGCATTGCCTATAGAGGACGCCGAGAAAGACCCAGCCGGGCACGATGCGGCATTGGTGGAGCTGCTGTGCTTGGCGGCGCTGACCTCGGATGAGCTACGGCATGATGTGGCGGCGCATGTCATGGAGCGCCTCGGCTGGGAGAGCGACGAGGGCATCCCGCTATCCGGCGAGGACGTTGAGGAATTGGCGGCGGCTAGCTGGGCGGAGATGAGCGCGTTGGGGCTAGCTGGGGAGGATGCGCTCTCGCCGGTGGAGCGGCTGGATCTGCTGCGTGAGGCGCTGCGGCGTTAGTTCTTTTCTCCTCTTTATTGCCTGTTTATGTTCGCGCTGGCTGTTTGTTAGCTGGCCGGTGGCCTAGAATTCCTAGGCGTGTCAGCGAATGAAACAGCAAATGAAAACCCGAACCGCGACAACGGCAAGCTCGGAAACGGCTCCCACGAAAACGGTTTTGTCGTAGAGGACTCGGCCGCAGTGCCAATGGCGACGGAGGCCAAGGACGAGCACGGACTGAAAGTGCAGATGATGCGCTTTATTATCTCCGGCGTCATCGCGGCGGTGGTGGACTTCGGCCTGACGTTCATCATGCTCAACGCCTTCGGGGCGACCAACTTCTGGGGCAAGACGGTCGGCTGGGTTTTCGGCACGATTACGGCGTACATCATTAACAGCCGCTGGACCTTCAAGTCGAAGTCCTCGGCGAAGAAGGTGCTGGCAGTTGCGGTGCTGTACCTGATTACTTACGCCACGCAGGTCGGTATCTTCAACGTGTTGCAGCCCTGGCTCGTCGAATCCTGGGACTGGAACGCGCAGTGGGCACAGTTCGGCGCATTCGTTGTCGCGCAGGGCGTTGCGACGGTAATTAACTTCATCATTCAGCGTGTATTCATCTTCCGTGTGAAATAGCGCGATACGCTGGGGGACGTGACTTCGACTGCTTCTAATAAGGAATCCACTCAGCTGACCGCCGAAACCGATGTTGACATGCTGACTATTCAGCGCGTGCTGTTTGCTCCGCCCGCAGACTGGGTGGAGCCGGATTTGTACTACCGAGTCGAAGGCGTTGGCGCCTACGACAGCTCGGTGCAGGCCACCCGTAACTCGATCACGCTCGGTCGCCACACCGTAGTGCGCACTGACACCTACTTCGGTCGCTTCAGAGCCTCTTACTGGCAGCGCTGGACCTCAATTAAGCAGGTCGAAATCCGTGCGCGCGTGGTCGGTTCCGCGCGTGTGCTGGCCTACACCGAAGATATTGGGGGCCACCTCCGCTTGGAGGACTCCTGGGCAGCGGGCGGCTCGGATGCCGACGGCAACTGGACCGGTGAGCACTCGCCGATGTCAGGTTCTGCCAATGAAGAGGTGCGCCTGACCGTCCCGCTGGACCGCTTCGCCGATGGCGGTGCCATTCACCTGCGCTTCGACACCGAGGACGCAGGCGCAAAGATTTCCGATGTCCGCTATGTTGTGCCCAAGTCGGCTATCAAGCGCGATATTCCGACTGACCTGGTCATTTGTTCTTATAACCGACCGGTTGACTGTGCTCGAACCGTCGCCACGCTGGCTGAGGACCTGCCAGCCCTTGAGCGCGTTCGCACCATCCGCGTCGTTGACCAGGGCGAACAGCACCCGGCCGACGAAGCCGACTTCATCTGGGCCAAGGAGATCCTCGGCGAGCGCCTGAACGTTGTCCACCAGCCAAACCTCGGCGGCGCCGGCGGTTTCTCCCGCGGCATGCGCGACGCCACCGCTGCGGGCGACTGCATGGTTCTGCTTACCGACGACGACATCCGCCCCGAGCCCGAAACCACCCTGCGCCTATCCGCCCTGGCCGTATGCGCGGAAAAGCCGATGCTGCTCGGTGCGCAGATGCTCTTCCTGTTCAACCCGACCAGCCTCTTCCGCACCGGCGAGACCTACAACTGGAAGGCGCTGACGGTCGAGGAGAACGACCCCAAGTTCGGTTACGCCGACGTGGACGTGCGCAAGTACCACCAGCTGCGTCGCCTGGGCGTTGACTACAACGCCTGGTGGACCTGCCTGGTGCCGTCCGAGGTCATTAAGAAGATTGGCCTGGCGCTGCCGCTGTTCTTCCAGTATGACGACATCGACTACGGTTTCCGCGCCGCCAAGGCCGGCTACCCGACTGACACCATTCCGGGCGCAGCCGTTTGGCACGCCGATTTCTACTGGAAGGACATCGAAAACGCCGCCCAGTACTTCGGCCTGCGCAACTCCCTCATCGCCGCCACCATGCACGGCGATGTCACCGCAAAGGACATGGTCAACGTCGCTTCACGACGAATCCTCTCGAACCTGGTCTCCATGCGCTACGGCCTGGCCTGGACGCAGATGGAAGCTGTTCGTGACCTGCTGCGTGGCCCGGAGGTGCTGAAGAACGCATCGCAGGGCGACTTCGCTCGCATTTCTGCTGGTCGAAAGAACTTCCCGGAGACCGAGCTGCTGCCGATGCACGAGATGCCGGGTGGTCTGACCCCAGTTCGTCCGCCGTCACACGAGATCTCCAGCGAAAATAAGACGATGGCAAAGCGTTTGGCTTATACGCAGATGGGTAAGAAGCGCCCGGGACCGGTGGCTGTGGCCTTCGAGGACTCCTTCTGGTGGCACATTTCCACCTTCGACGATGTCTGGGTCACCGATGCCTCCCAGAATGGAGTGCGCCACCTGGTCCGCGACCTGGATAAGGAAAAGTCCATGCGCGCCGAGACCATCAGCCTCATGCGCGAACTGTCCTCCAAGTGGGACGACCTTGCGAAGCAGTGGCGTGCCGCCGTGCCATCTTTGACCAGCGAAGACAACTGGGAAAAGTTCTTCCAAGGCGAGTAGTTCTTCAATCATGACCACGCACACACCCACGCCTTCGACTAGCTCAGGTGGCAAAACCCGCAAGCAGCTCATCGCCATTTTGGTGCTATTGGTGCTGATTATCCTGTTGCTGGCTCTGTTCCTTTTCCTCCAGGTTTCTGGGGATCGAGGTGGCGATTCGGCGGCTGCCGAGGGCAGTGTGTCGTCGTCACGCGAAAATGGCGATGCGCAGGTGCAGGCGCAGGCGGAGAAGGCCGTCGTTGTGTACAAGCAGGTGCTGGCGAACCCGGCGCCACTGCAGACTTTTGTCGGAGAAGTTAGCCCCGGTGGGGCGATGAAATATGCGCTCGTGCATCTTGATGATGGGTGCGTGCCCGAGCTGGTGCTGAACTATGGCACAAGTGCGATGAGCGCCGAAATTGATGCGATTGGTGTCTACGGCGTTGACGAGAATGGTCAGGAAATTCAGTTTCAGAATTCCTACCATGACGGCGTGACTTCTGTGGGCGGTGTACGTCGCGCTCTTCAGCGAGCTACTGGTCAGCCGGGTATGTTCTCGTTTTCTGCAGAGAGAGGCGGACGTAATCAGGAAGATTTGCTGGTGACGCGCCAGGGCAATGAGCTGGTGGAAACGCCTGCGAATCCGGGTTCTGGGGAGTTCGAACAGTTTAACTGGATTCCGGCTGACAACCTGGATGTCGTCGAGGCCATTGCTGCTGGTAATGACTGCGCGCCGGGCTCGGACTCGGGCTCGAATGGTGCTGGCGCTGATGGTGGTAACGGTGGCAACGGTGGCCCGAATCCGACGGCGGGGCGGTCGGCTTCGGGGTCGGGGTCTGGTTCGGGTTCGCAGTCCGGGGCTTCGGGTTCTAGTCCGCAGGGGTCGAGCAATGGAACCAGCGGCCAGCAGACCGTAACCGGTACCGTGAAGGTTTTCCAGAACCGAGCCGAGGTTCTCGCTTATCAGCAGCGTGAGGATCCCAACCCCCATACTGCCGACAATCGACAATTTGCGATTCTGGTTCTCGACCAGCCAACTGAAGTGACAGCAACGCTTGCAGGAAGTAATGAAACTGAGACACGCACTATTGACCATGTTGTGATTAACCCAAATCGCCACAGCGATGGGGAAAGGGCAACGATTAGCTTCTCAGCTGACGAGAAGTACTGGCCGTCAGACACCGGCATTCCGTTCGGTCTCGCAGTTGAGGACGGCGCCAAGTATTAAGTAAGCGACAGCTGGGTGTCCGCAGCTAGTTATCCACAGCCGCCAAATTGTCCACAGATAAGTGCAATTCGGCGGCTTTTCCGCTGCCAATTTTCACGGAGTCGGTCATAAATGAAGGCACAAATCCCAATTCCCGCAGCCAAGCTGCAACCATCCTCGGGGGAGCGTGCCTAAACCAATGCCTACCTGGAATTACGATTCCGATGGCCTCATCCATGCGGCTTCGCAGAAACAAATCAAGCATCCTTGTGAATATGTCAGTGCCACGTCAGAGCTGGATAATCTGCACGGCCACGTCGAAAGCACAAATATTCGAGATGGATCCCTGCTCAGACTGGCGTACGGCACCTACATCGAGTGCTCTCGCTGGAATGCGCTGTCAGCATTCGAACGTTTTCAACTGCAGATAAAGGCACTGGTCAAGCCAGGTTCCGGGACAATCATTACGGGCGAAGCAGCCGCTGCGTTGCATGGCATCCCGTTGCTTGTTCGAAATGCCACAATCGCGCTTGCCAATTCCGGCCTGCGCCGACCTGGCGGCGGATTGCGCCATGTCGGTGGCAAAATCCTCGAACAAGACATCGTTCGCATTGGTGGGCGCTGCGTTACCGATGTGCCGAAAACCGTCATCGATATTTGCCGCACCGCCGAGTCCGAAAACGGGCCAATCATCGTTGACACCGCACTACGACAGTGGTGTGACCTCGACGAATTGCGTACAGTCTTCACAAATTACCCACGTTCGCCGGGGATCCGTCGCGCCCGCGAGCTACTTCGAACTGCCAGCGAACACAGCGAATCCATCGGTGAGTCAATCACAAAGAAATGCATAATCGACTCAGGAATTGCCACGCTTTACGACGAAAAATGCGTGCTCATGCAGCAAGTCGAGTTCTATGACAGTGAAGGATTCATTGGGCGCGTCGATTTTTATGTGCCTCATCTGAATTTGATCATTGAGTTCGATGGGCTGACTAAGTATTCCGGTGGCGGGGTAGCAGCTACGGAGACTGTGCTTCTGAAAGAGCAAGCTCGCGAGAAGCGTCTGCGAAACCTCCACTTAGATGTACTCCGCTTCCAATGGTCACAGGTCATTAATGGGGACTGCGTGGAGGTCTTGCGACAGTTCGCTATTCGACAGAGGCAGCGCATTCAGGCAGGTGGGTTGGTATTTTCGTCCGAAGTTGGGCGTTTTCGTCAAGCCACTGTCCCGTATAAAGATCGGCAGCTCCGTGAGTCCAGAATCCAGGAGCGTAAGCAGCGTTTGCAGCTTCTGGAAAATGCACCGGCCTCGCGCGACTCCCGCTGAGTTCGGCTTCTGACCTATTGCAATTGTGCTGACTTATGGCCAACTTTCCGCCACTTGTCGATGACTTTTCAGGACTTATGGCCACGCTGTTGGCCTGGCCCGCGCACTTATCGTAGGACTATTCACTTATGCGCAGGCTGTAGCGCATCGATGAGTGAATACCTCATCGATATGTCAGTGGAGGAGAAGGGAACCAGGGGTTAGGTAACACTTTTGCGCACTGAGCACTCGAAATGCGGACTACACGACCCGGGCGAGATCAAATATGCAGGCCAGCGCCTCAGCCTCAGCCCCACCAGCCGCAACGTCTGCGCTCCAGGCCAGTGCCACAGCCTCAGCCCCAATGCCAGCGCCGCAACGCCAGCCCGAACTACTTCGACTTTGGATCGAAGCGCTCGAAGTTCTCCGCGCGCCCCTGCTTCAGTAGCTTGAACCAGCGGTAGAAGCCGCGGACATCGCGGCGCTGGACCAGGAAGAACCAGCCGAAGCGCAGGAACTCCTGCGGCATGAGCTTGCGCATGCCAGGCTGGCTCATCAGGTAGCCACGGTTGCGGTAGGTGAAGTAGCGCTTGAAGTCATTGGTCGGGTACTGCGTGTGCATTTTGCCGCCGAGAATGGGCACAAATTCACCCGAACCGGAGGGGTGCAGGTAGGCCGTCGTCAAGCATGTGCCGAACCGGAGGCCGGAGCGGACCAGGCGGCGGTGGAATTCGACCTCGTCGCCGCGGATGAATAGGCGGTAGTCGGGAACGCCGAGCTGTTCCAGCGAGCGGGCGCTAAACAGCGCGCCGTTGAACAGGGATGCGATGCCGGGCAGGAGGTCGTGGTTGCCGTCGATGGTTTCGAGGTCGCTAGGCAGTTCGAGCCCGGTCGCAGCCTTCTGATCTGCAAAGTTGGTGAACCATCTCCGCCCCTCAGAGTCGTTCACTGCGGGAAGCTTGGGGTTGATGCCGCTTTCGAAAAGCTCCTCGCGATGACGGCGCCACACCAGCCCGCGGCGCAGGGGGAATGCCAGCTTGTTCGGGGCCTTAATGTCGCAGACCACCGGCGAGACAGCGTCGAGCTGGTGACGTCGCGCGCAGCTGTGCAGCGCCTTCAGCACGTAGGAGTCCTCCGGGCGCCCGTCATCATCGGCGCACCAAATCCACTCCGCGCCCAGCGACAGCGCAGTCAGCATACCCAGTGCGAAACCACCAGCGCCGCCCAGGTTCGTCTTGGAACCGACGTAGTGAATCTCCGGCGCCGATCCGCTTTCCGACGACTGCTGCGCCGCCACCTGCTCGGCGAGTTCCTTGACCTTCGGGTCGTTGCCGTTGTCGACGATGATGAGCCACTTCGGCATGTGGGTCTGGCTGGCAACGATGGGAAGCGATTGACGCAGGTCCTCGATGCGGTTGTGAGTCACCACGATTGCGGCCGTTGCTGCTTCATCGTGCTTTGGGTGGTCAGCCGAGTTTTCGCTCACTTCGTTCTCCATCGGGGGAAGTACCGTTTATTACTGTTTTTATTGCTGTCTATCTTGCCATGTTGCTCCGGGTGGGCAATTCCAAGCATCCGTGCCGCCCGCCAGCCGCTCGCCAGCCGCCCGCTCGGCCACGATGGGGAACTGCGCCCGGACTCCCGGCGAAGCTGCTACCGTCGCTGCGCGAGCACGCGGCGCACCTGGTCGGCGGCCTCTTTACCTTCGTAGGCTTCGACCACTTCGTCGACAAGCCCTGCCTGTCGAACCGTACCGTGATCAATCCACAGCGCCGTGTCGCACAGCTGCGCCAGGAACTCATTTGAGTGCGACGCAAACACCAGCAGACCGGAGCGGTCGACCAATTCGGTCAACTTCGTCCGGGCCTTCGCCATGAATGCGGCGTCGACGGCTCCGATGCCTTCGTCGAGAAGCAAAATCTCCGGCTCAATGGACGTGACCACGCCGAGCGCCAGTCGCACGCGCATACCGGTGGAGTAGGTGCGCAGTGGCATGTGCAGGTAGTCGCCGAGTTCGGTGAACTCTGCGATTTCGTCGAGCTTGGATTTCATCTGCTTGCGCGTCTGCCCCAGGAACAGACCGCGGATGATGATGTTTTCCAGGCCTGAGATCTCCGGGTCCATGCCGACACCGAGGTCGAACACCGGAGCCACACGGCCGCGCACATCGGCGGCACCGCGCGTGGGCTCATAGATGCCCGACAGCAGTCGCAGCAGCGTGGACTTACCCGCGCCGTTGTGACCTACCAGGCCGACGCGGTCGCCCTCACGCAGGTGGATGTTGATGTCCTTCAGCGCTTCAATGACCACGACATTGGAGTCATTGCGGCCAATCGCACCACCCGCGGCGCCGAGGAACGCCTTCTTCATCGACCGCGATTTGGCGTCGAAAATGGGGAAGTCAACGCACGCGTTGTAAGTATCAATGCTGACCATGCTTATCCCTTGCTAGTTCTATTCGCTTTACGACGGCCCTTGCGGCCTAAACCCAGTAGCTCACGCGGGAGCGCCACAGGCGCATGGCCCCGAGTGCCAGCAGCAGGCCGACTGCGGTGCAGGCGAGGACAATCCACCAGTGGTAGGTATCCACCGGCTCGCCGGTTAGCGGGGCACGGATGATTTCCAGGTAGTGGAACAGCGGGTTGATCTCTGCGATGCGTGCGCGTTCGGCGACGGCACCGCCCTGTTCCTCCAGCGTCTTGGTGGTCCACACAATCGGAGTCATGTAAAACACCAGCTGAATTAGGGAATCCAGCAGTGGTGCCACGTCGCGGTAGCGCGTAGCGATGATGCCGAAGAACATCGTCACCCACACACCGTTGACCACCAGCAGCGCCATCGCGGGGATGACCAGGAAGAAGTTCCAGCCCAAATCCGGCCGGAAGACCAGCACGAGGATCAGCCAGATCACCATGTTGTGGGCCAGGAAGAGCAGCTGCCGCCATACCAGCCTGTAGACGTGAACGCTCAGCGCGCTGGGCAACTGTTTGATCAGGCCTTCGTTTTCAATGAAGACGGTTGCGCCCTCGCGCACGCAGCCGGAGATGAATCCCCAGATGATCAGGCCAACGGTCACGTGTGGCAGGAAGAACGCCAGCTCCTGCTGGAACAGCAGCGAGTACAGCAGGCCGAGAGCGAGGGCCATGGCGCCGGTGGCAATGGTGATCCACAGTGGGCCAAGCGTGGAGCGGCGGTAGCGCTGCTTGATGTCCTGCCAGCCCAGCTGCAGCCACAGCTCGCGCTGGCCGAAGCCGGTAACCAGATCCTGCCAGGCAGCGCCCATGGTGCGGGAACGCGACTTGAAAGCCGGTGCCTCACCCGTTGCGTCAGTTATGCGCGCAATGTCGCGACGGAGAGTTTCCTCCGTGCGGATAGCGGAGCCATTGCGCACAGTATTGGCCGGCTGGTCGGCTGCAGCTGCGGATTGGCGATCATTTTCTGCGTTAGTCACGTCTCCAAACTACTAGCTAGGGCGGTTTAGATTGAATACCGACGGCACCGGGCGAGCCATTATTCCACGTCGTGACGGCGAACAACCGTCGCGTGGGGTGGTCGTCATTGGTGGTGACGTGGTGCTTCTGAGGCTGTTTCCACGGTTGGTTATGCGACTGGTTATGTGACCCTGGAAAACTTACATACAATCGCCGCTGTAACTGCTTTATGGCATGCAGCTGGTGCATATGGTTCACGCATCGGGAGTGCTTGCGCATGGCTACAGGCAAGAAAAGTTCGGCCAATTTTAAGCAACTGCTAAAAAGGGATAAAGATTATCCTATATGGGGTTGCTCCGATAGAATTGGCTCCAACTAAGATGTGCAATCGATACACGGTTCGGGGCATGGATGCTCGATTCGTGGGTGATTGCACAGTTAACTCTGAAATAGATATCGCAGCTTGAATTCGAAACCGGGAAAGGGTTTTCATGGCCTTCGATGTGCCGACAACCAGGGGTGCTTACTCGTCGCTTTCCGACGGGTGGACATACCTCAATGCGGGTCAACGCACCCAGGTACCCGAGCGTGTCCAGGCTGCGATGATTTCTGCATTTCGCAATGCCCAGAAGTCCCTTCCTGGTGAGACTGGGGCGGGGGCTCATGGCCAGTCGCGCAGCTCGGGCGTTCCCGCTGCAGCGGAGCTAACCGCCAGTGCGCGCCGGGCTTTTGCCGACCTCACTGGCGGCCCGGTCGCCGGCGTGGTGTTGGGATCTTCGCGTGAGGTGCTCATGGAGCAGTTCACGTCCGCAATGAGTCGACGCTTGACGCTCGGCTCTAACCTTGTGATTTCTCGCATTGGTTCGCAGGTCGTACACGCACCACTACGCCGGGCAGCCAATCTCTACGGAGCTCAAGTCCGCATTGCTGAGGCCGACTTGTCCTCGGGTACGTTGCCGTCCTGGCAGTTCGACGAGCTCGTAGACGAGCATACTCGCCTCGTTGTCGTCCCGGCCGCGGATCCGTTCATTGGCACCATTGCCCCGGTAGCTGACATTTCTCGGCGGGTGCATGAGCACTCCAACGCCTGGGTTTTGGTTGATGCCTCGGATATTGTCGCCTACCGCGATGTGTCGATGAGCAAGCTGGGCGCCGACATCATGCTGGTTGATGCCTCCGTGCTGGGCGGGCCTGAGGTCGCAGCTTTGGTGTTCAAGGATTCCGAGATGTTCGAGCGCATGACGTCGTTAAGCTATGTGCCGAATGTGTGCGGCGTCGAGCGGATCGAGGTTTCCCCGGTGTCGCCGGCATTGCTCGGTGGGGTGTCGGAATCGGTGCTGCACCTGGCATCGCTGGATAGCACGGCGAGGGGGTCGCGTAGGCATCGCATTGAAACGGCGATGCCGCAGGTTTCTCGCTACTTGACGACGTTGTCGGAACGCCTGATTGCGGCGTTGATGACCCTGCCGCGGGTGTACATCATCGGTATGGATACCGAAGATGATTCTTTCGCGAGTGTGTCGCGGGCACAGCACATTCCGCGCGTTAGCTTCCTCGTCGATGGGGTGTCGGCGAAGGTGGTCGTGGACAGGTTGCTGGATAATGGCCTCGTGACCAGCATTGTTGATGCATACGAATCGCCACTGCTGGAGGCCATGGGCATCGATGAGGCTGGAGGCGCCGTGGGAGTTGGCCTCCAGCCGTTCAATACGCCGCACGACATTGACCAGCTCGTGCGCGCAGTTGCCTCGCTCGGTTAGCTAGGTAGTCAGCTAACTAGACGGTCAGCACAATCTTGCCGCTGACCGCGCCGCTGTCGAGCAGCTCGTGGGCCTTGGCTGCGTCGCGCATATCCATGACCTCATGAATTTGAGGGGTGACGGTGCCGTCGGCAAGCATTGGCCAGATGGTGTCCTCTGTGGCGTTGACGATGCGAGCCTTGTCAGCGAGATCGCGGTAGCGCAGGCCGGTGGCGGTGATGGAGCCGCGCTTGCTCAACAGGCGGCCGATGTTGAGCTCGCCCTTAACGCCGCCCTGCATGCCGATGATGACCAGGTGGCCGTCCTTCGCCAGGGCCTTGACGTTTCGGTCGAGGTACTTTGCGCCCATGATGTCCAGAATGACATTGGCGCCACCCTCAGCTGCAACGATCTCCTCGAAGTCCTCTTCCTTGTAATTGATGAGGATGTCGGCGCCGAGCTCCTTGCACTTAGCCAGCTTCTCCGCCGAACCGGCGGTGACTGCGACGCGAGCACCGAGCCGCTTGGCCATCTGAATAGCGAAAGTGCCGATGCCACCCGCGCCACCGTGGACCAGCAGCAGGTCGCCTTCCTTGAGGCCGGCAATCATCACGACATTCGAGAACACCGTGCAGGCAACCTCGACGATAGATGCGGCCTCGGTGAAGGAGTAGCCATGTGGTAGTGGGAGAATCTGGCCGGCCGGGACTGCGACCTTTTCGGCGTAAGCGCCACCGGAGAGAAGGCAGCAGACCTCGTCGCCGACTTTCCAGCCCTGGGAGTCGCCCTTGACCTCTTCAATGACACCCGCGCACTCCAGGCCGAGGGTGTCGGTCACGCCTTTCGGTGGCGGGTAGTGGCCAGCGGCCTGCAGCAGGTCAGCGCGGTTTACGCCAGCGGCTTTGACCTTGACCAGCACCTGCCCATCCTCGAGAGTCGGTTCCGGAGCATCGGCCCATTCCAGGGCGCGGGGGTTGGAAAGATCAGTCTGAATGATTGCCTTCATAGTCTTCAAAGGTAATGCAAAAACTGGTTATGCACGCGGTATTTCAAGCTCTTTTGCAGTTAGCAAAAATAGTTATGTCTGTAGAGGTGGATGCTTGGGGTGTGGTTTCCGATGAAGGGCTTGCGAAAGGTGCTGGCAAGGGGTGTTATGAGGGCGTTTGCTGCCTTACGGCGGTATGCGGTTATGATGTTGGCGTTGGAAGTATGGCAGAGCGGCCGAATGCACTGGTCTTGAAAACCAGCGAGGGTCACACCTCCGGGGGTTCAAATCCCCCTGCTTCCGCAGATGAAACCCTCGGTAGATTTTCTACCGGGGGTTTCTTCATTTCTCTTAAAAGTTGGCGTATGTGCTGAGGTCAGCGACGGATAGTCGGACCTTTGGGAGGCTTTCGTGGTTAACCCCGTTATGGGGTGGTCGGACGGGCATGTAATTGGGTTCTTTGGATACCCCTGAACAGCGTTACAGGGGGGCAAGCTGGGGTGTTTTGTCGCGGGATGGAAAATGGGGGCAATTTTGGCAGCGGTGGGGAACAGCCATTTCAGGGCAGTGCGTATTTCTATAGTTAAAAGTATTCCAGTCGGCCCAAACCTGTAATGCATGTGCGGACATGTGACTGGTGTGACTGCTGTGGCGACATGGTTTTCGATTTTTAGGTTGATGTTCGAAAAATGGCTACTTGTTGCCGCCGTCGATAGGTGTCGTATTAACTATCGCCAAGTGAACCGCACGCCGATGCATCACGCGTGCATTCCTGCTGGAGAACCGCCATGTTGGCCTACTCCGACCACAAGTCTTCGCATCGTTAAAAGGAGCCCGTGACAGATGGCAACTCGCACCGTACGTAACCGCAGCATTGCTCGCATTGCTGCACTCTCTCTAGCCGCAGGTATGACCTTTGCGGGATTCGGTAATACCGCACATGCTCAGGACCTGCTGAGCGTTGATTCCATCACTCAGACTGTCACCGACGCCATTGGTGAAGTCACCGGTACTGGTTCCTCCAGCGCGACGCATAGCTGGAAGAACTCCAATGTGACGCGATCCGTTGAGGTCAATGGTGTCGCGGGTGCGGTCGTCAAGCCTGGCGATGTCGTGACCTTTACTCTGACCTACACGGACAACAACATCTGGGGTGCGAAGTCCTACATTCAGCGCATGACCGATGTCATTCCGAATGGTCTGCAGTACGTGGCCAACTCGGCGACGTACAAGGTCGGCAGCGATGACTGGGCGGATCCGAACGAGTCGGATAAGTGGCTGGAAATCGTTAACAACGGTGCGGTGGAGTTTAAGGCCGGCACCATCTTTCAGGCATGGGGCTCCCCGACCACGTCGACTGTGAGTTTCAAGTGGAAGTACCGCGTCACGAACGCAATTGCCGACGGTGCGTTGAATACGGGAACCGAAATCCACTTCAACCCGAGCAATTCGGTGGAGAAGCTGCATGACATGGGGCCGAAGCTCACTGTGAAGCGGGAGGCGCCAGCTCCGGATATTCCGGGTATTCCGGATGTCCCAGGTGGCTCGCTGGGCTCCCCGAGCCTGCAGTCGCCGAGCCTGCCGTCACCGGGCTTCCAGTCCCCGGGGCTGCCGTCGCCGGGCATTAACCGCTAAGTAATTCCAGCTTTTCCACCGCGCCTGTTTTCAGGTTTTCACAGAAAGTTTTCCCATCATGCGCAATATGCACTCCAAGAACATCGCGGCCTCTCGTCCGCGACGTCGCTCCCGTACCGCCATTGCCGCAGTTACCCTCGCAGCTGGCTTGACCTTCGGTTTCGGCGCTCCTGCCATGGCGCAGTCCCCGGGTCTGCCCTCGCCGAGTCTGAACTCGCCAGGACTTAATTCGCCTGGTCTGACCCTGCCGGGCTCGAGCGCCCCGAAGGTGAAGCTCGGCACTGTCGGTGGCCCGATTTGGTCTGCTGATGTTTACTCGCAGATTATCCGCGGTAAGGAGGTCCGACCGGGTGACGAGGTCACCATCCGTATTGAGGTCGTCGGCGTCAATGGCGAAGGCAAACTGCGGGGAATCGGCCACAACATCCCGGCTGACTTTGAGCTCGTTCGTGTGACTCGCCAGTCGCAGGACAATATCCTCGGTGGCGGTATTTACACGCTGAAGGAGGGGGAGTACGTCAACACCGAGCGCAACGGTAATCGTCAGGTGCGCCTGTCTTGGACGGAGGGCGGCTTCCTCGGTGTCTTCAAGGACAACCCGACTGTCAGCAGTTCGAAGTCTGTCTCCGTTGACTTCACGTACAGGGCTCCAGGCTATGAAGGTGAGTTCGACAACGGCGGCTACGCCAACTTGGGCGCGGCTTTTAACCCGACCGCGAACTGGGTCGTTGGCGGCGAAAAGGTAGTCGTGAACAAGAATGCGAAGCCGTCGTGGTGGCCGTTCTAACGACTGTTCGAGGTCGCGATTAGCGGCAGTTCTCTCTGAGGGATAAGTAAAAACTTCCCCCGGATAGAGAGCGAATTGCAGAACGTAACCCCCGGTCGCATGCGGTCGGGGGTTTCGTGTGTCCGAAATCTGCCACAGGTAATTTTGCGGAGGTAATTTAATTGCTCCGACCAACGTGTACTGTGGCCTGAAACAATACGGGCAAATTGCTAAAACCGGTAAGCTCGGTCTTGCTGTAATACAAACCCAGCGTCATGCTGGCGGACGGTATTGAGGGAAAAGGTCGAACAATGGCAACGAATCGGAGCAACCACTCGGACGACTCGTTCGGTGAGTGGAGCATAAATCCGGGCACGTCAGATGATCAACCCTCCGCTGATACGCCGGCAAATGCGTGGAGCGCTGTGGATGAGTCACAGTGGGAGCAGCCTGAGGGGAAAACGCAGGACTATCAGCCCCAGAACCAGCAAACCCAGTATCTGCAGCAGCAGTATCCACAGTCCCAGCAGCCTGAACCATACCGCCCTGCCCCCTATGTTCCAGGTCCGCAAGCTGGTCCGGCTGCTGCGCCGCGCAATGACAACAAGGGGCTGACCATCGCGGTTATTGTCCTGGCACTCGTTGCGGTCGCTCTCTTCGTCGGCGCAATGGCTTACTTCTACTTCTCCGATTCGAAGGGAGTGAATTCGGCCGGCAGCAACTCGCCCCAGTCGGTTCAGTCAGCTAGTGCTGAGGATTCCTCCACGTCGTCGACTGCTGAGCAGAAGCGTCGCGCTGAAGGGTTCCAGCCGCCATCGAATTGGCGCCACTGCTCCGGCTCAGGCGATCCGGGTGATTTGAACTTGGTATATGCAGAAGATGTCGGCGGTAACACGACGACCTGTCAGTTTGCCACCAACGTCCGCAATTCCTTCGTTGAGCAGTACCAACTTACGAAGAAGCTCAACGGTACTGTCACCGCTAGCAGCCCAACAACTGGCAAGACATACAGCATGACCTGCCGCGATAACGGTGAGGTTGTCACTTGCACCGGCGGTACGAATGCGACGGTGCACATTGTCTAAACGTCTCCGAGTAGCTCTGGCCGCAACCGCCGTCGTCACGCTCGGCCTTAGCGCCTGCACCATCGGCACCGACTCGGCGGACATGCCGTCGCCGACGCTGTCCAATCCGCTTGACGACGGCCCCGGCGGAGCATCCTCCGACGGGAAAGTTGTGCCCGGTGAGATGCCTCGCGAAGTTGTCGAGGCAGTGAAGTCCGCGCAAAAGGAACTCGGTGGTCTGGCCGGCGCCGCTCTGGCAACGCCGGATAAGGATTCCGAAGTGGTTTCCACGGGTGACTTCAAAACGGGTCCGGCCTGGTCGACCTCCAAGGTGCCCATCGCGGTGGCTTATGTGCGCCAATCGGGCGTGGATTCCCTGGTCGAAGCCGCAATCACGGTTTCCGATAACGATGCGGCTGAGTCCATGTGGTACTCCCTGGGCGATGACGCGACCGCGGGCGCGACCACCGACGAGATTCTCCGAGAGGGCCACGACACCCGCACCGTCATGGGCACTGACCGCATCCGTGCGGAATACACCGTCTTCGGGCAGACGCAGTGGGATTTGCGCGACCAGGCTATTTTCGGCGCCAATTTGCAGTGCATCGAGGCAGGTCCAAAGGTTGCTGACCTCATGGGGCAGATTGCCGACGAGCAGTCCTACGGCCTCGGACGCATCCGCGGTGCCCACTTCAAGGGTGGGTGGGGCCCAGATGATGAAGGTGTCTACCTTGTGCGGCAGTTCGGCTATCTGCCGGGCAAGAAGCCGGGCACCTTCGTTGGTGTCGCTATCGCAGCCCAGCCTGACGACGGCACCTATGAGACCGGCCAGCAAATGCTTGACCGCATCGCAAAGGCGATTGAGCGCAGCGGTGGCGCGACCACCGGCCGCGCCGGTAGCTGCTAGCTGAGCGATAGCTGTTAGCGCTCAATTCCTAGCGCAGCCAGCAGCTGCGAGGTCTCTTCCTCAGTAGTGATGGTGATGCGAGCACCTTCGCCGGCAAAGTAGCGGATGAGAATGTTGCGCTGCGCCAAGAAGTCACCGAGATCCGTGGTGGTGGCCACCGAGACGTCGTCAAGCAAAGAGAGATCCGCAATCCGACCCTCGTCAATCCAAATGAAGTTGGCCTGCGAGTTCGGCAGCACCGTCTCGCGGCCGGTGGCGGCATTGATGGCCTCTGTGACGGCGACGCGCTGTGCGCGGACCTCAGCAATGCGGGCGGTGAGCTCTTCCTGTGCGTCGAGCGAGGTGAGCGCGGCAATCTGCGCGAGAGTGTTTACGGAGAAGGGGATAGCGACCTTATTCACGGCCTCCACAAGCTTGTCCGGGCCGAACATGTAGCCCACACGAAGCCCGGCCAAACCGTAGACCTTGGAGAATGTGCGCAAACCGACCAGGTTGGGGTAGGTATCCAGCAGCTCATGCGCCAACGGGGTAGCGGCATGAGTGGCCTCGTCCACCAGCTCGATGTACGCCTCGTCGAGAGCGACCACAACATCACCCGGAACCTGCGCCATAAACTCCGCGAATGCCTCGCGAGTGATGGTCGTGCCCGTTGGGTTATTGGGATTACAGACGAAAA
Source organism: Corynebacterium sp. HMSC063G05 (assembly GCF_001810555.1). Classification (NCBI taxonomy): domain Bacteria; kingdom Bacillati; phylum Actinomycetota; class Actinomycetes; order Mycobacteriales; family Corynebacteriaceae; genus Corynebacterium; species Corynebacterium sp. HMSC063G05. The sequence goes on along the minus strand of NZ_KV801861.1, from coordinate 960 downwards.
CCAGGCGCGTGCGGTCGGTGATAGCCGCAGCCATTGCCGAAAGATCATTGCGACCCTGCGCATCCAGCGGCACCGGCACCGGAGTAGCCCCGGCGACGCGAGCGAGAATGGGGTAGGCCTCGAAGCTGCGCCACGGGAACACGACCTCATCCCCATCCGCACAGGTGGCCTGCACGAGCTGCAGGCACAGAGCGGAGGAGCCGCAGCCGACCGCGACCTGCTCCATGGGCAGACCCAGGTGCTCGCCGAGCTTAATGCGCAGGTCAACCGCGCCCATGTCGGGGTAGCGGTTCGGGCTGGTGGTTGGGTCAGCGATGGTCTGCGAGATGACCTCCACCACCGAGGGCAGTGGCGGTTGAGTCATTTCATTGGACGCGATCTTCAGCGCGCCGGGCACAGCCTTGCCCGGGACATAGGCCGGAACCTGCTCGAGGTCGGCGCGGGTTTTGGGCTGAACTGAAGATGCATCGTTGGTCATAGGCCTAACTGTAGAACATGGCCCGGATTGGGCAGTACAGAATCCCCGCAAAATCCCAAGGTGTGGTCGCTATTTGTGGCGCCGTATTTGGTGGCTCCGCGGGTGTTTTGCTTTTCAATTCTTGTGTTCTGTAGGATTGGCTGCGGTTATTTGGTCTCGTCCACGCAATGGCGAACAGCTTTGCTGAAGCGGGATCGATGCCAGTGGTTTTGGAGGCGTGCCAGAGCGGCCGAATGGGGCTCCCTGCTAAGGAGTTGCCTGTCTTGCGACGGGCCGGAGGTTCGAATCCTCTCGCCTCCGCCACACGCGCCCGTAGCTCAACGGATAGAGCATCTGACTACGGATCAGAAGGTTAGGGGTTCGAATCCCTTCGGGCGCACCATGTAGACCCGCACCTTGTAGGTGCGGGTCTTTTGTATTTATTACCTGGCAGCGCGAGCCGGGGCATTGCGGGTTAAGTAAAGAAAAGTGTGTCTTTTCCG
>NZ_KV801860.1:0-61995 GCF_001810555.1 Corynebacterium sp. HMSC063G05 | reverse complement strand
TCGAACTGCCATCCCGCATCGCGCGACTACTACCCGCGTAAACGGGCTGAAGGACAGAAGCACAATGCCGCGGTGATGTGGCTTGCCCGGCGGCGCTGCAACGTCATCTATGCCCTGTTGACTCGGTGTGAGTTCTTCCGAGAAATCCCTGCTAGAACCATCGCCACGGCTGCGTAGGCCGCTGCGCTAATCACCGCCGGCCCGCACGATGCGGACCGGCGATCAGTCACGGCTACACCCCCATACGATGTACGTGAAAGTCCCGCCTGACTATTGACAATCCACATAGGGACCCCGGCATGGCGCAGCGAATCAGCGCCGGGCGCGGGATCCGCCACTCCGAGCTCAATGCCTCCGGTTACCTCGACGGCAAGAAGTTGCGGGTCGTCCAGGCCTGGTTGCCGCCCGACGATCTCGGTGCCGCTCCCTCCCACGACGAGGTCGACCTCAACGATGCTCTCACCGACGGCACGCTGGTCCCGGTCGCGTCGGGCACACCGGGCCTCGCGCCGCTGACCATCGGCACCACCGGCGCGACGTTGCGCATCGGCCGGGTTCCCGCAGGCCGCACCATCGACGTGCCGTTGTCGCGGTTCACCCACTTCTTCGTCGCCTGCGGCTCGGCATCCTTCGGCGACGAGACGCTTTACGACGGCGACGTTGCCCGCATCACGGCCGACGGATCGAATTCAGCGGATTCGGACGAGGTCGACTCGCTGCCCATGACCGCCATCAACGATGCCGAGGTGCTGGCTTGGACCATGGACCGCAGCATCGACTGAGCCCACCAAACGACACCGGATGACGGTATAGACCAGACGCCGAAGGACAGGTACCTCGCCTTTTTCGGATCGACCGGGTCGTCGGACATCTACGTTGCAACGGCCCGGTTCGGCGTTTCGGGCCAACCCCTCGACAAATATGCCAGGTAAGGCTAAGTTAATTGCTAAAGCAGTATTTTACATGCGGGTTAACGGGCCGGCGCAGTCGCCGACACCGTCGGCCCGGCCACACGACGAGTGAGACGCACCATGAATGCACGCGACAGAGATTTCGAACAACTCCAGGGCCACTGGCTACTGGCCCGACTGGGCAAAAAGGTCCTTCGACCCGGTGGCCGGAAGATGACGGAGTGGATTCTCGACCGGGCTCGCCTCACCGACGCCCGCGTCGTCGAACTCGCACCGGGACTGGGGATTACGGCGACGGAAATCTTGAATCGCGCACCGGGGGATTACGTCGGCATCGACGAGGACCCCGACGCCGCCAAGACGACCGGCAAGGTCGTTGGCCACAGGGGCCGGGTCACCGAAGGCAAGGCCCAAGCGACGGGGCTCGGCGATGACTCGGCGGACGCCGTCGTGGGCGAGGCGATGCTCACCATGCAAGGCGACAAGGGCAAGGCGGCGATTCTCGACGAGGTTCGTCGGATTCTCGTTCCCGGCGGCCGCTACGCGATCCACGAACTGGCGTTGACCCCCGACGACCTGGATGCGGCGACGAAAGATGAGATTCGCATCGCGATGTCCAAGGCCATCCGGGTCAACGCCCGACCACTCACCGTCGCGGAGTGGCGAAACCTCCTCGAAGAACACGGATTCGAGGTCGAGCACGTCCGCATTGCGGAGATGGGCCTGCTCAAGCCCTCCCAGATGATCGAAGACGAAGGGATCTCCGGAGTTGCCCGCATCGCAGGCAACATGATCAAGCACCCCGCGGCGCGTAAGCGCGTTCTCGGCATGCGCAGCGTTTTCGTCGAGAACGACGACGCCCTCGCCTCGATAGGCATCGTGGCCCGTCTGCGCGACACCGCCGATTCCGCCGACGCCGCCGATGCGACGGGTGCCGTTTCCAACGCTTCCGAAAGCGGGCGCGAAGCATCGCCCGCCGTCCGACGCGGGCCCGAGATTGAGTTCCTCGACGACGACCAGCAAGCTGAATTGACCGCCGATCCGGAGGCTCTGAGCCTTCATGACGTCGTCGCCGCCGCTCCGCCCGCCAAGGACGGCGACGGCCCGGCGGTGAAACGTCTGCAGACGGCCGACGGGGTAAACATCATCGCCATGCGTTTCCGCTCCGGCCAGGCCTTGCCCGATCACCGCGCTGCACACCCGATTATGGTGCAATGCATCGAGGGCCAGGTGCGCTTCACCGTAGGCGACCGCACCGAGGTCCTCACGCCGGGGACCGTCGCACACCTGCCCACCATGGTCCCACACCGGGTCGACGCAGACGAGGACTCCGTGTTCCTGCTGTCGATGCTCACGTAGATCCGTACACGGGGTTGACCGCCGCACGGGCGGAGCGATTTCGCCGGCCCGGACCGGCCTCGCCGCCGCATCCGGCGAGGGCCCCTTCGGCCGTTCCCCCGAACCACGCGGCCTGCGGCGCGTGCTCATCACCGGCACCGCTTCCGGCTTCGGCCTCGAACTGGCCAAGCGCTTCGTCGCACGCGGCGATTCGGTCATCGCGACCGATCTGCATGACTCGGCGAACGAGGACGTCGTCAAGCTCGGCGATGCGTGCACCTACCGCGAGCTGGACGTCACCTCCGACGCGGACCGGGAGGCGGCGGCCGCGGCGATAGGCGCGGTGGACGTGCTCGTGCTCAACGCGGGCATCGCGGTCGGCGGGGCGATCGAGAACGTCACCATGGACACGTGGCACCGCGCGCTCGACATCAACCTGCTCGGGGCGGTCTGCGGCTGCCGTGCGTTCGTGCCACTGTTGGAGCCGGGCGCGAAGATCGTGATGACGTCGTCGATCGCCAGCCTGATCCCCCGTGGCGCCCGAGCGGGTAAAGATCAGCTTTTGCGCGCTGACTTTATGCTCGGAGGCTTACGGTCGGAGCTTTACGATCGGACGTTGTGACCAATCACCGCCGGGATAGTAATTGGCGCATCCCCGAAAAGCTCCTTCTGGTATTCGTTCTGCTCGAAAGCGCCGGCATCGTTATCCCTGATGGTGGCCACGTTTGTCAGTTTGCGTGCCGACGGTGCGGAGCCCTTTTGGAGCAGTCCGCCACGGCTGCCCGCAGTGGTGGCCGCGAAAGACCCTGCGCCACGGTTTCCAGCAGCGGCGCCCGCGGTTCCGCCAGCAGCACCCGTAGCTCCGGTAGCAGTACTGTTGCGTGCGCTGATTAGGGAATTCATCAATCCACTTCCGCGCTGTGAAGGGCTATTCGAGGCGTTTGGCAAGGCAGAACCAGCAACCCCGGGACCCAAGCCGGTTCCCATCCCGCGCCCCGCTGTTGGCGCTGGCATACGACCAGGACTCGAAGTCGGAAGTCCCGAGGCCGGTGGACGGGGGCTTGCGTTTCCAGAAGGCGGCAGTGCCGGGATATTGCCCGCTGGTGTGAGCCCCGCAGTGCGTCCTGCGCCGAGAGGGCCAGCCGGCCGGTTGCCGTGAACTCCGTAAGGCGAGACTCCTTGCGGTGATGTGCGTTGAAGTGGGGCGCTCGCTCCCGAAGGGGTGACCATGGCTGGATTCGCCGTGCTCGGTTGAGCCATGGTTGATGTACCGGTCGGGGATGTTGGCGAGATTGTGGAGCTCGTTGGGCTGCTAAGTGATGCTGGGTGCACAGGGGCAGCAGACGGATTTGTGGGGTTCGACAAAGTCGAAGTGCTCGGTTGCACGTGCGAAGGAGCGGAAGGGCTCGCGGATGTGGATTGTGGTGTTGGAGAATCCGGAACAGTTGAGGTGGCACCAACTGGTGTGCTGGCGGCCTGCATGCTTCCAGTCATCCCCGCAGGCGAAAGGCTGAACTGGCTAGTTCCAGAACGCCCGGCGACTGTGGCCCCAACGGACACCTCGGCAGTCACACCACTTCCCGCATCGGCAGAAACCAGGTTAGGAATTCGGGGAATAGCTGTCTGTAGCTGTGCGGTATACGGACCAGAGAGAAAGGCTGCTACCTCGGCCTGTTCAAAAGCCTTTTGCGCGCCAGGGTTTGGGAGTGCCTTGGATTCGGCTTCGATCGCTGATAGTGCATTGACGGCCATCGCTTTCACAGATGGCAATACGGCAAGGTGCCCGGCCATGACCTCCGATGCGGTGGCGATGCTGGTAGCGCGTGCGGCCAGACCTTTCATTGTCGTATCCGCAGCAGAGAAAACAGCACCGCTGTTGCTCGACACCAAGCCGGATGAGATGGAGGTTAGATTGCTGGCCAACGTGGTCATAGTGTCGGCGAAGTTGTTCCAGTAGGCGATTGCCTCGGCTACGGCACCGTCATTTGTCGAGGAAAACATGGATAGTAGGGACTTCGCATCGAGACCAAGTTCCGCAGAAAGAGTGACTGGCGCGAAAGTGAGACTTCCAGCTTCAAACATCGGCCGACGCTGAAATACACCGCTTGTTCGCGCTACTTCAGCAAGGGAAGCGCCGTCACCATTGAACGGGTTAATGCTTCGAAGAATCCGATTCATGGTGGATTCGTGTTCAGTAATCACGCGACGGAAGTCAGCGAGATTCGTTTGCGCCCAGGTGAGTTGTTTGCCCAGAGACAAGCCGACGGCGGCAGAGCTTCCTGAACTGCCGGAAATTGCGAGACTGTGTTCTGTCGCCACCAGCTGGAGTGACGGAACCTGTGAGTAGCCGGCCAAGTTGGGCTGCATAAATCTGGAACCGCTTGCTAGAACATTCGTAATACTGAACTTCTGAATTGCAGAGTCGATTGTTGGAATTACGGCATGCATCATGATTCTTCCCCCAAGTAATCAATTAACAGCTCATTTACAGGAGCGCATCGTCGGTGCTGTGGGTCAGGGCTATCTTGTCCGGTTGTGTCGATAACGAATCCGAGAGCCCCTTGTTCTGTTTCGACAGAAGCAATACAGGCAGAGCTTCCGAGCGGTTCTGTTTGAGTGAATGTCACCCAATTGAAAATTCCTTCGTGATGAGCCAAAGGCTCGGCACTGTAGCGCTCGAGTTGCGAGTGAGCGACCGCGGCATGCCAGATGCTCAACAGGCCGGAAGCGTCGGATTCGATAACGCAGCCAATCTGTTTATTACCTTCGATTCGGCCCTCCATGTACGTCTGCTCCTGGAACCCCAGCCTGTCTAAACGCCCCATAATCGCAGGGTCGTCACACGGATTGGTCAGGACGAATTCGGGTGCGTCGTAGTTGTAGTGCCCATCGGGACCAAGTGGAGCATCACCGGGCTCCGGCGGATTGTTGGGTGGAAGCACACCCGCAGGTAACGTCACGCCCGAGTCAGTAGTCATGGTTGTCGCATTGTCGCCGACAGGTTGAACGTCCTCGCCGGATGCCTCGGTCGATGCGCAACTAGTCCCCGTTATTCCCCATAGAAGTGCTGACAGTAGGGCGGCAGTAGTCGCCTTTTTCAATTTTCCCTCCCCAAAGAATTTGTGTGAGAAAGATATAACACCGCGGTCGTAATTGCGCTTGCTGAGAAGCCGAAAAAATAGACCGGCTGTGGATAACTTTTAGGGGTGTGGACAACGCGGTCGCCGTGCAAAACGACGCCTCTGCGTAGCCACCACCTGCACCTTTGGGGTGCGTTCTCCGGGGCGTCGTTAAGCGTTGGTGGACAGCGCGGGTGTAATGACCGAAGTAATCCGAACGATTGGTTAGACTATGAGGCGCATTACAAAACCACGGGAGTGCCAACCGAAATTCCGGCACTGAGAGGACGCTAGGGATCGAGCGTCGACCGGACGAACCTGAATCTGGGTAATACCAGCGTAGGAAAGGGATGTGTTGCTTCATGGCCGCACGTGTATCTGTATCCGCTCCACCGAAAGAGGGCGAGGTTACAACTGGCCCGATTTACCGCAGCAACAAGCATTACGACGAGGTTGCGTTCAGCAACGATTTCGGTGAGGCGAACCTGCGCATTCCAGTCCGTCGAATCAACCTGACGGACGGCACTCACTTCGATGCATACGACACCTCGGGTATTTACACCGAGGAAAACCCGGAACTGAACCTGAAGGAGGGGTTGGCTAAGACTCGTGACTCTTGGCCGAAGGCTCCGGCAGTGCCGGCGGTTGCAGGCTCTGAGGAGGCCCCGAAGGTCAAGACGCAGCTGGCATGGGCCCGAGCGGGAATTGTCACCCCGGAGATGGCATTCATTGCCGCTCGTGAAAATGTGGATCCGGAAGTTGTTCGCGAAGAGGTTGCTGCGGGGCGTGCCGTGATTCCGGCCAACCACAAGCACCCGGAGACCGAGCCGATGATTATTGGCAAGCGCTTTGCCACCAAAATCAACGCCAACATTGGTAACTCGGCTGTGACTTCGTCCATCTCCGAAGAGGTGGAGAAGATGGTGTGGGCGACCCGTTGGGGCGCGGACACCATCATGGATCTGTCCACCGGTAAGGACATTCACGAAACCCGCGAGTGGATTCTGCGTAACTCCCCGGTGCCGGTTGGTACGGTGCCGATTTACCAGGCGCTGGAGAAGGTTAAGGGTGACCCGGCCAAGCTGACCTGGGAAATCTACCGCGAAACCATCATTGAGCAGTGCGAACAGGGCGTGGACTACATGACCGTTCACGCGGGTGTGCTGCTGCGCTACGTGCCACTGGCCGCCAACCGCGTTACCGGCATTGTCTCCCGCGGTGGTTCGATTATGGCCGCATGGTGCCTCGCGCATCACCAGGAGAGCTTCCTCTACACGCGCTTCGCTGAGCTGTGCGACATTCTGGCACAGTACGATGTCACGTTCTCCCTCGGTGACGGCCTACGTCCGGGCTCCATTGCCGACGCTAACGATGAGGCCCAGCTGGCTGAGCTGCGGACCCTCGGCGAGCTGACCAGGATCGCCAAGTCCCGCGGCTGCCAGGTCATGATTGAAGGCCCAGGCCACGTTCCGATGCACAAGATCGCTGACAACGTGAAGTGGGAAGAGGAGTGGTGTGAGGAAGCTCCGTTCTACACCCTCGGCCCGCTGGCAACCGACATCGCGCCGGGCTATGACCACATCACGTCGGCTATCGGCGCGGCAATCATTGCGCAGGCTGGTACCGCCATGCTCTGCTACGTCACGCCGAAGGAGCACCTGGGTCTGCCGAACCGCGACGACGTCAAGGTCGGCGTGATTACTTACAAGATTTCCGCGCATGCCGCTGACCTGGCAAAGGGGCTGCCGCGCGCTCAGGAGCGTGACGACGCGCTGTCGAAGGCCCGCTTCGAGTTCCGTTGGCATGACCAGTTTGCACTGGCTCTGGATCCGGACACTGCGCTGGATTACCACGATGAGACCCTGCCCGCAGAGCCGGCAAAGACCGCGCATTTCTGTTCCATGTGTGGTCCGAAGTTCTGCTCCATGCGTATTTCCAAGGATGTGCAGGACTACGCGAAGGAACACGGCCTGGACTCCGTTGAAGCTATCGAGGCCGGCATGGCTGAGAAGTCCCAGGAGTTCACTGATCAGGGTGGTCGCGTCTACCTGCCGATTACCGCGGAGTAATTGGTTGCGTCAAAGCTGCTGAAGCAAGCCGCGGTCGAGCTCTATTGGGCTTGGCCGCGGTTTTCTTTTGCTCTCAACCATTTCTTCCAATCCCAGCGTTGAGACTCAAACGGGGGTGGATAAGGCGCGCCTTAATAAATGCGTTAGGTGAGCCTAATATGCAGGTGTACATTGCTTGTATGCACAGTCTGAAGTTCTTGACTTTCGATCATTCCCACCGCCATCTTGCGGGGGCTCACGAAACTCGCCTTTCGTCCGGCTCCGAATCATCGCCCGTTGGAGAAGGCAAGCGTCGACCGGTGAGGCAGAGTGCGCGCAGAGGTGTTACTGCGGTTTCGCTGTCCGGCGCCATGGTCCTTTCAGCGTTTGTGTCCCCAGCAATGGCTGAAACTGCGAAGCCAATCGTGCCAGACAACTTTCCCAATGTGATTAATCCAGCGGAGAACTTCCAGCCGCAGGATCCGCAGTATGTCGAATCCCCGGAAGTTTCTGTCACTTTTGAGGACGGCACACCAGCTGAAGGCGCCACAGTTCATCGCGGCGATGTTCTCATTGTTCGCGGCAGTGGTTTTAATCCGTCGGCCAACCGTGGTGGTTACCCGCTTCCAATTCCTCCGGGTGTGCCCAATGGCGTTTACGTTCTCTACAGTGCGTTCCCAGACTCCTGGAAGCCAAGTGAAGGTGCTCCGTCCTCGTCGCGGAAACATCCGCACGACAACATTGCCTGGGTCACGCCGGCTGGAACTCTCGAGGCGATACCGAACCAGGGCGTCGACATGCGACGTTCTATCGCTCGTCAGGCTACCCCGATGACAGATGACGGCAGCTTTGAGGCTCGCATTGTTGTTGACCCGCCAGAGACCCCAGCTGGTGAAAACTGGGGCATTTATGTTTACCCGGCAGCCGGCTCCATTAATGAGGCCGAGGAAATCTACATCCCGTTGAATTATTCGGATGCTCCGGGCAAGAATGCCCCGGCTCCCTCCAGCGAGGATTTAGTAATTTCTGTATCTGCGCTGGAGAAGGTATTCGGCGCACTGGGTGGTGGCGTCACTGCCAAGAACGGTGCCCTAGAGCCTGAGGCCGGTGTCGTCTCATTCACCCGCGACAATGACAACAGTGATGTCGAAGGGGAGAGCTACCGCGGAGAAGTTCACATCACCGCGAAGTTCAGTCTGGTTCATGTGGTCGTTCGTAATCCGCGCATTGAGGAAGGCCCGACCGGAAAGATTATTACGGCAGAGGTCTCGCAGGGCTACGATGTCGGCCCGGATGAGATGGAGCGCATGCCCATAGCCGCCGTGGTCGACAGCGATGGAGATCAGCTGATTACGACCATCGGCACTATTTCACAGATTCGATAGTCCTCCGGCCATCACGGCCGCCAACTGTCGTCCTCCTGGCACTTTGTTCAAAGTAAGCCGTCATACCTTGTGGGTTCTTGCGGGGTGTAACCACTGCCGTATTGGAATCACTACATTAGATAGAGGCGCTTACCAGCGATGAGGAGGAACGTGGGACGGCATAGTCAGGCAGAAGGACCTGTGTCACAGGATGGCGCATCGTCACAGGCTGCGGAGTCGCAACGTGCTGCTGCGAAGTCTCGGTCACAGGTCTCGCGAAAAATGCGGGCTCGCAAACCCAGTCAGACCCCCGCGCTGGCGCAATCGCCTGTGATGAGCTGGCCTCTTATTCTGGTCTCGCTGCTCGGTGGTCTTGCCTCGCTGTTGGCCTGGAATGGTCGTACTCAGCCGGACGATTGGGCTTCGCTCTGGGTAGGCGGGCTACTTATGGACAGGGGACTTGAGTCCCATCTCTATGATGCCGATCCAATCGATTTCACCGCCATGAGTGGAGAGGTCTGGCCACGCCTGGCGCAGGAAGTGTCTGCGCCATTTACGCATCCCTTTGTGCAAAACCCTTTGTTCGCAAAGGCTCTGGGAGTGATATCCCACGTCATGAGCTTTGAAACCTCGGTTGCTTGGTTGCTGTTTCTCTCCGGAATGGCCGTCGTGGTCCTCGTCGTAGCTTCCTACCACCTGTGGTTTCGGTCCACCATGCCCTGGGGTATCGCAGCGCTGGTTACCGCATGCGTATTCGCTCTGCCGACCACTATTAATTCGTTCTGGATCGGTCAGACGACACCGCTGATCGTCGCGGGTGTCGCCTATGGTCTTGCTGCCTCGCACACTCGTCCTTGGCTCGCGGGCATCGTGCTCGGCATCGTCGCATCCATTAAATTGACTCCGTATGCGCTCATCGCTGTGATGCTCTTTTTCGCTTATCGACGGCGCGCAGCCCTCTGGTCGCTGGCCACCACGGCGGTACTGGCGGTCTGGATGTTTATCCGCGTTGATATGGCGGTGATTTCGGATTGGATTGATCGAATCGGCGACATTGGTTCATCGGTCTTGGTCGGCGGTGCGAATCAGTCGTTGGCGTCGACTTTAGCCACAGACCTGGGAAAACCTGATTTATTAGTAACAGTGGTTCGTGATTATCCGAGTCATGTGAAAACGATTCCACTGTGTATTGCGCTTGGCGTGGTGTTGATGGTCACGGCAGTTGCGTGGTTGAACTCGGTCTACCGGTTTGAATTCCTAATCACGGGCGCGTGGCTTATTGCAGCCACATTCTCATCGATTCTTTGGACCCATTACATGTTGATGCTGGTCACGTCTGTGTTCGGTTTGGTCGCCATGGCGCGGACCCGATTGACCAGACAGTGGCCGTATATCGGTATTGCGTTGCTAGTGGTCCTGCTGACGTTTCCTGTGACAAACCCGATTGCTGCTACGCCATATACCGGCGGATTTATGTATTCGGGGATTACCGCGATGCTCTTGACGCTGGCATTGATGCTAGTTATTGGTGGCTGCCACGCGTTTGCGGTACATCGGTATGGCGATGGTGATACAGGCGAGGTTGGACCTGGTTTTGGCAGTGAATTAGCTGCTGTGGAGACGTTGAAATTTCCTCAGCCAGAGCCAATGGTCTTATTCGACTTGAGGAAGCGCTAGATTTAGCGGCTCAGCATAGAGACGATGTCACGGGGAGACATGTCGCTGTAGATCTCGTTCCGGGTGCTCTTAACCTGGTGGCCGAAGTGGACTGCGTTAGCGTCACTGCTGGTGTCGCGGGCAAGAGCCTCGCGCAGCGGCTGAGAGAAGAAGGCGCGCTTGGTAGTGAAAGAACGGGGGAACAGGTTTTCAAGGCTCACGGTATAAACCCTTTCTGTGGTCGGAATCCGGTCGGGACTCCGGTTTGAGAGTTTCTGTATTCAAATGGTTTTCTTTGATGCGGTTGCCACTATATGTCTGAATATGCCCGATATCGAGTTAAAACGGGCAAAAGTGACTAAGCGGATACCGTTCCCAACATGAAAGCTGCATCACACTGTGGACCGGCTTAATACTCGGTCGCGGTCAGTTGTGGGCTCCAATACAGTTGTGCCCTCCAATACAATGAAATGCGGAATCAAATTTGAAGTAGGAGTTTGGCTATGGCTATTTCTTCGGCACTCACCCCTGAGTCTCCGGATTCGGCGGATACCTCGGACGCGGCATCGCGCAGCGTTCCGGCGGCAGCGCTCAGTCACGTTGAGGATCTAATTGATTTTGTGGCTGCGTCGCCAAGCTCATTTCATGCGGCACAACAGGTCGTTGACCGTCTGAGTGCAGCCGGTGCCACGGTCGTCGACGAGCACGAACAGTGGCCAAGCGAACCCGGTGCCTACGTCCTGCGTCGCGATGGCGCTGCCGTTGCTTGGATCGTCCCGGAGGCACCGGCTGCCGATTTGACCGGTTTCCGTATTGTGGGTTCCCACACGGATTCGCCCGGTTTTCGTGTGAAGCCCAACGCGCGCACCTCCGCCGCAGGCTATGCACAGGTCGCCGTCGAAGTCTATGGCGGCGCGCTGTTGGGGAGCTGGACCGACCGCGAAATTGAGTTCGCCGGTCGTGTAATTGATAAAAATGGCAATGAGCACCTTGCTCGCACCGGCCCGGTCGCGCGTATTCCGCAGTTGGCTATCCACCTCAATCGTGCGGTTAACGAAGAGGGGTTGAAGCTCCACAAGCAGAATCACACTGCACCGATTATCGGAATGGATACCTTCGGCACCGATGTGCACCAGGTCATCGCCGATGCTGCGGGACTGTCTATCGACGACATCGTCGCCTGGGACCTCATTTCCTTCGACACTCAGCAGCCGCGCACCTTCGGTGCTCACGATGAGTTCCTGGCTTCAGGTCGACTCGACAACCTGCTCAGTGTTCACTCATCCCTGGTCGCCTTCGAGGCCTTGCTCCGCCAAGACTGGAGCACGTCAACCACTATCCCCGTCATGGTGGCTTTTGACCACGAGGAAGTCGGGTCCGCCTCCACCACGGGCGCTGCAGGGCCACTGCTTGCCGACGTTCTGTCCCGCATCGCAGCGGCCACAGGCGCTGACCTGGAACGCACCCAGCAGCTTTACCGCGGTTCCATCTGTCTCTCTGCCGACGGCGCACACGGTGTGCACCCGAACTATGCAGGTGAACACGAGCCGGGGCACCAGCCGGAACTCAATGCTGGCCCAGTGCTGAAGATCAATGCCAACCAGCGCTATGCCACCACGGCGGCTGGTCAGGCCGAGGTTGTCCGAATTGCAGCGGAAACCTCTAAGCGCATTGGCCAGGAAGTGCCGGTGCAGTATTTTGTCTCTGCGAACCACAAGCCATGCGGCTCCACTATCGGCCCGATCACTGCAACGCGACTGGGTATCGACACCATCGATATCGGAGCTGCGATGGTCTCCATGCACTCGGCGCGTGAGATGTGCGGCACGATTGATCCATGGTGGTTGGCCGAACTCACCGTGGATTTTTGGGGTGCCGGAAACTAGCAGCACGCTGGCAGCGCTTAAGTCACCTCTAGCAGGGGAGATGTCGGGGCGCTGTGGCCGTCGTGAAGCGAAAATGGGTGAGGGAATTTCCGTAGTTGCTCGTCGTGGAGTCCATTTTCTGTCATGCTATGAACCATGAGTGATGCTAACGACACCCTGCCGTCGCACCGCCTTGAAGTACCCATCGAAGAGGCGGTGGCATGGCGTCGCCAACTGCACCAGAATCCGGAGCTGAGCTTCCGGGAGTACCGGACCTCGGACATGATTGAGGATCTGCTCAATCAATGGGACATCCCGACCTACCGGTTGACCCCGACGTCCGTAATTGGCGTCATCGAGGGCACAGCAGGCGACCCCAGCACGGGCCGTGTGATCGGCTACCGCGCGGATATTGACGCGCTGCCGATTCAGGAGGAAACGGGACTGCCGTACGCCTCGCGCACGCCGGGTGTGATGCACGCCTGTGGTCATGATGTTCACACGGCGATGCTGCTGGGCACTGCGAAGGTGCTTTCCGGAATGCGCGATCAGCTGCACGGCAAGGTGCTGTGCATCTTCCAGCACGCCGAAGAAATGCTGCCGGGCGGGGCTCGTGAGCTGGTCGACAAGGGTGCCGCCGATGACTTAGATGAGGTCTATGCCTTCCACGTCGCGCCGCATCCGGTGGGGCATGTTGGGATTTGCGCCGGGCGAGTGACGACTATGTCGGGCATCGTCTCCATCGCGATTCGTGGCCGTGGCGGACACTCCTCGAACCCGCAGCTGTCGATTGACCCGGTGCTCATCGCCAGCGAGGCGACTCTCATGCTGAACACGATTGTCTCCCGCGATGTGGATCCGAAGCACATGAACATTGTCAATGTCGGCTCACTGCATTCAGGTGAGGCCGGCAACGTGATTCCGGATACGGCCAACCTGGAAGTGTCCATCCGCTCGGTGGATGAGGCCGACTGGGAGATTGTCTGCCAGCGTATCGAGGCCGTCGTCAACGGCGTCTGCCAGGCTCACGGTGCACAGGCGACTTTCGACTGGCAGATTCCGTACCCGATGGTGGTCAACGCCGACATTGCGGTCAATCGTGCGTGGCATGCGGCGACGAAGGCGGTTGGCAAGTCCAAGGTGTTCGCTGCCGATCCGTGGGCTCCTTCGGATGATTTCTCGTATTTTTCCCGTGAAGCGCCGGGCTGTTACATGTTCCTCGGCACCGGTGGCCCGGAAGCGGGTAATCCCTTCTTTCTTCACAACTCCAAGTTTAAAATTGTGGAGAGAGCCATGGTCAGCGGCATGCGCACGGAAATCCAAATCGCGCTGGATGCACTGAACCCGTCGAAGAGCCAACCGCCGGAGCGTCCTGTCGCATCTCCGACCATGCCCGCAGCAGGTTCCGTGCCTCCACGGCCGCGGAATGCAGGCCTTGGCACGCCGAAGTCGCATGCGGGTCAGGCGCGGGCGTCGTCAAGCGAATCGGCGGGGGAGACCTCACCGACCTCTGAGGCTGCGGCGGCACCAGATAATTCCAATCAGCCTCAGGCACCTAGAGAGGATGCATAGGACAATGTCCACTACCCCCAACGCCCCTGATAAGACGCTCGCTGGCGCCGCACCTGAGTGGACGAAGTGGGCGATTGGATGGCACGTCTATCCACTGGGGTTTGTGGGAGCGCCCATCCGTGAGAAGGATCGAGGCGCCGCGCCGGTCAATCGAATTCGCAAACTGATTGACTGGCTTCCGTACGTCCAGGAGCTCGGGCTCAACGTCCTGCAGCTGGCGCCAGTATTCGAGTCGACTAGCCACGGCTACGATACCGAGGACTACTACCGCATCGACTCGCGCCTGGGCGCCGAAGAGGACATGAAGGCCGTCATCGAAGCTGCCCATGAGCGCGGCATCAAAGTGCTTTTCGACGGCGTCTTCAACCACATCGGGTCAGAGGCGCCCGCGCTGAAGACCGCGAAGGAAAACCCTGACTCTGAAGAAGCGCAGCTCTTTGCGTTTACGCACTCAGATGGCGACATGACCGCGCCAGTGTTTGAGGGACATGAGAGTTTGGTCGAATTCGATCACACCAGTGACGCGACTGTTGATTTTGTCGTGAACGTCATGAATTACTGGCTGGCGCGGGGGATTGATGGCTGGCGCCTGGATGCGGCCTACGCAGTGGATCCACAGTTCTGGCACAAGGTTTTGCCGCGAGTGCGTGCTGAGCACCCGCATGCTTTTATCTACGGGGAGGTCATCCACGGCGACTATGCGGAGATTGTGTCGGTGTCCGGCATGGACTCGGTGACGGAATACGAGCTGTGGAAAGCGACCTGGTCGGCGCTGAAGGAGGAAAACTTCTTCGAGTTGGACTGGACTCTGAAGCGCCATAACACCTTCGCGGAGTCTTTTGTGCCGGTGACGTTTGTGGGAAACCACGATGTTTCACGCATTGCGACACAGGTAGGGGCCGACAAGGCCGTGCTGGCGGCAACGGTGCTGTTTACCGTGGCCGGTGTGCCACTGGTCTACTACGGTGACGAACAGGGCTATACCGGTCTCAAAGAGGAACGCATCGGCGGTGACGACCAGGTCCGTCCAGTGTTCCCGGATAGCCCGGAGGAACTCTCTACGCTCGGCGAGGCTCTCTACCGTTCCTATCAGCAGCTCGTTGCGTTGCGCCGCCGATTCCCATGGCTGCACTCCGCTCGCGTGGAGACTGATGAATTGCGCAATGGTTTTCTTCGCTACCGCGTAATCGCGACCGATGCGGCGCTCGTGGACGATGCTGCCGGGGCCTCGGGTGAGGCTGGAGCTTCCGGCGAGATGCCCTCGCTCATTGTCGAGCTGAACCTGGAAAATGGCGCAACCAGCGCGGTAATCCGTGATGGTGACCACGTGGAATTTGAGTTTTCCTAAGCTCTCATCGTGGCTCTAGGCTGCCCCCAGAGAACCAAAACCGCCCGGACACCATGGCCGGGCGGTAATTCTTTCGTGCCCCATCGATGAGTGGGCACAAGGAGTAGTGACTGCGTTTCTGTTTGCTACCTACCCCGGTTTTCGCAGTTTCAATTAGTGAATCTGCAGTTACATCTCTGCGGTCTCAGCAGGAGTCATCTCGTCGGAGGGTGCCGGGGTGGTGGCCTTCTGCTCGAAGGTCTCCGACGGGTTGGCCTGGTCGCCGACCTTTACGTCCGAGTCAACCTCGTTCGGGGGAGAGCAAGCGACCAGGGCTGCTGCGGCAATGGCGGATGCGGCGATAGCGCCGGCGATGCGGTTACGCATGGATGTGGCTCCTCTGTCGGAAAAACAATAGCTACAAGGGCTAATGAACTTTTCTCACATTATCTTAAAGCAATATCTTAGAGGATTCTTAACGGCTTGCGGGAACCAAGGGGCCAATCGCCCCCGCGCCGATGCATAGCGTTGCCCCCGGAGTCGCTTTTTCCACATCGACACGGAGAGTATTTCCGCCACCGTTGAGGTACGCATAGCGCGGCCGCAGATCGTTGTTCATCTTCACGACCGTGGAACCAGCGCGGGTTTGCTCTTCAGTCTCGAAAGGATTGGGTAGCGACAGGCGCACATCCATGCCCTCAGAGGCGGTGGCCGGGAACTCAAGCACCCAGTCACCGAGCTTGATGATGTTCTCAAGCTTGATGTCCTCCGACGCAGTGCCGTCCTCACCAACTGTGATGCGATGGCCACACTGCTCGACAGGGCCATCGGTGACCCGGGTGATCTCGGAGACCTTGGCGTCGATAAGCGAACCGTCGGTATTGAACATGCGCGGGTGACCGGTGACGCGCTCAAACGGCGGGCGATCGGAGACCGCATCAAACACCCGCGAGTACATGTTCATCGGAGCGGCGACGGGCACGAGAACTTCGAAGGGGACGGGCTGGTCGATGAGATTGTAGTCGATCGCCTTGTCGGGGCCAGCGGCATCGGCTTCCTCGCGCAGCGCGGACAGCGACGCCTTGGTGTTGCCGATCCACTCCATTGCGATGTCATCAGACCAGGCATTGCGGTAAGTGACCACGGAAATCGTGGAGGTGACAGCCAGCGCGATGCCCAGCGACCAAATCAGAATGTGCGTACGAGCCGGTAGCAGCGCTGGCGCCTCGTCCTTCGGTGGGAGTCCAGCCAGGGAGATCGCGACGCAGATTACGATCACGAGCGCGACATCAGAGTAGTAGTGCAAAGTGTGCGCCAGCACGCCAGAGGTGTTCTCTCCCGAGCGGAACAGGGTGATGGCGAACAAGGTGGTGAACATGTACGCCACCGATAGCGTCCACGGAGCCCAGCCACGGTAATCGCGGCCGATGAGGGTGGCGGACAGAATCAACAGGATAATGCCACCGAGAGTAATCAGCTGAGACGAAGCGGAGGCAAACGGCTGTCCCGGAGCCCAGCGTTCCCAGCTTGTTGGTCCGCCGATGATGCCGGCAAAAATCTGGCCGAGGCCGTTGAAGAACAGTTCGGGCTGCAGCTTGTCAGAAATGAAGCCGGTGGTTTCGGCGGGACCGAAGTAGTACCACAGTGCCCAGGCGCCGGTCAGCAGCATCGATGGGATCCAGATGACGAGGCCGCCGCGGAGAACCTGCAGGATATTTCTGCGCTCCATGTAAGCCAACGTGACGACAACCAGCATGGAGATCGGTGCGATAGCCAGGGACTTCTCAAAGAATCCCAGCGCCACTGCCAGCAGCACGAACAGGCCTACGGCTTCCCACGGGCGGGGGCCGAAGGAACGACGCATAGTGGTGCGAATGGCGACAATCATGAAGATCACGAATGCCAGGTGGAACGGCTGGGAATTGGCCGCGGCCGACCACCAGGTGTCGCCCGGAAGCATCAGCGGAGTCCAGGCGACGACCGTGATGAGGAAGAGCGATACCAGCGTACGGCCGGTGAGAAGCTCAAAGAGTTTAGCTGTGGCGTATGTCAGCACTACCGACATCACGGCCATGGTGATAGCCGGTAGCCACCAGTTCCACGGTGCGATGAGGTGATAGAGGCCTTGCACCAAGAAGGCCAGTGGTGCAAGGTGCCCGTCGTGATCCTGAAGCAGGTAGTCCTTGCTCAGCAGTGGGGTGTCGTAAAGATGGCCAACAATGATGAAGTCATCCCAGTAAAAACCATGGCTAGTCAGTACCAGAATGCGAGCGACAAGCTGTATCGCAATAACAACTCCGATGAGTGGCCACCATTGCTTCGCAGACAGGTCAAGTCGCTCGCCCCACGTCAATGTGGGCATGTAGTATGGGCGAGAACTCTCCTGCTCAGCGGTGTTGTCAGCACCAGGGTCCTCGGCAGTTTTCACTGCGGAATTCGCGGCTGTCCCCTCATCGCCGACTGGCGGCGTATGAGGGGTTTGGGCAGTTGGGGTATCTCCTGTAGATGACCGCTCGGCTTTAGTCATGGTTCCTTATGTTATCTAGGCCATCTGCTGGGCGCGGTAGGGTAGGCAAAAGTTAGTGCTTAGGGCGTGTCGACACAGGCTTCATACGCCGCTAATGAATACATCAATAATGTTTGAGCAATACCGCTCGAGTTAAAGAAAAATAGGAGCAAGTGGGATGACGCAATCGGCGAGTGCAGCGCGCGCTAACTTCTCGTGGCGCAATATTGACATCATCATTGCAGCTGTTATCGGCGTGGCCGTTGGCCTGATTTTTGTTATCTGGAACATCATCGGCGGTGCGGGCTATGAAGCAGTCAACGCGCTTACTCCTGGTCTTGGCGGTTTGGTCGCTGGTATGTGGTTCCTCGGTGGTCCGCTCGGCGCGTACATCATTCGCAAGCCGGGTGCAGCTATCTTCGTCGAGGTAATCGCGGCGACGGTTTCAGCACTGATCGGTAACCAGTGGGGTATCTCCACCCTGTACTCAGGTTTGGCGCAGGGGCTCGGTGCGGAGCTGGTGTTCCTCATTCTGGCGTATAAGAGCTACAACCTGGCCACCGTGGTTATCTCCGGTCTCATGGCAGGTGTCGGCGCATGGACTTTCGAGCTTTTCACTGGCAACCTGGCCAAGACTTTCGAATTCAACGTCATCTATCTGATCTCCACGGCGCTGTCGGGTGCCGTCCTCGCCGGTCTGCTGGCTTACTTCCTGGCTAAGGCACTGGCGGCAACTGGAGCGCTGGATCGTTTTGCCATCGGGCGAGAGCGGCACGACGACGTCTAGGAAAATCGATGACAGATGAGGCGTTGACGCGGGGGCCGTCGTCAAGCGGAAATGTCCCTGCGGTGAGCGCGCGGGGGTTCGGATATCGGCACGCGGGGCGCAAAGCTGCGGTACTGAACGACATCACGCTGGACATCGAGCGCGGTGAAAAGGTGCTGTTGCTCGGCGCGTCGGGGATGGGGAAGTCGACGCTGCTCGCCGCTATTGCTGGCGTGCTTGGCGACGACTCCGATGGCGAAGCCACCGGAAAGCTCCTGATTGAAGGTCGTACTCCTGCTTCCGCACGGGGCGCGGTGGGCTTGGTGCTGCAAGACCCTGACTCGCAGACGATTAGTGCTCGCGTTGGCGACGATGTCGCCTTTGGTGCGGAAAACCTGGGCGTTGCCCCGGCTGAGATTGGCAACCGAGTGCGCGCCAGCCTGGATTTGGTGGGGCTGGATTTGCCGCTGGATCATCCCACGCACAGGCTTTCGGGTGGGCAGAAGCAGCGCCTCGCATTGGCAGGTGTGCTGGCAATGGGCGCACGGGTCATTTGTTTGGACGAGCCGACGGCCAACATCGACCCGGCCGGTGTGCCGGTACTACGCGATGCTGCGATTACCGCGGCGGAGAGGACCGGTGCGGCACTGATTGTGGTCGAGCATCGAGTGGATGCGTGGGTCGATGTGGTCGACCGCATCATCGTGCTGGGCCGCGGAGGTGTGATTGCCGATGGTGCACCGCATCGGGTCTTGGAAGACTACGGGCAGGCTCTGACGGATGCTGGGGTGTGGATTCCGGGTGCTCCGCCCGCGCTGCCGGACGCGCGTTCAGTTGCCTGCGACCAGGACGGGCACCCTAGCGGTGACATCGCGATC
This sequence comes from Corynebacterium sp. HMSC063G05, assembly GCF_001810555.1. Lineage (NCBI taxonomy): Bacteria > Bacillati > Actinomycetota > Actinomycetes > Mycobacteriales > Corynebacteriaceae > Corynebacterium > Corynebacterium sp. HMSC063G05. The sequence goes on along the minus strand of NZ_KV801860.1, from coordinate 42,645 downwards.
GAAACCCGCGAGCTGGACATCGGCTATGGCGCGAAGAAGTCGTGGTTCAGGGGTGGCGAAGCTGTTGAGCCGATTGCTCGCGATGTGTCAGTTTCTATTCCATCTGAAGCTTCCACCTGCATCGTTGGTCGCAATGGCAGCGGGAAGTCCACGTTAGCGCTGACGCTCGGCGGCCTGCTTGAGCCGATGGCGGGCACGGTCCAAGTGGCAGGCAGCGGTAGTGCGCCGTGGAAATGGCCGTCGAAGAAGTTGGCTACTCGGATTGGCACGGTCTTCCAAGACCCCGAGCACCAATTCGTCACCGGCACAGTGCTGGAAGAGTTGCAGCTTGGCCCGAAGCTTGTCGGTGTCAACGCTGATAAGCGCATCGAGGAATTACTTGAGCGGCTGCGGCTAACGGCCCTGACCAAGGCGAATCCGTTCTCACTCTCGGGCGGTGAGAAGCGACGTCTGTCGGTGGCGACCATGCTGGCGACAGCACCGGATATTGTGCTTCTCGACGAACCGACGTTCGGCCAAGACCGCCGGACATTCACCGAGCTGCTCACTTTGCTTCGCCAACTTGCAGACGACGGCCGAACTGTTATTTCGATTACCCACGATCCGTTGGTGGTCCAAGCGATGGGGGACTACGTCGTCGACATGGATGCGTTTCATCCGGAGCGGTCAGGCCGTGCGGCACCGGGACAGCGTGGTTCGGGGGAGCAGGCCGGTCCGAGCAGCAGTAAAGGTTCGCGCGGCCAGGGTGAAGCAGGAGGGACATCGTGACTGAAGTCGGTTCCGCCGGTACGGCTGAAGGTACGCAGAGCGCCGAGCAGAGTAAGCAGCCTTTCCTCGCGACGGTCAACCCGGTAGCGAGAGTACTGGGCCTGTTCTTGCTCACCACACCGCTGCTGATTTCCATCGACTGGGTCTCCGCAGTGGTCGCGCTTGTCTGCACGCTTTTCTTGGTGCCGCTGTCGGGTTTGGGTTTTCGTCGTTTTCTAGGACGCAGCCTGCCACTTCTTATCGCCGCGCCCATCTCTGGAATCTCGATGGCGCTCTACGGCAACCCGGAGGGCAAAGAGTATTTCTCCTTCCTGCTTGCGCATGTGACGGATAATTCTATTTCCCTGGCCATCGCGATTATGTTGCGTGTGCTGGCTATCGGTACTCCAGTTGTCGTGTTGACAGCCAATATCGACCCCACCGATCTGGGCAATGGGCTGGCGCAGATTCTCAAGCTGCCCAGCCGGTTTGTGCTGGCAACGGTGGCGAGTTTGCGGCTCGTCGGCCTATTCATCAGCGATTGGCAGGCGCTGACCCGAGCCCGTCGAGCACGCGGTTTGGGTGACCACGGCGCAATCCGCCGCACTATTTCCCAGGTGTTCGCTCTGCTGGTGTTTGCGCTGCGCCGCGGAACCAAACTGGCTACGGCCATGGAAGCCCGCGGCTTTGGCGCACCGATTAAGCGTACGTGGTGGCACACCTCGACATTGGCCACGCGTGACTATGCCACCATGGCCGCCTGCCTTGCCATCGCCGTCGCAGCAATCAGTATTTCCGTGTGGGCCGGGGAGTTCCGCTTCCTGGGCGTAGCGTAGCAAAGGTGTTTCGATCACGATGATTCTGCTTATCGACGGCCGTTCCGGCAGTGGCAAAACCACCCTTTCGGCAAAGTTGCACAGTATCCTCGGTTGGCCAGTTATCCACTTGGAGGATGTATATCCGGGCTGGTCCGGTCTGCAGAAAGCATCGGCCGCAGTTGCGGAGACCATTTTGAACCCCGCTCTACCGGCCGATGAGCGCGGGTATCGCCGGTGGGACTGGTACGCCAGTGAATTCGCCGAGTGGGTCCCCACGCCACCGGACTCCTCGCTCATCGTCGAAGGCTGCGGCGCTGTCACTGAAGCTAACCTTGCCGCTGCCCGCGCCATCGGCGACGGCAACGCCTGGGGAGTCTGGGTAGAGCTGGACACACAGACTCGATTTGCCCGTGCCATGGCTCGCGACGACCACTTCGAGGAACACTGGGACATGTGGGCCGAGCAGGAATCCCAGCATATGGCGAAGCACAATCCGCAACAGCTCGTCGACTGGACCATCAACGTCCCAGAACAGTTAACGTGGAAGCTCTGATGAGAAAAACACTCGCGTGCCTCGGTGCAGGCTTCGGTTCCATGCTCCTCGTCGGCGGACTACGCGTCGCCGCTAATTCGGAGCTACGCCCACCACGCCTGCCCAATCGCAGACCTCCGCGGTGGGTTCTTCCCACAGTAGGTGCCGCGTGGACACTGGCCAGCTGCCGCGCCTACTACGCTCGCGCATCGCATCGCTTGACGACGCCCCTGCTCGCCGGCCTCGCAGTACCAGGAGCCGCAGCGATCGTTTTCGAGGCCGTTCGCCTTCGATGTGCAGCCCAAAAACCAACTCTGCCGCCACACACCGTGGTTGTACTGGGATGCGGATTGAAGAACAATCGGCCCTCGGCCCTGCTGGCCAGAAGATTACAGCGAGCAGTCTCAGCGTGTGATGAGCGTACCGAGCGAATCATCTGCTCCGGTGGGGTCGGCAGTGAAGCGGTGACAGATGCCACCTGCTCCGAAGCGGACGCCATGGTGGAGTGGTTGGAGGCGAACGCTGGGGACGTCGTAAAGCGCGGCGACATCGAGTTGATCCCCGAGGACCAATCGACGAATACGTCGGAAAACATTGACTATGCGTGCGAATTGATGCGCGGCATGGACGGTGCGTTGAGCGCTGGAACGGTTGTTGTGACCAGTGATTTTCATGCGCCACGGGTAGCGAAGCTCATGCGCGAACGGGGGCTGGAACCCTGGTGTGTCGTCGGCGCCTATACGCCGTTGAGGTACTGGGCGACATCGCTGCTGCGGGAATTCCTCGCGCAGTTTATTCTGTGGGCGCCGAGCGGCAACGCGAGAATTTTACGAATTTCGCGGGTAGCGCGAAGCGTTAGCCACTAGTATCGAACGAAGATAAATACGTCGTGCGGTGATAGTGCTGCGTAGAAATGCGTAGAGCGCGATATCGAACACGACATCGGAATCATTAAATCGGGAGGAACACCCACATGGCTTTGACCCCAGGATTCGACCTGTTCCAGCTGCCAGAGGAGCACCAGGAGCTCCGCGCCGTTATCCGTGATCTGGCGGAGAAGCAGATTGCTCCGTACGCAGCGGACGTCGATGAGAACGAGCGTTTCCCGGAGGAGGCCCTGAAGGCTCTCAACGAGGCCGGCTTCAACGCCGTCCACGTGCCGGAGCAGTTCGGTGGCCAGGGTGCGGACTCGGTTGCGGCCTGCATTGTCATTGAGGAAGTTGCTCGTGTCTGTGGCTCGGCTTCTCTTATCCCGGCTGTGAACAAGCTGGGCACCATGGGCTTGATCCTCAAGGGCTCCGACGAGCTGAAGAGCAAGGTCCTGCCGGACATCGCCAACGGTGAAATGGCTTCCTACGCACTGACTGAGCGTGAGGCCGGTTCGGATGCCGGTTCCATGAAGACCCGCGCGGTCCGTGAGGGCGATGAGTGGGTCCTCAACGGCTCCAAGTGCTTCATCACTAACGGTGGCCGCTCCACCTGGTACACCGTCATGGCTGTCACCGACCCGGAGAAGGGTGCCAACGGCATCTCTGCATTCATGGTCCACAAGGACGACGAGGGTTTCCGCGTCGGTGGCCTGGAGCACAAGCTGGGTATCAAGGGTTCCCCGACCGCGGAGCTGTACTTCGAAAACTGCCGCATCCCGGCTGACCGCATCATCGGCGAAGAGGGCACCGGTTTCAAGACTGCCCTGGAGACCCTGGACCACACCCGCCCGACTATTGGTGCACAGGCACTGGGCATCGCGCAGGGTGCATACGACTACGCTGTTGGTTACGTGCAGGAGCGCCAGCAGTTCGGCAAGCCGATCGCTGCTTTCCAGAACACCCAGTTCATGCTGGCTGACATGCGTATGAAGATTGACGCTGCTCGTCTCATGGTCTACACCGCAGCCGCTAACGCTGAGCGTGGCACTGCTGAGGGCGGCGCTCGCCTGGGTCTGATGGCCGCAAACGCCAAGACCTTCGCCTCTGACGTTGCTATGCAGGTCACCACCGATGCCGTGCAGCTGCTCGGCGGTTACGGCTTCACCCGTGACTTCCCGGTTGAGCGCATGATGCGTGACGCCAAGATCACCCAGATCTACGAGGGCACCAACCAGATTTGCCGCATGGTCGCAGGTCGCCAGATTCTCGCAGACGCACAGAAGCGCTAATCACCAGCGCAAACTCTAAGCCCTCGCTGAAATGGCGGGGGCTTTTTCATGCTGCCACATCACTCAGAATTTGTCTCTTAACCCCAACGCGCGCTAGTGACTGCGTTTATGGTCGGCGGCGGTGGGGCGATGCGAGTTACTGACTGCGTTTATGACAGAAATGGCCCGAAAAACGGCTTCAAAGTGTCATAAACTCACACAGTTTCACATTTGCAGCCCGTAAATTTTGCGTTAAGTAGCAAGAAGCGTGTCCAATCGGCGTGCACCGGGGTCTACTTTTCTCTTAACCCCCGGTTTTTCGGCCGTCCCGCACGAGCACCGCACGAGTCCGGCACTCCAGCCCCGCACGAGTCCGGCACTACACCATCCACCAGCTCGCCTGCAGCCGCACGCATCAGCCTCGCTAATCACACCCTCATTTCGCCAACCAAGCACAGGCAGCTACAACGATTGCTTCTGCGCCCCGGTCAAGAGTGGGTTGGAGGTCAGGGGCAAAAGCTGGGTTGTGGTTGCCAACAGCGCTGCTCTCATCCGCGAAGCCGCCGAGCCCCCAGTACGTATATGGCACGCCAAGCGCATCGGGGATGATTGAGAAATCTTCAGAGGCGGGCACTGCGTCCAAGTCGGAGACTTCATCACCGAAGTACGCGTCGAATGCCTCGCGCACAGTATTCGTGGCGTCCCCGTCATTGTTCGTGAGGGGATAGCGGTCGTAGTAAGTGAACTGCGGGTCTTGAGGGCTGCGGGCAGCAACGCACTCTGCTCGTACAATGCGCTCGATTGCCTCTTTGAGGTGTTCGGTCACGGCGCTGTTGTAGGCACGAGTGTTGATGAGCAGCTCTGCGGAGTCAGGGATGATGTTGGACTTAGTTCCCGCCTGAATCGCGCCAACGGTCACCACTGCGGTCTCGGTGGCTGCTACCTCACGCGAGACAATCGTCTGAAGGCGCATCACAATGGTGGATGCCAAGACAACGGGATCGACAGTGAGCTCCGGCATGGATCCATGGGAGCCATTACCGTGCACAGTGACTTTGACCGAGAATGCAGAGGAGAGAACTGGCCCGCGGCGAGTGCCCACATAGCCGCCGGGCAAGCTAGCTAGTACGTGTTGACCGAGATAAACATCGGGACGCGGAATAGCCTTCTCCAGATCTGCCGCCAGCATTGCGCGTGCACCTTCGGCGGTTTCTTCAGCGGGTTGGAAGATACCGATGAATGTGCCAGACCACTGATCAAGGTTTTCGTTGAAAGCCTGCAGCGCTGTGAGCAAAGACATCAGGTGGAAGTCGTGGCCACAAGCGTGGGCGACGGGGACCTCTGTGCCGGTCTTTTCATCAATCTGCGTTGCCGTGGAGGCGTAATCTTTGCCGGAAGTCTCCTTCACCGGTAGCGCATCAATGTCTGCGCGCATAGCCACAATCGGCCCGGCACCGTTCTCAATAATGGCAACGACGCCGGTGCCTCCGACGCGATGTGTGGAAATACCCGAAGATTCGAGCTCCTGAATAATCCGGTCCGCAGTGCTGTGCTCCTGCATGGAAAGCTCAGGGTGCTGGTGGAAATACTTGTACAGTTCCTCGCGCTGGGACTGGGTGGACGCGAGACCATTCAGAATCTTTCTGGCGCTCTCAGTATTAGTGCGCATACCTAAAATGTACGCCGACCTAAAGCGGACGGTGGAGGCCCTGGAAGGCATCCCCGTCCCGCCCCAAACCTCTAAGAGCTGCCTACGTCGTCACAAAGAACTTCTGGTTACGCTCGCCGCGGTAGGACTGGGCGGTTGCAGTTGCGGCGATGATAGAGGCAACGATCAGCAGGCCAGCTGTAATCAAACCGAGCACCGACGAGTCTCCGGAGCGTACCTGGGAAATCGTTCCGACCAGCGTCATTGATGCATTAATGACAAAAACTGCCGCCGCCACGGACAGCACCGTGCGCGCTGCAGTCGATCCTTCAAGGAGTTTGCCGGCAAGCCACCAGCACGCAATCGCCGTTGCCGTCTGCGCGATAATCGCGAACGCGAAGCTCACGGCCAAGCTGGTCTGCGCAGCAGAAACCTCGATGTTGTTGGCCTTTGCCGCTTCCGTAACAGTCGCGTCCCATTTCAATAGGGAACTGACCACGGTGAGGATTAGCGCTGGGACGTAAACATATACCGCGAGCCGCCACCACCTAAAGGACTGCGCCGCATGGAAAGGAACGTCTTTAGCCGAATTGACTGCCATAATTCCATACTCTAAACCACGCTGTCGCGGCGCGAAACGTCACTGCTAGGTTGAACTTATCGCTTGCCGACGAGCAGATAACCGGCAACCACCACAAAAGCTAACTTTTATACAGCGCTGGTGCGGTGCGGGTCGGTGAAGTCGACACCTTGGGTTTCCCACACGCGACGCAGTTCGTCAACGCCCTTAGCGCGAGCAAGGGCAAATTCGTTGGTCGTGGCGGGGACCGGCTGGAAGATTGTGACTTCGGTTTCCTCTATCGCGACCGGCGGGATTTCTGCCTTGAGCAGCACAAAACCGGTGAAGCGCGACTGATCCCACAGTGGCTGGCCGAAGTCGATTAGTGCCCCCTCGGTGAGGATGAGGCCTTCGATGCTTGGGGAAGCGGCAAGAATACCCAGCGGGCGGATGACTTCGTCCAGTCCACCACGAATAGGCAAGATGAGCTCGGCGCGCGGGCCAGAGTTGGTGTCCACCACCATTGCGGACGGATCCTGCATCGCCTCGGCACTGCAGCCGAGTGTTGCATAGGTGACAATCCGGTCTGTGTCAGGTCCGAAGCGCAGCATCTTCAGTGGCGCAGAGCCAAGGAAGGTCAGCTGGGCTTCGCCGGGTTTGGACTCTTCAAAGTAGGAGGTAAATGCTGCTCGGACGGCTTTGATGATCGCATTGCTATCAGGGCCGGCGGGAGGAATGGGGCCGGTTAAGTTATCGAACACGGGCGGTACTCCTTGTTGAGGTGGTCATTCTAGGTTGCGGGCGAAAGCTCAACAGCATCAGCCCACGTCGCATCGAGGTTCAAAGTCTGCATCCACGTATCAATGTTGTCACCGTGTGCAGCGATTGCGGCGCGTGCAGTCAGCGTGGTCTCGATAGCGAATTCGGTGAGTTCATCGCTAATCAGCCCTTGAGTGTGGGCCGCGACGAGCTCGTCGACATCTTCAACGCGAATCTGTGTGGTCGCATCGACAGGTAGGGGAGCTATGGCCTCAGGGTCGGTCGGTGCCTGCAGGATGTCGAGATACAAATCGGTCATACGCCAGCACTGCGGATCAGTGCGGTCGATGCTGACAATATCGACGTAGCGTTGGTGTTCCACCTTCACGCCCGGGCGGAAGTGATAAATGCTGATGCGCAACCCTTCGTCGGCAAGCAGGAATGACTCTAGATATCCAAACTTTGGATGATCCATCCCACGGCGCATATAAAGGCGGCTGGGTGTGAGAGTTCGGAACTCATCGACATTGCGCTGAAAGCCCTTGGGGTCGGTGTTGACCATTTCACGTAGGTCAAAGGTCTCGACTTTCGGAGGATGTGTGTCCTGACTCGAGCGAATTGGGGAGAGTGCAGGAGCTGCCGCGGTCGAAGCCGAAGTGGCCGGTGAAGTGGACATGCGAATACCTTAACGTGTAGGGGTTGCCTTTTTGGGCATAGAAAAGCCCTTTCTGCATACGTGATGCAAAAAGGGCTAGGGGAGAACTAGAAAAACTTAGTTCAGGCCGACCGGGAAGACACCGGCGGTCGGGGTGTAGCTGCAGTTGGTCGGACCAGGCTCTTCCTGAGTGGTGATACCGCCCTGCATGACAGCGATGACCACGCCCTTGCCCGTGTCAGCGGTGCCGTTGACAGCGCCCGGGCCCTCCTCGGCGTTGATGCCGTTGTTCTCCAGGGTGGTCTTGCCGTACTTGCCGTTAGCAACGTTGACCCAGTAGACATTCATCTCTGTGTCCTGCTGCTTAGCCAGCTGCTTGGTGCCCAGGCCAGTGAAAATGAAGCCAAGCTGGTTTTCTGGAACACCTGGCAGAGGCAGGTCTGCCGGGCCCGGAACGGTAGTGGCCAGGCCGAAGGAACGACCTTCGCCGCCGATGCACTTGTCGGCAACAGTAGGCAGCAGGAACTGGTTGGTCTTCGGGGCACCTTCCGGAACCTTGAAGCCCGGCTCGCCCTCGCCCTCACCAGTCAGGAAGTCAATTCCCTTGTTCAGTGCGCTGGAAATTTCCTCAGGAACGCCTGGGGAGTTAATGATGTCGCGCGCGTTGCCGTAGAGATTCGGCGAAGCGATGTTCAGGGAGTCCAGCGACGGGGAAGCAGAAGCGGCGGGAGTCATGCCCGCAGTGAGAATTGCAGCTGCACCCAAGGTCGCTGCGGCACGGCGCAGGAAAGAGCGTCCAGTCGAAACCACGGTGAAGAACCTCTCATTCGTGGGCTATTGGAGTCGGAATCAAAATTTCGGAATCGTTGCTCATCTTAGAACGACTCCAACGGGAATTGGAAAGATTTGAAAAAGAAATGTTCAGAATCTTCTCAGGAGATTAACGCACGGATTCTCGCGTGTCGCAAGTTAATTAGAGTGATTTGTGATGTAGAACGAGATGATTGTGACAATTGAGGCGCAATGCGTACGCATGGGGTTAATGGTGTTTCGCAGCGTGTAAGCGGGTGAAGTCAAGTCTCTTCCCGTGGGGTTACAGCTATGACATTTAGTCACATCTACCACACGGTGGGCTGAGAGATTGCCGTCGTGAAGCGTTGTGGCGCTGGCGGATATGCCGTTATGGCTGTCGGTAAAGCGGGGGTGCAGTAAGGGGGTAATTTATCCCTAAGGGTGGCGCGGCAGTGCCACTTTGCATGACGGATAGGTGCTCGGGGTTGCGAGAATCTCTGCCAGATGTGCAGGGGCATTAAGAAGGAGTACACTGTAGAACGCTTTATTACGCGTTGATGCGGGGCGTTAAAGGCAGTCGTAAAGACAGTCCTTTAGAGCAAGGCCGTATCTTTTTCTTTTAGTCCTCTTAGCTTGTTAGGAGCTATCCGCCTGTGAGCGATACCGAGTTCCGTAATGTCGCCATTGTCGCACACGTCGACCATGGCAAGACCACTCTCGTGAACGCCATGCTGGAGCAGTCCGGCGTTTTCAGCGACCACGAAGAAGTTGCAGACCGAGTGATGGACTCTGGTGACCTTGAAAAGGAAAAGGGCATCACCATCTTGGCGAAGAACACCGCTATTCGCCGAAAAGGTGAGGGCAAGAACGGCGAAGACCTCATCATCAACGTCATTGACACCCCTGGTCACGCCGACTTTGGTGGCGAGGTGGAGCGCGCACTGTCCATGGTTGACGGTGTCGTGCTGCTGATCGACTCCTCTGAAGGTCCGCTGCCGCAGACCCGCTTCGTCCTGGGCAAGGCGCTTGCTGCCTGCATGCCGGTGATTATCGTGGTCAATAAGACTGACCGCCCAGATGCACGTATCGACGAGGTTGTCGAGGAAGCACAGGATCTGCTGCTCGAGCTAGCCTCCACCCTGGAAGACCCGGAAGCTGCTGAGGTCGCTGAGCGCAACCTTGAGCTGCCGGTTCTCTATGCCTCTGGTCGTGCCGGTAAGGCTTCTACCGAGAACCCGGGTAACGGCAACTTGCCGGAGTCTGAGAACCTGCAGCCGCTGTTCGACGTCATCACCGAGGTGCTCCCGGAGCCGTCCGCTGAGATTGATGCCCCGCTGCAGGCGCAGGTTACCAACCTGGACTCCAGCTCCTTCCTCGGTCGAATTGGTCTGATTCGTATCCATAAGGGCCGTATCCGCAAGGGACAGCAGATTTCGTGGATTCATTACGACTCCGAGGGCAATGAGCATGTCAAGAATGCGAAGGTCGCGGAGCTGCTGCGTACCGTCGGCGTGACCCGCGTACCTGCTGAAGAGGCCATTGCTGGTGACATCGCCGCTATCTCCGGTATCGACGAGGTCATGATCGGTGACTCTCTCTGTGATGCCGAGCATCCGGACCCGCTGCCGCGCATCCTGGTCGATGAGCCGGCTATTTCTATGACGATCGGCGTGAACACCTCGCCACTGGCAGGCCAGGGTGGTGGCGATAAGCTGACCGCTCGTATGGTCAAGGCCCGCCTGGACCAGGAGTTGATTGGTAACGTCTCGCTGCGCGTGCTGCCGACCGAGCGCCCGGATGCCTGGGAGGTGCAGGGCCGTGGTGAAATGGCGCTGTCCGTTCTGGTTGAAACTATGCGTCGTGAGGGCTTTGAGCTGACCGTCGGTAAGCCGCAGGTTGTTACCAAGACCGTCGACGGCAAGGTTCAGGAGCCGTACGAGCACCTGACCATTGATGTTCCTGAAGAGCACCTGGGTGCTGTCACTCAGCTGATGGCGGCTCGTAAGGGGCGCATGGAGCAGATGGGTAACCAGGGCACCGGTTGGGTGCGCATGGAGTTCCTCATTCCGTCCCGCGGTCTGATTGGCTTCCGCACTACTTTCATGACGGAGACCAAGGGCACCGGTATCGCCAATCACTACTCGGCCGGCTACGGCGAGTGGGCTGGTGAGATTAAGGACCGTCCGACAGGATCGTTGGTGGCTGACCGTACCGGCCAGATCACCGCTTACGCACTGATTCAGCTTTCTGACCGCGGCACCTTCTTCGTCGAGCCGGGTGACCAGGCTTACGAGGGCATGGTCGTTGGCCAGAATCCGCGTGATGAGGACATGGACATCAACATCACCAAGGAAAAGAAGCTGACCAATATGCGCGCAGCCTCGGCTGATGCGACCGTGACTCTGGAGAAGGCGCACAAGCTTTCCCTCGATGAGGCTATGGAGTTCTGTGGTGCTGACGAATGTGTTGAGGTCACCCCGGAGGGCATTCGCGTACGCAAGCAGATCCTCAGCGCCACCGATCGCGCTCGCGCTCGTTCCCGCGCGAAGGCCATGAATAAGAAGTAATTCGGGTTGCTAGGGGACTGGGCCACCTGAAAACCAGTCTCGGGGTAACTGACTCGGTCAGGTGTCGAGTAATCTCGTGGATATGTTTATTCGCAGCCGTCGTCACGCAGCTTCTCGTCGATTTTTCGTAGCATCGACACTCTGCGTGACGGCGGCTTTGGCGTCTTCGTGCATGGCTCGCCCGTCGGACGCTCCGACTGTGCCCGGGCAGCAGGAAGTGCCGGTGCAGCAGGAAGACACCGCTGACCAGGCTAAAAAGATGCGTGAAGTCACGGTCGGTGTCGACGAGTTTGTCGAAGGCTTCAATCCGCATTTGCTTGCCGACGTCTCCCCGGTGACCAGCCTGGTAGCGCGACTGACACTGCCTAGTGTTTTCACCCCTGCGCCGGTAGAGGGCGAGGCTGGTGACGCTAGTGCCTCCGCGCAAGCTCCCGGAGTGGTGGATAACGCTGCCAACGCTCGCTCGGCAGGAGCTCCCCAGTGGCTGCTCAACTCCGACTTGCTGGATTCCGTGCAGGTCATCGAGAGTGATGACAGCAAAGACGGTGACGCCAGAAACGGAGCTGGAAACGGAAAAGCGGCCGATGTTGACATCACGGATCCGACGGTAGCGGCAGAGCATGTCCGCTACCGCATTCGAAAAGGGGCGCAGTGGAGCGATGGCACGCCAATCAGTGGCGAGGACTTCCGCTACCTATTTTCCCAAGTCACGTCCACGCCAGGATCGCTGGATACGGCGACTTATGAGCTGATTAAATCCATTGATGTCTCCGATGGTGGCCGTCAGATTGACGTGACGTTCACTCAGCCGATTACGCATTGGCAGCGCCTGTTTGCACATCTCTTGCCAGCGCATTTGATGCGGTCGAACACTGATGGTTTTTCCGAAGGGCTGGCCAGCCGTTTCCCGGCCTCCGGTGGGCAGTACACCGTCGAGTCGATGGATGTCGGCCGCAACATCATTCGACTGGTTCGAAATGACCGCTACTGGGGTGAGCAGCCAGCAGCCTCGGAGGTTATTACGCTGCGTGCCATGCGTAGTGCCATCGATGGTGCGGAGCAACTGCGTTCGAAGCAGATCCATGCCGTGCAGGTCCGTCCGACGGAGACCTCTGAGCTGACGTACGGTCTGGTCCCCGGTGTTGCTGAGTTCTTCCATGAGCCGAACCGGGAACTGGTTTTCAGTACCAATCTCGCGTCGAGCAGGCTTGCCGACGAATCCGTCCGCCGGGCCATTCTGAGCACCATCAACGTTGCAGAGGTCTCAGAGGTGGCCACCGGGCGCCGAATTGCGGGTGGTTCTGGTGACGGTGGTGACCAGGAGCGATTCGAGACACCACAGGCTGGTTTTACTGAGGACAATCCGCTACGAATTGGCATCATCAGCGACGGTATAGCGGCACGCGCTGCGGCTTTTGCGGTCGCTGACCAGTTGACTGCAGCTGGTATCCCCGCCACCGTTGTTTCGTATTCTCCGGCGGACATGCTGCGGTCTTCGTTGCCCTACGGAACTGTCGATGCCGTGGTGGCATGGGCAGAGCAGCCCAATTCTGTCCAGGCGGCCCGGGAACGCTATGTGTGTACGGAAGGCTCGGTCAGTTCGCTGCCGCCGAAGGACCTGGACGAAGCGGGCGCAGAGTCGGCTGCTGAGTCTGAGTCCGAGTCTGATTCTGAGCTCGTCGATAGTTCGACAAGGCCTGCGCCAAGTGGAGATCGGGAAAAGAGTGCTGAAGAGCAGGGCTCGTTGGACGGGACAACACCATCTGAACAGTCCAAATCTTCTACCTCAGCGGAGCCGGCTGACCTAAATGGAGTACCAGTTGCTCCGAAATCGGCTGCTCGGAGCGAGAATCTCTCCGGTCTTTGTGACCCACAGATTGATGAGCTGCTCGCTCCCGACAGTTCTGCGTTGCCCGCTGAACTCGCCGATATCATTGCTGGCCACAGTATCGAGCTGACCTTGGTGAAAGACGGCTTGCTGACGGTGGTCAGCCCGGAAATTACAATTACCGGGAGGAGGGGCTCTTCGCAGTGGACCGATGACCCAGTGTTGGGCCGCCTCGGTGTTCTGGGCGAGGTTCGCCGTGTCTCGACACAGAGTGGGGCTCGAGAATCGTCTGAGAATTCTCAGACGAGAGATAATCCGCGCGAAGATACAGAGCAGGACGGTTCGGGTCAGAACCAAGATGGCCGCGATAACATCGACCAGGAGAACAAGGGGAAGTAAGAAAGTCCGTGAAGTTGCTTTTTGTTCACGCACATCCAGATGACGAGTCCATTTGGACAGGTGGTTTGATTGCGGCTGCCGCGCGTTCCGGAGCGTCGGTAAGCGTAGTGACCTGCACGATGGGCGAGCTGGGAGAGGTCATCGGTGCGCCGTACCAGGGGCTAGTTGCTGATGAAGCCGACCAGTTGGGCGGTTTCCGCGTCGCCGAGTTGCGCTCGGCGCTGCGTGCGTTAGGCGCCAACGGTCCTGATAACGCGCCGCGGTTCCTCGGCGGCGCTGGACGTTGGCGTGACTCCGGGATGGCCGGTGACAAGGGCAATGAGCATCCGCGTGCCTTCGTGAACTCAGGTGATGAGGCGGTCGCCCAGCTTCGCACCATCCTCGATGAGCTGCAGCCAGACCTGGTCATTACCTACGACGCCGATGGTGGCTATGGGCATCCGGACCACATTCGTGCGCACGATATCACTGTCGCGGCGTGCGGAAATCGCTTTCCGACGCTGTGGGCGGTCACCGATCGTGAGGCAATGGCGGCGGGGCTGGATGCCATTACCGTGGTACCGGAGAGCTGGCAGTCGTGCGATGTCGACGACTTCGCCACCGTGACTGGCCATTTCGAGGTTCAGCTGGATGACGCCGCTGTGGCTGCCAAGGTTGAGGCCATGCGCGCGCATGCGACGCAGGTGTGGTTCGCCGATGGTTCCGTCAGCGAGGTTAATCCGGATGCTGTCTATGGGCAGACCGATGGCTCTGGTCGTGCGCGAGCCGTCTGGGCGTTTTCCAATTTGCTGTGTCAGCCGGTGACACCGACTGAGGCATACCGTTTTGGTACGGCGACCGCTGCGTCCCTGGAAGAGCTGGGGGAGCTGGTGAATATCCAATTACCGCCAGAGCCGGTAGCGAGCGTCGACTCTGTACCGAGCGTGGATCTGGAAGCGGAGGGGAGTGCGGACGATGAGTAACCCTCAGCCTCACGAAAGCGAAGACTTGATTAACGCTGCTGGCGGAAAGTTGAAGAACGAGCGCTTGAGTATTGAAAAGCGCACATTCGGGGATGAGCGCTATTGGGGTGACCCGGAACGTTCGCAGCCACGCGAGAACTTCCATCAGGGGGAGGTCACAGTAGCGCTAGTCTGGCTGTCGCTGGCTGCGTTGGCAGCGTTGGTGATTGAAGTAGTTTTCCTCGGAGTGTGGATTACCATCGGCTCGGTTGCTATTCCGTTGCCGTGGACCATTCCGCTGGCCTATATTGCCAATCTGATTATCACCAACACAGCGTTGCTGTGGACACGCGATCGCTCCAAAGCTGCAATTCCGACTGTCATCTGGGTGCTGGGCTTTGCAGGCATTCTGCTGTGGGCAGTGCTGCCCTTCGGTGGGGACTTGGCAATGGGGCAGTGGTTGCGAACAGTGCTGCTGCTTGTTTGCGGTGTGCTGGGCGGTGCCTGGCCACTGCGCCATCTGCGGGCACTCTAGCGAAAACCGCAGCGGATACTGCAGGAGACGGTGAGGAATTGATACAGGGCAGGCCCGCATCAATGTGGCTCTTTCTGGAGCCAGTTGAAAACAACACCCACGTTGGGTGTAGACTCCAATCTGAATATACCGCTCTGTCTATTTTGCTCTGTTTCTCGTCGGAACGGCATAATCGACAGATAGCGAAAGCCTCATCCCATATCTTGTGAGAAAGGTTCTTAAACCTAAAACCATGACTTACATCATTGCCCAGCCATGTGTTGACGTCCTCGACCGTGCCTGTGTTGAAGAGTGCCCGGTTGACTGCATTTACGAGGGCAAGCGCATGCTCTACATTCATCCTGATGAGTGCGTGGACTGTGGCGCTTGTGAACCGGTCTGCCCAGTCGAGGCCATCTTCTACGAGGACGATGTTCCGGATGAGTGGGTTGAATTCATCGATGCGAATGTCGACTGGTTCGATGAGTTGGGTTCCCCGGGTGGTGCCGCCAAGCTCGGCCCCCAGGACTTCGATGTGCCATTCGTGGCAGCTCTGCCGCCGCAGGCAGAAGAATAAAACCACAGATGATTAAACCTATTTCTTTTCCCGGGAAGGACTTCATCACCGCCCATGTCAGCTGCCCGTAAGCGCGTAACTCCCGGTTCTCTTTTGCCTCAGTTTCCGTGGGATTCTCTCACGCAGGCGAAAGCCACTGCGGCTGCGCATGAAGAGGGCATGGTCAATCTCTCGGTCGGCACACCGGTCGATGAAGTCGCTCCGATAATTCGGAAGGGCCTTACCGAAGGTGCTGCCGCACCGGGTTACCCTCAGACCGTCGGCACGCCTGAGCTACGTGCTGCGATTGTTGCAGCGATGGCGCGGCGCTACGGCGTGACGGGACTGGAGTCAGCGGTCAATGGCGGCAATGTGCTTCCGGTCATCGGCACCAAGGAAGCGATTGGCTGGCTTCCCTTCCTCCTCGGCGTAGGCGCGGGGCACACCGTCGTCATCCCCGAGCTGGCATATCCCACCTACGAGGTCGGCGTTCGCATCGCAGGCGCTGAGCTGCTGCGTGCGGACTCGCTGACGCAAATCGGCCCCGCCTCGCCGACGCTGATGTTCATCAATTCCCCGGGCAACCCCAACGGCAAGGTCCTCGGTGTTGAACACCTGCGCAAGGTGGTTGAGTGGGCGCGTGCTCGGGACGTCGTTGTCGCCTCTGACGAGTGCTACCTGGGGCTCGGTTGGACTGAACAGCCAGTCAGTATTCTCGACCCGCGAGTGTGCGACGGTGATTTCACCAACCTGCTGGCTATTCACTCGCTGTCCAAGACGTCGAACATGGCGTCGTACCGCACCGGCTGGTTCGCTGGCGACGCGGACCTCATCGCCGAGCTGGTTTCCGTGCGCCGTCACATGGGGCTGATGATGCCGGGACCCATCCAGCACGCCACGATCGCCGCGCTTAACGACGACTCCCACGAGGCCGAACAAAAGCAGCGATACTGTGACCGCCGTGAGATTCTGCATGATGCACTGGTAGCCGCAGGTTTTCGTATCGATGACTCCGAGGGCGGGCTCTATCTGTGGGCTACGCGCGGGGAAGACTGCTGGCAGACCGTTGATTGGCTGGCCGAACGCGGCATTTTGGTCGCGCCGGGTAGCTTCTACGGCCCCAAGGGTGCGCAGCACGTGCGGGTGGGGCTCACAGCAACGCTCAACGACATCGAAGTGGCGGCGGCGCGTATTCGCGGCTAGCCCCGGCCAGATGTGCTGGCCCGCGTAGGCCGAATGCTGCAAACGGTGCCGACATCGGCATAGACCAAATCATGAAAAAGGGAGTGTGCCGTGGGACGTGCCGCAGGCAATCGAGATGCGTGGTGGGGCCTTGAGAAGAACCGTCAGGCAGCGCAAGTCGATGCCGCCGCTCACGAGCGCGAGGAGTACATCCCCTTTGAGCCGGCAATCGTGGCCGACACCGATGAGTTTCTGGTCGTAGACAAGCCACCTTTTCTGCCGGCGACTCCCAATGGCCGCATCGTGGCCAATACCGTGCAGGAGCGACTGCGACGTAGTCTCGGGGAACCGGAGATAGTGGCCGTTCACCGCCTGGATCTTCTGACCAGTGGGCTGCTGTTGCTTTCCCGGAATCCGGCTACCCGTGCGCGCTACCAGCAGCTTTTCCAAAACCAGGAAATCACCAAAGAATACGAATGCCTCACCGTGATGCCCGATGATTGGCATGTGGGGGAAACCAGGGATGTCACGCTTCTGCTCGATCCCAACCCGGCGGGGCGCGGAGTAAAAGTCGTGGAGACCGACGATTTCGCTCGCGCTGCCGCGAAGAATCCCAAGTTCAAGCTCGCACGCACAACCGTGACCTTCCTCGGCCGAGTAGCCGCGGACATCGGCGATGTGCTGGCGAACAGCCATGGCGGTGGTGCGACCAGCACCAGCATTCCGCTGCACGCAGTCGGCTGTGGTTGTGGGCATTGCGGCAGCCGCATGCAGGTGGGGCACTGGCGGCTACAGCCCCATACGGGCCGCACGCATCAGCTGCGGGCGACGATGGACTGGCTAGGCTATCCCATCCTCGGTGAGGATACCTATGGCCGGGAAGCGGGGGCGCAGGGGCCGTCGGCAAGCGCGAGTGGAGTGCCAAAGTACACGCCGCAGTTGCGATTGACGGCGACCGCGCTGGCCTTTGTCGACCCCGTCACTGGTGAGCGACGTGCCTACCGGAGCGCGCGGACTATCGCGGCCCCGGCAGACGTGCCGACGACCCCTTAGTTAGCGTGCAGCTCCGCGCTGAGCTTCACCTTTTCGGCAGCCCACGGCACAACCTCGACTGCACCAGAGAGCGAGTTGCGGCGGAAGAGCATATTCGATCCGCCCGAGAGCTCGCGGGCCTTGAGCGTCTTCTTCACACCGTCTAGGGCAACGTGGCACTTGGTGCCGGCAGTGATGTAGAGCCCGGCTTCGAGTACGCAGTCATCGCCGAGCGAGATGCCGAGTCCAGCGTTCGCACCGAGTAGGCATCGCTTGCCGACGGACACAACTTCCTTACCTCCACCGGATAGTGTGCCCATGATGGACGCACCACCGCCGATATCGGAGCCGTCGTCGACGACGACCCCCTGAGAGATACGGCCTTCCACCATGGAGTGTCCAAGCGTGCCTGCGTTGAAGTTGACGAAGCCCTCGTGCATGACTGTGGTGCCCTCTGCGAGGTGGGCGCCTAGGCGTACGCGGTCAGCGTCACCGATGCGGACTCCGGTGGGAGTGACGTAGTCGACCATGCGGGGGAATTTATCGATGGAGTAGACGGTGACAGGCCCGCGGCGCGACAGCTTGGCTCGGGTTACCTCGAAGCCTTCGACAGCACAGGGGCCAAAATTCGTCCACACCACATTGTTGAGCTTGCCGAAGATGCCGTCCAGGTTGATGCTGTTGGGGGTGGCCAGGCGGTGGGACAGCAAATGGAGGCGCAGGTAGGCATCGATGGTGTCAACTGGTGCGTCATCGAGTGAAGCGATGGTAGCTGTGACCAGATGGCGGGTGGTGCCGCGGTCCGCATCGGCTACGGCCAGATCTGTGAGGTAGGTGAAATCTTCAGGCAGTGCGTCGGCGTCGATGGTTCCGGTCGTGGTGGAGGTTGCCACGCCCTCTTCGATGAGCTTGGGGGCGGGGAACCAGACGTCGAGAACAGTATCGTTGTTAAAAGTGGCAATGCCGGTAGCTTGTGCTCCAAATTTCATGGAAAACAGGCTACCGGCATATCCCTATCTATGAAAAGTGTTCCGCAAATGTGTAGCAAGGAAGTGTTCGGATAGGGGTAGCAGGGTGGTTAGACCCTGCAATTAATTGTCATGGGCTAGTTGCTTTCGCTGGACTCGAGAGCCTCGCGGGCCGCGGTGCGGCTCTTCTTAGTCAGTGCAGCGAGTACCGCGAGGAACGCAGTGACACACACAACGGCGATAACCTGCTGGCGAGCACCAGGATCGGTGAGCATGCCAACAGCGAGGCCCAGGATCAGGATGACCGCTACCCAGGACAGTGCCGGGTAGGCCCACATGCGAACGGAAAGCTCGTTGTTGGCCTCCATCTGCGGGCGCAGCTTAATCTCGGACAGGGCGATAACCAGCCAGATCACCAGCAAGCAGCCGCCGACAGCGTTCAGCAGGAAGACCAGGACACTCGAGCCGTCGAAGACAACCTGCAGGCCAACAGAGACGAAGGCGAAGACCATCGACATGATGACCGCACGGTTCGGAACTGCGTGCTCATTGGTGTGGGCGAAGAAGCGCGGTGCCTCACCGCGGGTGGACATCGAGTAGACCAGGCGAGAGGTGGCGTAAATCTGAGCGTTGAATGCGGACAGCAGCGCCAGAACGATAATGGCCTCCATGAAGCCAACCGCACCTGGAATGTTCGCCTGCTTTAGAACCTGGGTGAACGGCGACTCAGCTGCGGAGTCAGCGCCGTCGATCTGGGAGTACGGCAACAGCAGGATGATGACGGTCACGCAGCCCAGGTAGAACACAGAGATGCGGAAGATTACCGAGCGGACAGCAGCAGCGATGGAGCGCTGCGGATCCTCGGCCTCAGCAGCGGCAATCGTGACAATCTCGATACCGCCGAAGGCGAAGGCCACAGCCAACAGACCAGCGGCAATGCCGGAAACGCCATTCGGGAGGAATCCGGATTCGGCAATATGCGTCGTACCGACGAAGCTGGTGCCTGGCAGCAGACCGAAGAAAAGAAGAACGCCAATGACCAAGAACGCGATAATCACCGCGACCTTGATGAACGCGAACCAGAACTCAAACTCGCCGAAACCGCGCACATTCGCCAAATTCACTACAGCGAAGAAGACAACACAGATCAGGCCTGGAATCCAGCCCGGAATACCGAACCACGCACCCATGATGGCACCGGCGCCGGTGATTTCAGCACCGAGCACCATGATGAGCATGAACCAGTAGAGCCAACCGAGGACAAAGCCAGCCGAAGAACCAAAGGCCATCTCAGCATAGGTGGAGAAGCTACCCGGTGTCGGGCGGGCAGCGGCCATCTCGCCGAGCATCTGCATGACGAGGACGACAATGAAGCCAGCGATGACATAGGAAATGAGAACACCCGGGCCAGCTGCCTTAATGCCGACGCCCGTACCAAGGAAAAGACCGGCACCGATTGCGGAGCCAAGACCCATCATGGTCAGGTGTCGAACCTGCAGCCCCTTGCCCAGCTGAGATGTCTCGCCGGAGGTGGAGGTAATTTGCGATTCGGTCATGTCGCAAACATTACCTCGCTGATAACAGGGGCAATAACCGTATTACGGGTTTACCCCCATTCACCGTTTCGGGGCCCATTAATGTGCCTTCAAGACACCTAAAGTAGGTTATCCGGCCAGCTCATCCGGCACGTCGGCAAGCTGAGTGAAAGTAGCGGCACCTTCGTCATTGCCCGGGCGTTCCGTGCGGCGGACGCACACTGCCGAGTGGTCCGGGTGATGGTAGAAGTGCATATTGTTGCGGCCGGAGATTTCCCATGCCTGAATACGGCGGTTCTCCGCGGGGACATCGATGGGCGTATCGGGGGCAATGAGGATGCTTCGGTCAATAATGCAGTCATTACCGAGGCTGACGCCGACGGTGCCGGCCGCGATATCGATGTGGCAGCGCTCGCCAACCGTGAGCGGCTTACGCTGACCGGAATCGTCGTGAGCGGCAATGATGGAGGCCGACAGCCCCACCTTCGTGTGCGCACCAATGACAACACCGGAGGATAGACGTCCCTCAATCTTGCATGGGCCCAGAGTGCCCGAGTTCAGCGAGACAAATCCCTCGCGCAGTACTGACGTACCCGGTGCCAGATAAGCGCCCAACCGCACGCGCTCGGCCTCTGCAATGCGGACACCTGCGGGCAGCACATAGTCGACCATGCGCGGCATGCGGTCGATGGCGTAGACGTGAATCAGGCCGCGGACGCGCAAGTGGGTACGCAGTTGCTCGAAGTTGTCCGGCAGGCATGGCCCCTTGTTGGTCCACGCCACGACATGGAGCAGCTCGTAGAGCCCCTTGGTGTTGAGCTGGTGCGGCTTGACCAAGCGGTGGGAGAGCAGATGCAGGCGCAGGTAGGCATCGTGCGGGTCGACAGCCGGCTTGGACAAATCCTCAATAGACGTGCGCACTGCCACCTGCTCCACGCGGCGATCCTCGTCCAAAATCACCTGACGAAGCAGCTGCGGGGTCAAATCAGCGGCGCCGAGCCGGTGAGTGCTCGACTCTACGACCTCATCGCTTAACTGAGGTGCGGGAAACCAAGTATCGAGAACTGTACCGTCCATTGCGATGTTGGCGATTCCCGTAGCGACAGCACCAGATGTAATCATGATTCTTAATATTAGTATCCCTTAGAGGAATCTTCGCGGAAGGATGAACTATGCCCCTAGCTGGCCTTGAAAGCACACAGAAAATGAAGCAGTGGTTCTTAGTTAGCCTCATCATTGCTGTCAGTGTGCTCGGACTCGGCTTCGTCCTGGCCCTGCCGGTGGTCTTCTATGTCGGATTCGCACTGTTGAGTGCTTGGATTCTTGCCGTAGCCAGCTTCTTTGGTTTCGTTTTGCCGCCGCGAGCAATGCCAATTGGCGCAGTCGGTGTGGTGATTGCCGCAGTGGTTGCGCTCATCGCGCCGAACCGTCTGGTGCTGGTCATCGCAGTTGCCATCGCAGTGGGGCTCGGTGGTGGCATGATCGCCCGTCTTCTGCTGGAGCGCAAGAACCGCGATCAGCAGGCACGCATCGACGCTCTGCCGATGTGGGAGCGCGATGAGCTGGGCGATGTCGCCGAAACGCTTCGTCCTGCTTATCGACGAGACATCGATCCCACTCCAGTGCAGCTGCCACATGCAACGGCCAAGATTGTCGCGGCCGTCTGCAAGCCGTTGGCCGGTTCTACAGTGATTGTCAGCACGAATGAGCTGCGTCCGGTGATTGCGGTCTATGGCTCCCGTGTGGCTGTGGTCTATGGACCCGGCGCGGGGGTTGTCGAGGAAGAAAGCGGCAACGGAGAGGTGACCGATAATGCAGGGGAGGAGCGGGCGCTGGGGTCGTCGGCAAGCGAAACTCCGGAGGCAATCATTGCCCAAACTCTCCCGGAAGGAGCGAAAACCCTGGTCTTTGAGGTGGCTGATGGGCTTAAGCGTCCGGCGGAGGGGAGAATTGGTGTGACCTCCGCCGAACCGCATGAGCTGGCGCTGTTCCTCGGCGGTGGCGCGCCTGCCAATGGGGATGCGATCAATGGTCGTGCGGCGCATATTCATCACAAAATTCTGGTTTCGCTGGCGCACAATGGTTTGTACGCTTAATTGATGTGAAATCGAAGTTAAATCTGCTCCAAGATCCTGTAGACCTCACGGCGGCACTGGTGGACATCGAATCGGTGTCCCACAATGAGACCGCGATTGCGGATGCCGTCGAGGTGGCATTGCGTGAGGTCGCGCAGGCAGATGAGTCGATTGAGGTCCTGCGCATCGATAACAACGTGATTGCACGGACTCATCGTGGATTGCCGCAGCGTGTGATTCTGGCCGGACACCTGGATACGGTGCCGACTGCGGACAATGTGCCTTCGACGCGTGGGGTAGACGCGCAGGGAAGAGACACGCTCTTTGGCTGCGGAACTGTGGATATGAAAAGCGGGGACGCGGTCTATCTGCATGCTTTTGCGACGCTAGCGGCAAGCCAGGAGCTGCAGCGCGACCTGACGCTCATCATGTACGAATGCGAAGAGATCGCCGCGGAGTTCAACGGGTTGCGGCACTTGAGTGAGTCGCATCCGGAGCTTCTGACTGGCGATGTCGCTCTGTTGGGCGAGCCCAGCGGCAATGTCATCGAAGCCGGCTGCCAGGGCTCTATTCGCCTGCGTCTGACCGCGCACGGCACACGTGCACACTCGGCTCGGGCGTGGCTCGGCGACAACGCCGTGCACAAGTTAGCACCGGTGCTGTCACGCATTGCCGCCTATGAACCGCAGACCGTGGATATCGACGGCTTGGCCTACCGCGAAGGGCTCAACGTCGTCTGGCTGGAGGCCGGGGTTGCCACCAATACGCTTCCCGACGAGGCGGTGCTGCGAGTCAACTTCCGATTCGCGCCCAACCGCAGCGCCGATGAGGCCATGGCACACTTCCGCGAGGTGCTGGGACTCGACGAGTTTGCGGCCGAGGACCTCACCGTCGATGTCGAGGATGTGAGCCCTGGGGCACTACCGGGACTGCATGCGGCTGCTGCGAAGGAGTTGGTTGCGGTCGCAGGCGACGTCGTAAAGCCCAAGTTTGGGTGGACCGATGTGGCGCGTTTTTCCGCGCTCGGCATTCCTGCGGTGAACTTTGGCCCGGGTGACCCGGCGTACTGCCACAAGAAGGATGAGCAGATTCCGGTCGAGTGCATAACGGCACTGTGGGAGGATGTGCGGCGGTACTTGACCACCGCGCCGGTGGCTGAGTGAGCCTAGAATCACACCCCACCCTCGCCGAGCGGGTGCGCGTATGTCATTGCTGGCATACATTGTGAGGTTATGAAACCTGTACGTACTCCGTCCCCAGCTAAGCGCCGTGCACTCCGCGGCCCAATCGCGATTCGACAGGCGGGCGAACCGCAGGCGTCTACGACCGACCGCAGGCTGTTGTCACACAATCCGAACACGGACTGGCTGCACAACGATACCTGGCGTGTGCTGCGCATTCAGTCGGAGTTCGTTGACGGCTTTGGTGCGTTGGCGGAGATTCCGCCGGCGGTGACGGTATATGGTTCGGCACGTCTGCCAGAGGATAGCCCTTACTACCAGTGGGGCTTCGACCTGGGCAAGGCGCTGGCGGAGGCGGGTTACGCGACCATCACCGGTGGCGGCCCGGGCATCATGGAAGCCGCCAACCGCGGCTGCTACGACGCCGACGGCCTGTCCATTGGGTTGGGCATTGAGCTGCCGCACGAGCAGCACTTGAATGACTGGGTCGACCTGGGCATGAACTTCCGCTACTTCTTCGTGCGGAAGACCATGTTCCTGAAGTACTCGCAGGCGTTTATTTGCCTGCCGGGCGGTTTCGGCACTCTCGATGAACTCTTTGAGTCACTGGTGATGGTTCAGACCGAGAAGGTGGAAAATCACCCAATCGTGCTGCTCGGCACTGAGTTCTGGTCGGGGCTGGTTGATTGGATGCGTGAGAAACTAGTGGCCATGGAGCTGATTTCTCCGACTGATATGGACCTTTTCCTGGTCACCGACTCCATTGACGAAGCGGTCGAGTACATCGAGGCCGCGCACGAAAAGCTGTTGGAAGAGTGTGAGCCGACCTCTGACGTTTCCGAAAAGCTCCGCCGAGTCCGTCGCTTCAGCGAAAGGTAGGACGCTGTGCGGAGTTTTTATCAGGACTCCGCGGTGCCGACGGTGATGGCCATCGTCAATCGCACCCCGGATTCCTTCTATGACCGTGGCGCGACGGCTGCGGAGGAGGCTGCGCTTGCTCGCGTCGACGAAGTTGTTGCGGCAGGCGCGGGCATTGTCGACATCGGCGGCGTCAAGGCCGGTATCGGTGCAGAAGTAACTGTTGCCGAGGAAATCGAGCGCGTGGTGCCGACCATCGCGAAGGTCCGCGAGCGCTATCCTGACCTGCACATTAGCGTCGACACCTGGCGCGCCGAAGTCGGAGAGGCCGCCATTAACGCTGGCGCCAACCTCATTAATGACACTTGGGCGGGCCATGACCCGGAGCTGCTGGAAGTCGCGGGTTCCCACGGGATGGGTTACGTCTGCTCGCACACAGGTGGGGCACTGCCACGCACCAATCCGATTCGCGTGCGTTACGACGACGTCGTGGACGATGTCATCTCAGAAACCGGCAAACTCGCCCAGAGGGCAGTGGACGCTGGCGTGCCGGAGGACCGCATCCTCATCGATCCCACCCACGACTTTGGCAAGAACACCTACCACGGCCTCGAACTTCTGCGGCGCTGCAATGAGCTCGTGGCTACAGGCTGGCCGGTGCTTATGGCGCTGTCGAATAAGGACTTCGTCGGTGAGACTCTGGACCGCCCGGTCGAGCAACGTGTGCCCGGCACCTTGGCCGCGACTGCCCATGCGGCAGCTGCCGGCGTTGCGGTGTTTCGTTCGCATCAGGTGTCCGAAACCCTTGATGTCTGTCGCATGACTCTGGCTATTTCTGGTGATTTTGCACCACTGCATCCGGTGCGTGGGCTGGTGTAAGGGGCGTAGTTTGAGGCGCTTCACCCATGCCGCTGCGTGAAACAAAAGACTATGATGAAGAGAAGTAGTCGAAATGCCGACCGGGATTCTAAACCGGGATTTTAAACCGGGGTCTTAGACCGAGGTCTTGAACCGGGATTGTCAATCTCCCAGCTACCACAGCTGAGCTGGGGTAGCTGGTCGTCTCCTGCATCGACATTGTCTTAGAACGAAGGAGTTCACATGGCAGCAATGAAGCCGCGTACCGGTGATGGTCCGCTGGAGGCAGTTAAAGAGGGCAAGAAGATTGTGATGCGCGTCCCCGCAGATGGTGGTGGGCGCCTGGTGGTGGAACTGTCCCCGGAGGAAGCCAAGGAGCTCGGTGCAGAGCTTGTAGCAGTAGTGGAGTAGCAGAGTAGTGGGGTATCGGGTAGAGGCCGGGTAGTGGCCGGGCCTGTCCGGTTTTGACCCAGCGGCGACCTACACCAGTGGTGTAGGTCGCCTTTTCTTTTTCAGGTGATAACGGCTCGAATGAGGGTTTATGAACAAAAAATACGGGCTGCAAATGTGAAACTGTGCGAGTTTATGACACTTTCAAGCCAGTTTTCGGGCAATTTTTGTCATAAACGTAGTCAGTAACTCGCATTGGAGTTACTTGGCTGAGCTCGACACGGGCTAAGATAGTGAAAATTATTTTTCTAGCTCAGTTTGAGGAGTGACCGACGTGCTAGCTGACATCATTGATGTGCTTGCTGACCCCATCGATGGCACTGATTTGAAGTTTGGTGATGCCGAACGAATGACTCTGAAGTCCGAATCCGGACATAGCTATGATGTCGCCCGCCAGGGTTACGTTACGCTCGCCGGAGGGGCTGGTCTGCGCTACACCGGCGATGACGCCAAGATGATTACCGCCCGCGAGGAGTTCCTCTCTGGTGGCCACTATGCTCCATTCGTTGAGGCAGTTACAGGCAACGTCCAGGACGTGCTTGACGACGCCAACGTGTCCGAGGCCGCCAGCCCAGTCATCTGCGAAGTCGGTGCGGGCACTGGTTACTACCTCGCACACACGCTGGACAGCATTCCCAATTCCCGTGGCGTAGGCATTGATGTGTCTGTGCCGGCCGCCAAGCACCTGGCCAAGAGCCACCCGCGCCTCGGCGCCGTTGTAGCCGATGCGTGGGCGCGTCTGCCGCTGCGTGATGGCTCCATCGATGCGCTTACAGTCGTCTTCGCACCTCGCAACGCGGAGGAGTTCGCTCGCGTGCTCAAGCCGGGCGGCCAGGTTGTGGTTCTGACTGCCACCACTGGTCACTTGGGTGAGCTTCGTGAGCCACTGGGCATCATTGATGTCGAGCGCGGCAAGGTCGAGCGCATGATTTCCCAGGCAGAGGGGCACCTCGTGCCTGTTGGCGACCCGGAGCTGGTGGAGTTCGGTATGAATCTCAACCAGAGTGCAATTGCCGCTCAGATCGGTATGAGCCCGTCGGCACGTCATATTCACCCGGAGGTGCTGCAGGAACGCATTGCAGCGCTACCTGCAGAGATGTACGTCACCGCCCGTGCCTACGTCACCCGTCTGGGGCGCCCGGGCGACTAGCGCCTACTCCTTGACCTCGGTTTTGTGAATCTGTTCATCCAGGTCTTCCGGATCCAGGTCAGCATCCGAGAATTCCGCCGTTAGCGGAAGGCGAAGCTGCAGGTCAGTGCCCGGGCACAGTTCGATAGTGCCCGAGCGCAGCTTAAAGTCCAGCACATGCCCGCCGCCGGTGCCGCCTTCCGCAAGGAAGTGCACGTGACAGCCGGGCACCGAAATTCCCTTCTCGTACACCGGCGTGCGGAAGCCCGCAATCGTGCCCCGCAGGTTCTCGAAATCAACCGACGCGTCTTCTTCCGTCGCATCAACCATCTTCTGATACGGCTTTTCCTGCTTTACGACGGTTCGAGTCTTCACCCACTCAAATTCGCCGGTAATCCGCAGTGCGTACATAAAATTTTGGCTCGGCACCAGGGAATCGATGATGGGGCTAATTTCCTTGCGAGTCAGGTTTTCCGGCGCATCCATCACCGTGTGGGGAACGAAGTTGGTCACCACCGTGTAGGGGCTGCGCTGATCCATGGTGGCCCGGGTCGCGGAGCCGTCGTGACGCACCTGCCAGCAAACACCGTCGAGGATTACCATTTCGCCATCGAGACCGTCGAAGGTGCCGATGCCGAAGTTTCCATGACCAAGGATTTCGCCAATGGTCATCTCGCCGTCGTAGATGCCATCGAGCAGTGCGGACATCAGTGAGTTTTGGAAAATTGTGTGTCGGACCGTTGGAAAATTCTCGTGAGTGGTCATGGAAGCCATTATATTCTCGATTTTTGTAGCCCAAGCTGGGGTGGGTTGCAGGTCCGATGGCGGGGGAGGACCCTGCGGCACGAAGAACGCCCTGCGGAAGAATCCACAGGGCGTGATTTGGTGAATCGAGCGGTTGGTTCTACTTCGGCTGGATGGTGACTGACACCTTGTCAGCAGTGGAGACGATATGAACCGTCTGGCCATCGGCAGCGACAGTGGCGTGGCCACCCTCGACATTCACTGTGAACCCATTCGGGAAGTTGATTGAGGGCACAACGAGCTCGCTGGTGGAACCAGGTGCGAAAGATCCGGTGCCATCGACGCGGCTATTGTTCCAGCTGGCCTGGTAGACACGGGTGTCGCGGTTCCAGTCGGTAGCTTGCGGGGTGCCTGCGACCGCCCGCAGGTGTGGAGCGGCGAGGATGGTCATCTTGTCGCGGTTGAAGGCATCGGCACCTACAGGTCCTGGAACAGTAGGGTCGAAGACCATGCCCTGTTCCTTCTGGTTCTGCGTCGTCGGGTCGTTGCATCCGCAGTAGGACCAGTACTGCCAGCCGACCATGTGGCGGCGGGCAAGCGAAATTACGCCATTGAGGGTATCGGCATCGTCGGTCGCACCGAACTCGGACAGCAGTGTGGCCGAGCCGTTGTCGGATGAGACAATTTCCGCATTGTCGAAGGTACGACCATCGAAGAAGTCACAGCCCGTGTAGGTGTTGAACAGGGCATTCGTGGTGCAGTAGACATGCCAGCTGAGGGCCGTACCAGCGGTTTCAGGAACCTCCGGGGCTGCCGGATTCGTGTTCAATCCGGTGTTCCACATGGAGTAGGGCTCGTAGTGGACAATAGCGTCCGGGTCCTTGTCGACAATCTGATTGGCAGCCTTCTGGTGCAGTTCATCGAGCTTTTCCTTAGCCGGGCCGCAGTCGCCGAGAGCCAGATAGCACAGTGGGTATGCGGAGCCTGGCCACGGTTCATTTATGATGTCGTAGCCCATCAGTCCCGGCATGTCGCCAAGGCGTTTGGCGACATGGCCCCACATGGCTGCGTAACGCTCCTGCAACCCAACGCCGCCTGGCCCTTCGCGGTTATTCAGGAAGTTGTCGTATGCCCTAATGAGGCCGATATTGAGGGCCTGGTTAGCGGGGAAGCCAACCTTTAAAAGGCTGGGAACGCCGTCGTCAATGACAGCCCAATCCGGGGCAAATTCGCCTTCGAACTTCTCGTTGTACATGTCCTGGTGAGCATCGACCAAGACCGCGATTCCACGCTCGGTGAGCATAGAGATAGTGCGGGCAATGGAATCCAGGTATTCGTCGTTGTACTCGCCGGGCTTTGGCTCTACTGCTTTCCAGATAATGCCGACTCGCATGGAGTCGAAGCCCTGCTGCACGAGCCAGTCAGCATCGTCCTCGTTAAAGCCTCCGGCCTCGGGGGTGTAAGGATCGTGCTTGTAGACGATGTTCGACCCCTGAGTGAGGAAAGCTCGGCCGTCACCATCGGTAAACCAGCGACCGGACTGCCCAAGGGGACCACGCTCGGTGATGGTAGCGGTACTAGGGGATGGTGCTACTTCTGTAGCGAGCGCCTGATGCGGTACTGCACCCGCTAGCGCTATGGCAATGGCGGCACCAGCTGCTGCCACCTTCTTAGTGAATCTCATACTCAGGATGCTATTGACCAGTAATGATAAATTCAGCCAAAACTCAAATTAGGTTTAGAAAAGTGGGCAAGGGCATAAGTAAATGTCCTGAACGGGGTTAGTAAAAAGGCTAAGAAAGGCCCACCGCTTCCTTCTCGGAAGCGATGGGCCTTATGAGGAGACTCCGTCCACCGCGCATCTGTGGCGTCTCGCAGACAGCCAGCTACATCAAAGACTTATAGACCTCAACGGTCTGCTCAGCGATGTTCTCCCAGCTAAACACATCTTCAGCACGCTTCTTACCCGCCTGGCCAATCTTGGTAGCGCGGTCGCGGTCGGCGACCATGTTGTTAACCGCGGCAGCGATTCCACGCTCGAAGCCCTCCGGATCAGACTCGTCGTAGTGAACCAAAGTGCCGGTTTCGCCATCGACGACAACCTCCGGAATGCCGCCGACATCAGAGGCGACAACGGCGGTGCCACAGGCCATAGCCTCAAGGTTAACGATGCCCAGCGGCTCGTAGATGGACGGACAGACGAACGAATCCGCGGCTGTCAGGATCTCCTGGATCTTCTCCTTCGGCAGCATGTCCTGCACCCAGAAAATGCCATCGCGCTTCTCCTGGAGGTCATGGACGAGCTGCTCAGTCTCCTTCGCGATTTCCGGGGTGTCCGGAGCGCCGGCGCACAGAACGAGCTGCACACCGTCGTCGAAAAGCGATGCGGCCTTGACCAAGTGAGCGACACCCTTCTGACGGGTGATGCGGCCGACGAACGCGACCATTGGGCGAGACGGGTCAACGCCGAGCTCCTCCAGGACGGACCAGCCGTTCTGTTCCTTGGACTCTTCCCACGTCGGGCGCGGGTGCCACAGCTCGGTGTCGATACCGTTCAGGACAACGTGAACCTTGTCGGGGGAAATACGCGGGTAGGCGTCCAGGATGGCGTCCTTCATGCGTGCGGAAACAGCAATGACAGCGTCTGCGTACTCCATAGCATTGCGCTCGGACCAGCTGGAAACGTCGTAACCGCCGCCGAGCTGCTCGCGCTTCCACGGGCGGTGCGGCTCCAGTGAGTGCGCGGTGGCCACATGCGGAATGCCCTTGAGTAGACCGGTGAGGTGACCGCCCAGGCCTGAGTACCAGGTGTGAGAGTGGACGACATCAATGTCGGTTGCCGCGGCGGCATTGGCCATGCGCAACCCCGTGGACAGCGTCTTAATCGAGGCGTTGGCATCCTTCAGCTCCGGGTCAACGCCGTGGACATATACATCCGCCTCATCGCGAGGAGCACCCATGCAGTGCACATCGACGTCAACGCCGTCGAGGCCGCGCATGAAACGAGTCAGTTCAGTTACGTGAACACCTGCTCCGCCGTAAATCTCCGGAGGGTATTCCTTGGTCATCATGGCAACACGCATAGTTCCAGCGTAACCAGATTTGACAATTTCCGTCGCTTGATATGCCTGGGTGTGGGTAGCGGGGAGGGGAGACTGGCAGCGAGGAACGTAAATCGCATATAGGTTGGTTGGTGTGAGGAGTCAACCACATGTTTTGTCCATTGTCCTTGCCGGTGGCGAAGGCAAGCGTCTCTTCCCGCTGACGGAAGCCCGCGCTAAGCCCGCCGTGCCTTTCGGCGGTAGCTATCGGCTTATCGACTTCGTGCTGTCGAACCTGGTCAACGCAGGTTTCTTGAAGATCTGTGTGCTGACCCAGTACAAGTCCCACTCGCTCGACCGTCACATTTCGCAGGCGTGGCAGTTGTCCGGCATCACCGGCCAGTACGTCACCCCGGTGCCGGCTCAGCAGCGTCTGGGTAAGCGCTGGTTCACCGGTTCGGCGGACGCGATCCTGCAGTCGCTGAACTTGGTTTATGACGAGGATCCGGAGTACGTCATCGTCTTCGGTGCCGACCACGTCTATCGCATGGATCCGCAGCAGATGCTGGAGGCCCACATCGAGTCTGGCGCTGGCGTGACCGTCGCTGGTATCCGCGTCCCGCGTTCTGAGGCTAGCGCATTCGGTGTCATCGATGCCGATGACAACAACCGAATCACCGAGTTCCTGGAGAAGCCGGCTGATCCGCCCGGCACCCCGGATGACCCGAACTCGACGTTCGCGTCGATGGGTAACTACATCTTCACTACCTCCGCGCTTATCGACGCTATTAAGCGTGACTCGGAAGATGAAAACTCCGACCATGACATGGGCGGAAACATCATTCCGATGCTGGTAGAGGAGGGCGAAGCTTTCGTCTGGGACTTCAAGGACAGCTACGTTCCGGGTGAGACCGAACGTGACAAGGGCTACTGGCGTGATGTCGGTACCATCGATGCCTTCTACGAGGCCAACATGGACCTGATTTCCGTCCACCCGGTGTTTAACCTCTACAACAAGAAGTGGCCAATCCACACCTTCTCGGAGGAGAACCTGCCTCCGGCCAAGTTTGTCCAGGGCGGTATTGCTCAGGCTTCGATGGTCGGGGCCGGTTCGATCGTCTCCGGTGGTACGGTCCGCAACTCGGTGATTAGCACCAACGTTGTGGTCGAGGATGGCGCGACGGTGGAGGGTTCGGTTCTCTTCCCAGGCGTTCGCGTTGGCCGCGGGGCAGTGGTTCGCCACGCGATTTTGGACAAGAACGTTGTAGTTTCCGATGGCGCCATTATCGGTGTCGATCCGGAGAAGGACGCAGAGCGCTTCAAGGTCAGCGCTGGTGGCGTTGTGGCCGTTGGTAAGAACCAGGTTATCTAGACTGTCTGAGTCCGACCGGCTGCAAAAGGCACGTACCGTGGGGTACGTGCCTTTTCTCCTTTAACCCTTTTTGCTGCCTAGTTGCTACCTAGCCCAAAACCGGCAACCCCAAAAATCACGGGCTTCGCATGTGAATATGGGCTGCAAATGTGAAACTGTGTGAGTTTATGACACTTTCAAGCCATTTTTCGGGTCACTTTTGTCATAAACGCAGTCAGTAACTTGGCTTGACCCGCCGCCGCTGTCATAAACGCAGTCAGTAACTCGGCTCGGCCCACCGCTGCCGCTAGCCAGCCGGCCAACAGTAGAAAACTACTTCTTCACCAGCACAGTGGTGCCAGCTGCTAGAGGTAGGCGCATCACGTAAGCGTCGTCAAGCTGGAGCATATATTCGTCGGCTTCACGGGCAGCGACGGTGTCACGGTCAGTGCGTGACGAGTCAGCGACAGTGCCGTCGAGGAGCGCGCCGGTCAGGACGAGCGCGCCACCGGAGCGAAGCAGCGGCCAGGCCTTTTCCTGGGCGGCGCGGAGGATCGCCGGGGCGACGTCCAAGTAGACCAAGTCGTAGGAGTCGGCGGCCAGTCGATCCATGACCTCCAGCGGCTGCGAAGGCAGGAAGCGCTGTCGGTTGGGGCGGATGCCTGCGGCTCGGAAAGCGGACTTTGCCAGAGACTGGTGCTCGAGCTCCGGGTCGATGCAGGTGAGAACGCCGTCATCGCCGAGGCCGGCGGCCAGGTGCAAACCGACTACGCCTGCCGCAGGCGATGCGATGACAGCGGCGGGGTGACCGTCGCGGCGGGCACTGGTCAGAGCCATGAGCGAGGTCAAAGCGGCGCCGGTCATCGTATCGGGGACGGCAACTCCGTATTCGCGAGCGCTCTCTCGGGCGCTTTCAAGGGCCTCGGAGACTACGGTCGTGTTGTTGACGTGCTGTGCAATAGCGTCACGTGCGGATAGCGGGGTAGCAGAAGAACTCGTTTCGGACACGTTCTATAGCGTAGGAAAAAACTTCGGGCAGGGCAGCGGGGCGCGCCGGTCAGTGCCGGACTAGGTGGGTAAACAAGCCTCAAGTTTGTCTGGACTCTCAAACTATTTTCAGGGTAAGGTCACTACAAACCTAAGGTTGGTAAGGAACACTGAACCTCATGCCCGAACGAGTCAAGTCCGAACGAGTCAGCGTAGGCGCCAGCCGCGAGGACGCCGCGTCCGCTGACGTAACTGAGCAACTGTCCGGCACCGCGGCTTTTGACGCAGGTGTGGGGGAGATGCCGTCGTGGTCGGAGCTGGTCCAGGCCCACGCGGATAGTGTTTATGGGCTCGCATATCGGTTAACTGGTAACCAGCAGGACGCGGAAGACCTGACGCAGGAAACATTCATGCGTGTGTTCCGCTCGCTGAAGTCATACCGTCCCGGCACTTTTGAAGGCTGGCTGCACCGGATTACCACTAACCTGTTTTTGGATATGGTCCGGCACCGGCAGGTCATCCGGATGGAGGCGTTGCCGGAGAACTACGACCGTGTCCCGGGCACGCTGAAGACGCCGGAGCAGGCCGTCGATGACGCGATGCTCGACCCGGATTTGGAAATCGCGCTGGCTGAGCTGCAGCCGGACTATCGCGCGGTGGTTGTCCTCTGTGATGTGGTGGGGCTGACCTACGAGGAAATTGCCAGCACCCTTGGGCTCAAGATGGGCACTGTGCGTTCGCGTATTCACCGGGCACGTTCCAGCTTGCGGGCGACGTTGGAGCGCCTGGAGAAGGAACGACAGGAGCTGCCGGAGTCGGTCACCGCAGGCTAGATTTCCCGCACTCAATCCGCGGGAGCGGCTATTGTGGGGCTAGTTAAATGGGTGCGATTTCTGGAGGTGCTGCAGTCTGTGATTCAGCAGGGCGATGACAAGCGTTTTTTGTCAACGGAGCATCTCGGCACCGAGGCAATTGCCGCTTTTGTTGACGGCGAGTTGTCGGTCGTAGCTGAGCGTCGTGCGCAGGCGCACCTGATGGCATGTCCGGAGTGTCGCCGGGAGGTCGCGAAGCAGCGGCAGGCAGCCAAGCGTCTGCGTGATAGCGCGCCCTTGCACATTCCAGCTGAGCTGCGCGCACGTATTGCTGATTTCGCAGGCAGTTGCGAGGACTCAGAGCCCCATCGGTCGGCGCGGCATCTTGCGCACCGTCCGCCGGAGTCATTGAGCGCTGCGTTGGAGCAGATCGTTCGCGGTTTTCGTAAAGGTGGTCGTCACTAGTGGGCAAACATCGCTC
Organism: Corynebacterium sp. HMSC063G05; assembly: GCF_001810555.1. Taxonomy (NCBI): domain Bacteria; kingdom Bacillati; phylum Actinomycetota; class Actinomycetes; order Mycobacteriales; family Corynebacteriaceae; genus Corynebacterium; species Corynebacterium sp. HMSC063G05. The sequence goes on along the minus strand of NZ_KV801860.1, from coordinate 8,509 downwards.
TTTCGATGATTCCGCGTTTGCCCCGGACTCCGATCGTGCCGCCGCAACTGGCGGGCTACAGCGTGCACCAGGGCAAAAGCTTGACGACGACCCCAGCGCCACCGCCCAAGAGTATTCGCCGTGGCAGGATTCGTCGTCACGCATGACGACGGGGCGTCCAGCCCGCAAACCCGAAGCGAAAAAGAAGCCTCGCCCGAAGACGGCTCCCCGCGTCAGCGCGCGGGAAGTGATTTTTGGCCGCGAGGTGCCGTGGCGTGTGATTGCGGCGTCGTCGGCCGTGGTGCTGCTCATTGGCGGTGTTGGTGGCTTTGTTGGCGGTTGGGCTGGCAAGACTTTCCGCTCGGACTACCAGCGTGTGGAGCTGCAGCAGATCGAGGGGCGGCCGGGCAACGGTGATTTGACTGAGATCGGCAAGGTGGCGGAGGCTCTTCGTCCCGCGGTGGTGTCGATTGCGGTCAGTGCCGGTGAGGTCTCGGGCGTGGGCTCGGGGTTTGTCATTGATGGTGACGGTCATATTTTGACCAATAACCACGTCGTTTCGGCGGTGGCGGATCGGCAGGATATGCAGGTCTCCGTAACGTTTTGGGACGGCGGCAAGTTGAAAGAGGTGCCGGCCAAGATTATTGGCCGCGACCCGAAGACCGACCTCGCTGTAATTAAGGTCGAAGATGTTGCGGGGCTGACTGTGGCGCAGCTTGGTGATTCCAACGCGGTTGCGGTCGGTGACACAGTGATTGCGATGGGCTCGCCGCAGGGGCTGGGCGGCACGGTGACCTCGGGCATTGTCTCGGCGCTTAACCGGCCGGTGCGCCTGGCCGCTGAGGGGACTGACACGGACGGCTACGCCGATGCGATTCAGACCGATGCCTCCATCAACCCGGGTAACTCGGGTGGTCCGCTGGTGGATATCCGCGGTGCCATTATCGGCATTAATACGGTGATTTTCAGTAGTTCGGGTGGCTCACAGGGGTTGGGCTTTGCGATTCCAATCAATTCAGCCGTTGCCATCGCTGAGCAGCTCATCGCCGGTGAGCAGCCGGTTCATCCGGGGATTGGCGTGACAGCGCGCACGGTTTCCAATGGCGCACTGACTGGTGCCGAGATTGCCAGCATCCTGCCGGGAGGCGTTGCCGACCGGGAAGGCCTGCAGGAAGGCGATGTGATTACGGCTGTGGGAGACCGCGCGGTATCGTCCGCAGATGAGCTCACGGTGGCGCTGTGGACTGTTGGCGCTGGTAATGAGGCGGTATTGAAAATCGTTCGCCACGGAGCCGAGCTGGAGGCGAAGATCACGCCGGAGTAGGGGGGCGCTGGTTTCGGCAGGTTTCGGCTGGTTTCTGCGGATTTGGCAGATTTGGTGGATTTGGCCACGCAATGCTGCATGCGAGGTGCACTGTAACTAAGGTGGTATAACGTGTTTTCTAATGTTGGCTGGGGCGAGATTCTTGTCCTCTTTATCCTCGGACTAATTCTCATCGGACCTGAGCGGTTGCCGAAGGTAATTGAGGACGTCCGCGCATTGCTTCTGGCTGCGCGCACCGCAATCAATGACGCACGCGATAACCTCTCGGACGAGTTCGGTGAAGACTTCGACGATCTTCGCAAGCCGCTGCAGGAGCTCAACGATCTCCGTCGTCTCAACCCGAAGACCGCCATCACCAGGACGCTTTTCGACGGCGATGACACCTACCTGGACATGCTCTCCGGTAAGCCCGCAGCGGGTGGTGGCGGAACTGGTGCAGCCGGAGCTGCAGGAGCGGCAGGAGCGGCCGGGCCTGCGGGTCAGCAGTACCAGCAGTCCAATACGAACCAGCCAGTGCAGCCGGCTCCGTCGCAGCAGCCGCTCCCGCAGTCGGCTCAGCAGCCAGCCCAGCAGCCGGGAACGTGGCAGGATCCAGTTGCCCAGGCCCGCCAACAGCAAGCGCAACAAACACCACAGCAGCCGCAGCAACCGCAACAACCTCAGCAGCCCCGTGGGGTGCAGGCCTGGGTCGAGGACGACAACCTATAGCGGTCGCAAACCGTTCCCGACCGCAAGTTACTGACTAGGTTTATGACACTTTGAGCACAAATTTTGCCACGAAAGTGTCATAAACCTAGTCAGTAAGTGCACGCAGCCGCTTTGGTGGATGCACCACCGAAAACGCCCACAACACATACGCCCCAGACACCGCAGCCGCAAAAGCAGACGCCCCCTTCCCGGCACCGAAAATACCGGGGAGGGGGCGTCGCTGTGATCGTCGTAAAGCGAAGGCCTACTTCGGAGTCACGCCCAAGCCGAGCGACTTGCCTGCGAGCGACTCGCGACGAACAACCAGCTTGCCAGCGATAGCGTTCAGGGCCTCGCCCGCGCCCGAATCCGGCTTGGACAGGACAATCGGAGTGCCCTTGTCGCCGCCTTCGCGGAGCTCGGTGTCCAGCGGTACCTGGCCGAGCAGCTCGACCTTTCCGCCGGTGATCTGGGTAAGACGACGGGCAACGGTCTCGCCGCCGCCTGTGCCGAAGACCTCCATCTTGGAGCCGTCGGGCATTTCCATCCAGCTCATGTTCTCGATGACACCGGCGATGCGCTGGCGGGTCTGCAGCGAAATGGTGCCGGCGCGCTCTGCGACCTCGGCGGCGGCCATCTGCGGGGTAGTAACAATCAGCAGCTCAGCGTTCGGCACGAGCTGCGCCACGGAGATGGCGATGTCGCCGGTTCCCGGGGGCAGGTCGAATAGCAGGACGTCCAGGTCGCCCCAGAACACGTCCGCGAGGAACTGCTGGATAGCGCGGTGCAGCATTGGCCCACGCCAGACAACCGGTGCGTTGTCGTCGACGAAGTGTCCGATAGAGATCAGTGACACGCCGTGCGCCTGCGGAGGCATGATCATGTCGTCGACCTGGTGCGGCTTTTCCTCGGAGCCCATCATGTGCGGAATGGAGTGTCCGTAGACGTCGGCATCGAGGACACCGACAGACAGACCCTTCGCGGCCAGCGCGGCGGCGAGGTTCACGGTCACGGAGGACTTACCAACGCCACCCTTACCGGAGGCGACGGCGAACACGCGGGTGCGGGAGTCCGGCTGGGCGAATGGGATCACCGGCTCGGAGGCGGTGCCGCGGACGGCGTTGCGGAACTCGCGGCGCTGCTCGTCATTCATCACATCGGTGGTGACGGTGACGTTGCCAACGCCCTCGATACCGTTGAGCGCCTTTTCGGTGCGCTCGATGATGGTGTTTTTCATGGGGCAACCGGCAATGGTGAGGTAAATCTCCACGGCCACGTCGTTGTTGTCCGCCACCGAGATGGACTTGACCATGCCAATCTCGGTAATCGGGCGACGTACCTCAGGATCTTCGACCTGCGCCAGGGCGGTGCGAACTTCAGCTTCAGTAATCGTAGACATTATGTAGTGAATCTTATCGTGAGACCCCGTAAGACAAAGAACTACTGACAAAATCAGCAGTTTTCCGCTTTACGACGGGCATAGCGCCCAGCCCCTGCGGTAAGCGCGGTGGTGGCGAAATGTGTGGTGGGGCAGGCGGTGGAACAATTGGAAACTGTTAGGCGTTGTCTTCGGTAGAACGCCTTTTGGCAATAGTTTTAGCAACACTTTTAGCAACTGCGTCACCAATTACTGTGACAACAACTACTGCGACAACAACTGCAAGGGAACGGTGAGAGTACCGATGGCAAATGGGGAAGCGAACAGCGGTTGGGGGAGCGGCCGGGAACAGAGCATGAAGTCCCGGTTGCCTCAGCGTCAGGTGCCCGAAGGGTGGCCGGTGGGCAGTTTCACCAACTATTCTGACGCGCAGGCGGCTGTGGATTCGCTCAGTGACCGCGATGAGTTCCCGGTGTCAGATCTCACCATCGTCGGTGTTGACCTGATGCAGGTGGAGCGCGTGGTGGGCCGGTTGACCTGGCCGAAGGTTCTCGGCGGCGGCGCGCTGTACGGCCTGTGGATGGGCCTGTTCTTCGGCCTTATTCTGGGGCTTTTCCAGGAAGATTGGGTTAGCCCGTTGATTGTTGGCCTCGGGATGGGCGCCATCTTCGGCATCGTGCTGGCTGCAGTCCCATACGCTATGCAGAACGGCAAGCGGGATTTCTCCACCACCACGGAGATCGTTGCTCGTCGCTACGACGTCTTGTGCAACCCCCGCAATGCCGAACGCGCCCGTGACCTGCTTGCGCAGCGGGCGCTCGGTGGGAACCGTGGGTAGGTTGTTCGCTCGTTGGCGTGGGATTAATTTCTGTTAACAGGTACTTCAGCGTTATCGATGTAAACATCCCCCGTGGCGTCCATATCGAAGCGTGTTACAGGTGCTTCACAACCCATGGTTTCTTCCAGATTAAAGCAAGTGTAGTCACCTATTGTCACGGATTCCCCAGGCCGAAGTCGGCGCTCGGGGCGTATGCCGTTCAGTGGGCTCTCAAGTTGATATGCCATCGCAGTAAAGCCGCCGGGTGGACCACTAAAGACGAGGAAGTTGAGTGGTCCATCGCCGTCAGGTGCTGCGCCGTCAACGGCACTATATGGGCCACGTTGGCCAGAATTGGCCAGTGCATCGATGTAACAAAATATGCCGTTAGTGGCTGGGTTGATGAAGCAGCCAACTCCGCGATTTTCAATCTCGATGTAGTAATCCCCAAAGAGCTCTAATCCAACCTGTTTCTTAAATTCAGCAGGATCTACTGGTATCGTTCCGTCAGCATCGTTGGCGCCGTTTGAACGAGTTGCGCGGTCACCACCAACACCACCCCAGCCGGTTTCGGCCCACTGCTGGTAGTCGTTAAAGCGGTCTGCGCCGGTGGGGCGCTCGGATGCGTCGCCTTCGGCCTCGGCTAGGCCTAGCTCGCCGAGGAGTTTGCCGTCGGGACGCACTCCCATGTCTTTAGGGCTCGTTACTGGGGTGTCTTCTGTGACGGCATCGAGAATCGCCCGCTGCGTATCGATATCGTCCGACGAGATTGAGATGTCTATGTCATCGCCATCTTCAATATCGATGACGTTGATGTTGTTGATGGTGACGTCGGTTTCGTAGATGGTCACGACATTTCGCGGTTCGTAATCGTCCCAGTTGGTCTTACTAGCCTCTGGCGCGGTGTAGCCGTTCCATGCTTCAGCGAGGGGATTGCCACAGGAACAGCGGACGCGGGGCACGCCGTAAGCGTCGACCATGACTGCGGTGCCACGCTGCAGAACTGACTGGTAAGGAGTTGCTCGGCCGTTGTCGTAGCCGTGGTTGGTGACCCACGTGTCCTGGCGCAGGACAACTGGGGTCAGGGACTTAACGTACCTCGGCACATCAGACGCATTGATGCCGATTCCCTCGGCGAATGCAGCGTTGAGGTCAGCGTTGTCGTTGAGGTTCGCAACGAGTGCATCTGCATCGCAGACGCTGAGCTGGCCGGAGCCTCCGTAGATATTGGGGTCGTTTCCGGCGACAGCACCTTGAGAAGACGCGTTAACTAAGCTCGAGTTGTTTGGCGCTGCGACCGCTTTTTCGTTGACCGTGGAATCCATAAAAGGACTCGGTCCAGGGTCTTCGGAAGAAATGTAAGACATCGCCGCAAGACTCTTGCCTCGACCGGTAAGGAAAAAGACAGTGGTGCCGCCGGCGATGACCAAAACGACAACAGCGATAAGTGCTAACACTTTTCCGCTCAGGCCGGATTTCTTCTTGCCGCGCTCTGTGACCGACGGCGCCTGTTCGGAATATTGGTCAGAATACTGGTCAGACGACTGCGGAAGTATCTGGCGGTCCGGATTGAACTCTCCCCACTGCGTCCATTCCGTTTGGGCTCGCTCGGGAGCGAACTGCAAGGTTTCGGGATCGGGAGCGTGCGTGCTCCACGCTAACTCCGGCGCGTCATCCTGTGGTGCCGACGGTTCGGGTGCTGGCTGCTCCGAGGAAGCAACAGGTTCCTGCGATTCTGACGGGACCGGCGATTCCGATGCTGGCTGCTCCGAAGGCTCAACTGGCGTTGGCTCCGACGCAACTGACTCCGGTTCCCGCTCAACCGACTCCGGCTCAGCAGCGTCCCGAGTTCCAGCCGAATCGAAGCTCGGACGCGACTCATCGTGGTCATCTGCGGGAAGTGCCCAGGAATCGGAACCATTTTCCTCGGGTGGTGGGAGCTCCCAGGGATCGTTACTCATTAAGGCGCCTTAAAATTAGTAAGAAATTTTTTAAACCTTAATTAAGTTTACTGACCTGTCCAGCGCGGTCGATCCCCAATGGGGAAAGCTCCCCACTTAGAGGAACCATCAGCGCAGAGCTAGCGAACTACCCAGCTAAACACGGGCAACAAGCTACCCAGCTAAACGCGGGGGATGAGTCGCAATGACCGTCGTAAAGCGAGGGCTGTAAGAAGCAGAGATTACAGCCACTTGTTGCGGCGCAGGAGCCACACCAAAAACGCCACAATGGCGAACATGATGGCGAGGACGATGAAGTAGCCGTACTCCCAGTGTAGTTCGGGCATGCGGTCGAAGTTCATGCCGTAGATGCCGGCGAGTGCGGTCGGCACGGCGAGAATAGCTGCGTAGGCCGAGATGGTACGCATGTCCTGGTTCTGCTGCAGCTGGATCTTCACTGCGGCGGCGTCGATCAGGGATGAGAGGCGTTCGTCGAGTCCGGCTACGAGGTCCGCCGCGGCGAGCTGGTGGTCGAGAACATCGGAAAGGTAACGGCTGACGTCCTTAGGCATGATGTCTTCCCGCAGATTCATCAGGGAGCGCAGCGCCGGTGTCAGCGGATCGATCGCGTGGCGCATCTCCAGGATTTCTCGTTTGAGGATGTAAATGTCCTCAATATCCGACACCAAATTCGGCTCGAAGACGGCATCTTCCATAATCTCCACGCGATCTTCCAGCTGCATCGCGATGCGCAGGTACGCGTCGACGAGGTTGTCCGTCAGCGCCCACAGCACGCCCGCGGGGCCGTAGTCGATGGCGTCGGTGGTGTTCTCCACGCGTGCGCTAATGCGCTGCATATCCGAGCTCGGCATGCCCATGCGAATGGTGATGACGTACTCCTGGCCGATAACAATCATCAGCTGGCCAGAGCGAATGATCTCATTTTCGTCGTCTGCGAGACCTTCCGGAGAGTAGTGAATCGAACGAATCACAAAAACCACGTGATCATCGTGGATCTCAATCTTAGGGCGCTGACGATTGGTCAGTGCGTCCTCCACCGTCAGCTCATCCAGGCCGTAGAGCTCAGCGATGGCGTCCATCTGCGTCGCGTTGGGGCGCGACAACGACAGCCACGTGAAGCCCTCGCCAAAATTACGTACCTCGGACAGACCGGAGAAGTGGTCGTAGGTGCCCGGCAAACGCTTGCCGCCGATGTAGACGCCGCAATCGCGCAGGGCGTCGCGCACCGCCTCCGACTGCGTTTCTCCCACGCTTAACGACGATCCGTTGGTGCGCGTCACCTTCGAGACAGCTGACATTGCTGCAGATTTAGCTGCATTCGTTGCCCGAGCGGTCTTGCCGGGTTTTTCTGCGCCCGACGGTGTTGAGCCTTTACTTGTCGAGTTAGTTCGCGGATTGCGAGCTTTCGCCGAAGCGCTGTTGTTGCGGCTATTCGTATCACCCATTCTGGGAGACCTCACAATCCGTTCGTAGGTTACGCTGGTGTCGATGATTGATTTTAGACGTGCGAGCGGCGAGCTCCACTATTGCACTGGCTCAATGGGGAACAGGGGTAGCTCCAAGGCTGCTGTGTGCACTTTTGCTGCCCTGGCGTTGGTCGCTGGGACAGCGGGGTTCGGCCTTTCCGCGTGTTCTGATTTGGATCCGCAGATGCCTGTTCCTCCCGAGCAGGAGGCGGTAGTAACTATCGGGGCAGACCTGCGCAACCCCGAGCAAGCAGCTCTCGCGTACGTGTATGCGCGAAGCTTTGAGAGGGTAGGGCGCCAAGCGGAGGTCGTCGGCATCCGCGATGCTGAGGACCGGTTGCGAGCTGTGCGCAATGAAGCGGTTCTGGTCTCTTTCGGCTGCACCGGTGAACTGCTCGGACTGAGTGACCCGGCGTCGGCGGAGCTGTTGGCCGAGGATTACGCAGAGGACTCCACTCCGGACAAGCAGTTCAGTGGCGAGTGGCGCGACCGCGTTTATGATGCTTTTTCGCGGTCGCTGCCGGGGCAAGTTATGGCCACCGACGCGGGCATGGCCCAGGGGTGCACGGATATGTCAGCTGACAACCCCGGGGCTAACCTGCCGCAGTGGATCGTGCCTTTCTACGCCAAGCCGGCGTTGGACCGGAGCGACCGAGTCCGGGTACTCAACGAGATCGCTGGTTCTTTGAGCACTGAGGATTTAAAGCTAATGACTCGGGCTGTGGCCAGCGGTGCCAACCCTGAATTGGTGGCTCAGGAGTGGCTGGATAAGGCGTAGTCGGGGTGGCGGGGGCTAGTTGTGGCGGTATCGGACGTGTATCTGCTGTTGGCCGCCGCCAAGTTTGTTGATTAACCCATGAATGCGGGCTGCAAATGTGAAACTGTGCGAGTTTATGA